>DASYXZ010000208.1:0-44523 GCA_035934315.1 Terriglobia bacterium | reverse complement strand
GAGCTTGAAAAACTTGGGGTCGCTCGGGTGAGTGTCGGCTCTGGACCCATGCGCGCCGCGATGGGCTTTACGCGACACGTCGCCAAAGAACTGCTGGAAACCGGCGCCTATTCCGCGTTTACTGAGCGAGCGATTCCGTTTGCCGAAATGAACCAACTGTTTGAAGGCACGACTCAGGACGAATGAGCGGTTTCGCGAGGTCGGCGAGTGTCCAGTATTGGCGTCTTTCGCGAGGTTCGAGCGCTCGCAAGAGCAGTCATTCCCGCGAAAGCGGTGGCCCCAGGTTCTGCTTTGGCGGGAATCCACCACGGGCAGGTTTCTTCGTTGTCGAAACGCCAGTCGTCAAAGGTGGCCTTGTACGGAGAAGCTGTGCCGCGACTTCGCGAAGGGTTTCTGCCATGCGAATTTTCTCCGGCCATGTCAGCGCCGCGCGTCCGCGTTGCCATGCGGCGCGGCGTTCGAACAAGTCGCGCAGGTCAGTCATTCAAGAATCTCGCTTCAAAGCGTGTCCACGCATCCGCCAATCCGTGCCGGGCGGCGAGCTGCGCCAATTGCTCGGGGGTGACGCTGCCCGATTCCAGCAGTCCCAGAATCCGCGTATAATCTTTGGCGCGCCCGACACTCAAAGCGATCACCGCCAAATGGTCCGCGCGAACCACGCGAACGGGTACACCCTCGAAATCAGCGGTTTCCGCTCGTTCCAGAGCCTCCTCGGTAAGTGTGCTGAACACTGGGACAAACTGCACCGGCCATGCGCCCACTTGAACCGCCTCACCCTCTGGATGATATCCCCGGGCAGCACAGAACGCGTAGATGGGCTTTAGGAGATCCAATTTTTGTGGCGAGGGCACGGCTACAAGGACGTCGGCGTCCAGCGTGGCCACGGGCTCGGTATACCTCATTTGGGCAATCGCCCCGAACATGGCGTAGTCAGTAATCAAACCCGCGTCGCGCATCGCGTTGAGCAATTCCGCCACCTGCTTCATCTCGGAGAGGATACAGGAACCAGGCTGGACCTGTCATTCGGGATTGGCCGGATGCCCTAAAGTGCAGGTCCAAGCGCAGCGTTTCGTTCTTCAAAAACTCTGCGATTATTGGTTCAGAAAATCCGCAGAGTCCAGTTCGGATCGGGACTATGCGCTTCAGGGGGTAGCCATTTTTTGCGAAGCAACACCGCATCACGCGAGCGCCAGATTCACATTCTGAATGGCCTCGTCGATTTCCACCGTATTCTTAAACCCAACCGTCACGGAATCGACCCCCGCGTTCTTAAACGCAAATCTCATTGCCGCCTGGCGATCCTCGCGGGTTGTAAATCTACCCTCACCCACCAGTTTCATGCTGATCACGCCCATGCCCGCTTTGTGAGCCTCATGCACGTGCGTCACCACCTCAGGCACGTTGCCCAATCCGTGCGTCATGTAATCCTCGGCGTCCATGGCCACGCCTTTATGATTCATCCGGATCATCGCCACCTGGAGGAACTTGTTGTCCGGCACCTGGCGGAGCGCCGGCAGTCCGTGCACTGAGGCGCCGTGGCTCAACACCGCGTGCTTCAGTTGAGCTGTGAGAATGCCGTCCTGCCAGCGACCGCTGTCAGTGGGCCACGTGGCCTCGTGCTGCCAATGCAGCAGCATGATGTCAAAGTATTCGGTCTTGGCGAGTTTCCGCAGCTCATCGATTTTCTCCATCGGGTCCACACCATCCCGCGTGGTCACCTTTGACATCAATCGGTAGCTGTCCCGTGGAATACCGCCCAGCGCGATGCCGAGCATCCGATGCATGTCGCCGTAACTCTCCGCGGTCTCAAAGAAGCGAATACCCTGATCGTAGGCGTAGCGAACCATCCTGGTAAATTCCTTCTGTCCCAGGTCGCGCTGTACTTGTCCGCTCATCGTTCCGGTGCCAAAGGCCAGCCGCGTCACCTTCACTCCTGACTTGCCGAGCGTCACGAAGTCCGTCGCGGATTCGCGCGCCGCTTTGAGGGACAAGCTTCCCGCACCAGCCAGCGCCACGGTGGCAAGTCCGGTCTTCAGAAAATCACGCCGGGAGTAGTTACTCATGTTGACCTCCAGTTGTCGGAACTGCCTTCTGCCCTCCCCCTTTTATGGGGACACCCGCCACCTTAACACCAATTCATACACCTTTCAACCCAAGAACCCATGGCCAGAATCCGTCAGTTGACGGACGCTGACCGAGGCTAATATTTAAGCCACAGACTTCCGGTTTTTGAAACTCTGCTGCATTTTGACAAATTTGCCCCTCACCCTGCCCGAAATGCGGAAATCGAATGTTCATAATAGAGATAATGCCATTTGAAGGATTATTTAATATCTTGTCCAGTCACGAGCCGTGGAGTTCAAAGAGCGTGAACTCTGCCCTACCCGCTCCAATGATCGAATTCTCTTTGCGCATGTGCCGGGTGAGCTCAGCAAGTTTGGCCAGCGCCCGCCTCCACAAACTTACCACAGATGCCAATGCATAATAGGGCTGGGTTCTGATGCGATCAGGAAACGAAAAGCTGGTCGCCACCAAGCAGACGGAATTTCTGCAACCAAACAGGCGGGTAATCCATCTCATGTTAATGCAGGGTGCGCGCAGGTTCAGCTGCTTTGATTTGCTGGAATGATCTGGGCTGGCTGATAAGCGATAAGCTTTGACAGGGAGCGATTGATGTTTTTAAACTCACCAAGTCCCGATAACGGCCAAATCCAAACCGGTTCGTCCCGCCGCGCTTTCATCATAAGCGGGTTGGCCTTCGCCGTACTGATGGCAAAGGGTGAAAATCTCCTGGCGCTGTTGGGGCTTGGCCACCCTCACAAAATATCCAGGAACACGGTGGGCAGGGGCCAGCCGGGTTTGGTCTCCCTGGTTGAGTTTGACAATTCAGGCGGGAAGAAAGGAAAAGTGATGGCTGAAAAAGTGATAAAGACAGATGCGGAATGGAAACAGATGCTCACGCCGGAGCAATTCGAAGTGACGCGAAAACAGGGAACCGAACGCGCGTTTACCGGCAAATACTGGAACGAGCACGAAAAAGGAATTTACCGCTGCGTCTGCTGCGGCAACGCATTGTTTAGCTCCGATACAAAATTCGAATCAGGCACCGGATGGCCGAGTTTCTGGGCGCCCATTGCAGAGGAGAATGTCACCGTCGATTCGGATATGAGCTTTGGCATGGTTCGGGATGAAGTGCGGTGCACCCAGTGCGACGCGCATCTCGGACACGTTTTCAATGACGGCCCACAGCCCACAGGCTTGCGTTACTGCATGAATTCAGCTTCACTTGATTTCATCAAGAAATAAAATTCTTAAAAAATGTGACCCGTTGCCCGTTGTGGATTTGACTCGTGCTATTGTCTATAAGTGGCGGTTGACAACTGATATTCAATGAGGATTGTCCATGAATCTTCCTGGTTTCAAAAACGAGCCTTTGTGCGATTTCAAGGGAAACTCCAAACACTTTCAGGCGATGAAGGAAGCGGTGGAGGAAGTCCGGAAAGAACTGGGGCAGGAATACGATCTGGTGATCGGCGGCCAGCGCATCAAGACGCAGGAAAAGTTTAGTTCCTACAACCCTTCGCAAAAGGACGAAGTGGTTGGAGTTTTTTCCAAAGGCACTGCGGAGCTTGCGGAACGCGCCATCCTCACCGCCGATGAAACTTTCCGAACGTGGGGACGCTCGCCGGCGGAAGCGCGCGTGGAACTGCTGCTAGCGGCCGCAAAAATCCTGCGCGACAGAAAGTTTTACTACGCCGCCTGGATGGTATTTGAAGTCGGCAAGTCATGGGCGGAGGCGGACGCCGACATCGCCGAAGCAATCGACTTTTGCGAATATTACAGCCGGGAAATGCTGCGCCTGGCCAACCCCCCGCCTCTCACTCCGGTTCCGGGCGAGAAAAATTTCCTGCGTTACATTCCACTGGGCGTGGGCGTGGTGATTCCGCCCTGGAATTTTCCCCTGGCCATCATGGCCGGAATGACGGGCGCCTCGATTGTTGCCGGGAACACGGTGGTGCTGAAGCCGTCGAGCGATTCCCCCACCATCGCCTACAAATTCATGGAGGTTCTTGAGCAAGCGGGCATGCCGCCCGGCGTGGTGAATTTCGTGCCGGGGCCCGGCGGCACGGTGGGCCATGTCCTGGTGAGCCACCCGCGGACGCGCTTCATCGCATTCACGGGTTCCAAAGAAGTGGGGTTGGGCATCAATGAACTGGCCGCCAAACACGTGCCCGGGCAGATCTGGGTAAAGCGCGTAGTGGCGGAAATGGGCGGCAAGGATTCCATTATTGTGGACAGTGAAACGGATCTCGATGCCGCCGCCGAGGGTGTAACGGCTTCGGCCTTTGGTTTCCAGGGCCAGAAATGCTCCGCCTGCTCGCGCGCCATTGTGGTGGAATCCGTTTACGATTCCTTTTTGCAGAAGTTGAAAGAGCGCGTGGAAAAGATCAAAGTGGGGTCCCCTGACGACCCGGCGACTTACATGGGCCCGGTGATTAATGCGGCGGCCCGGAAATCGATTTTGGAATATATCGCCACGGGAAAGGAGGAAGGCCGCGTGATCACGGGAGGAGACGCAAGCTCCGGCCCGGGCCACTTCATCCAGCCCACAGTTATTGCCGACGTATCACCCAAGTCGCGCATCGCGCAGGAAGAAATATTCGGACCCGTCCTGGCCATCATCAAAGCGAAGAATTTTGACGAAGCCCTGGAGATCGCCAACAATACTGAATTCGGTTTAACCGGCGCGGTTTATACCAAAGACCGGCTTAAACTGGAAAAGGCCATGGTGGAGTTTCATGCCGGCAATTTGTATCTGAACCGGAAATGCACGGGCGCCATGGTGGGGGCGCACCCTTTTGGCGGGTTCAACTTGTCGGGCACGGACTCCAAAGCGGGCGGGCCCGATTACCTGTTGTTATTTACCCAAGCCAAGACCATCGCCGAAAAAATGTCTCCGTAATCGCGCGGCAACCATTTCCCGGTTTACTGTTAAACCAACATCTCCCCATATAATCAAAGGGTTGGTTTCGCTTGCATTATCCCGGTAGGCTCGTATAATAGGCTCGACTTTCTGGGTCGGTGGATTCTTCGATCTCAATAAACAGCAGGCAATGAGGCGAGAGCGTGGCTAACCAGCCCGGGTTAACGGAACAATTGGGGCCCAAGGCCCGGCTGCAAGCCGAGCTAACCAAGATTGAATCGCAAAAGCGCGATTTGTGGGTTCCCATCATTTTTGTGGGCGCGGTTCTGGCCCTGGGCGCGTTTTCTCTCCTGACTCCAAATTCGTTTTGGCAACACAACGAACTGGTTCTCACCATTCCCCCCCAGGTTCTATTTGTCATTATGATGGTGGTGGTATTGGTCACACTCTACATGGTGCGGCACGACGCAGAAACGCGAAGGCTGCGCTTGATCAATATCCAACAGTCCCTCGCGGCGCAAACGGAACAATCCGCCAGCATGATTGATTCCTTGACCAACGTCTTCAGCCGTAGTTTTCTTCGCGACCTTCTGGAAGGCGAGATTGCCCGGGCGGAGAGGAACAAACGCCCGCTGGGCGTGATCATGAGCGATTTAAACAATTTCAAACAAGTGAACGATCGATACGGTCACTTGATGGGCGACTACGTTCTGGCGCAGATGGCCGGCATTCTCAAGTCCTGCGTGCGCGGTTCGGATTTTGTGGTCCGTTATGGCGGAGACGAGTTTCTGGTCATCCTGCCTGAAACTGACGAACCGGGCGCGCAATTTGTGAAAGGGCGGATCAATGTGAAGGTGGAAGAATGGAACCGCAACAACCGCATTGGCGAAGTGCCGATGGGCCTCAGCCTGGGCCTCCACATGCATATCAGTGGACAGTCTGCGGAACAACTTGTCGCGGAAGCTGACGCGCGCATGTACGCGGAAAAGTTAGCCAGTAAGAATAAAGCGTCGGTAGCAGGTGGCGCCCCATCCACCGCTCTATAATTTCCAATCCCCGGTTTTTATTCCCTCTGCCCGCCAGTTTCCTGTTTTTCAGCTTGACCTTGGGTTTATTCTTTGAAGGTCTGATTCCATGGAGGTCTTTTGAAAAGAGTCAAGCCTCGCGCCTTTTTGTATCTGCAAATTTGCGGAGTGATGGTTACAGCGATTCTTGCCTCCACGTCCGCCCAGGCCTGGGATAAAGGCAGTCTCGCTGACTATCACGACCGGCGCGCACGCCTGGTCCGCGAGACTGGCGACGGCGTGGTTGTGCTTTTCGGCTATGACGAGAACGAAATCGCTGTATCCACCACGACGTTTCGTCAAAACGAAATGTTCTATTACCTCACCGGTTGGAATGAGCCGGAAGGCATACTCATGCTGGTTCCCAAAGCCCCCAAGACAGCGGGAGGAAACGGCGGTGGCGAAATCGACAAGGAAATATTCTTTATCCCATCGCACGACTACCGGCAGGAAAAATGGACGGGGCCAAAGCTTGGCCCTGATGACGCTGACGCCACCACTCGCACCGGGTTTCCGATCGTCAAAAGCACATCGATGTTTAGCGCCGAGCTTCAGGCAGCTCTGAAGACTTTTCCCAAAATTTACACCGAGCTCACGCCCCAACCCGAAAGCGGCGAGGAACATTTCACGCAGGAAATGGTTGCGAAACTTCGCCAACTCGCGCCGCTCGCGGCCCTGGCGGATGTTCGTCCCCTGTTGACGCGCATGCGCATGGTGAAATCGCCGGCAGAGCTCGCGCTGATCCGCAAAGCCGTGGACGCCTCAGTGGACGCTCACCTGGCGGCCATGGATGCCGTGCGCCCGGGCGTTTGGGAATACCAGATCGCGGCGCTGATGAATTATGAATACGAGCGCCGGGGCTGCGAGTGGCCCTCTTACCCGCCCATCGTCGGCTCCGGGTTTTATTCCACCGTCCTGCATTATGACCAGGACGACCACCAGATGCGCGACGGCGACGTGGTGGTGATGGACGTGGCAGGCTCCTACAGTGGCTACGCCAGTGATATCACCCGCACGCTGCCCGTGAACGGCCGTTTCACAGCGCGCCAGCGCGAGATTTATCAGATTGTTCTGGGCGCGCAAAACGCCGTGATGGCCGCTGCCAAACCCGGCATGACGCTGGGACGCGGCGGGTCAAACAGCCTTCAGAATGTTGCGTTCAATTACATCAACACCCACGGACGCGACTTGCACGGAAAACCGCTGGGTCAATATTTTATTCACGGGATCGGCCACCACATCGGCTTAAACGTTCATGATCCCGCCGATTACAGCTCGCCCCTCGAGCCCAACATGGTGATCACCGACGAACCCGGCATCTATATCCCTGAAGAAAAAATCGGAGTTCGCATCGAAGACGATCTTTTAATTACTGCAACGGGCGCGGAAATCCTGTCCCGGCGCCTGCCTCGCACCGTGGATGAGATTGAAAAACTAATGTCCCATTGATTCTGGATTTGTGATTTACACAATAGCGTGATGCCGCAACTTGACAGGCACCAGCGGATCATGGGTTTCTCAAAACTCGAATACTGGGTTTTACTTTGCTTTGCTATAATGGCGGCCTTGCAAGGTTCGCTGCATGAATCCGATGCGACATGGTATTGACCCAAGCCGGTTGGGACTTCGCGACCTAAACAAAGGAGACCGTAAGGCGTGGTAGGCGATACGTTGGTATGTTTACTTGCGGGAGGCGAAGGCGAGCGTCTTTTGCCGCTCACTCGCGACCGCGCAAAGCCTGCTGTCCCATTCGGCGGAATTTATCGGATTGTTGACCTCACCCTTTCAAACTGCATCAATTCCGGGCTGCGGCGAATCTTTGTCCTGACGCAATACAAGGCCCTTTCCCTCAATCGCCACATCCGTGAAGGCTGGACCATCCTGGCGAACGAGTTGGGCGAGTTCGTGAATGTCCTGCCTCCCATGAAGCGCGTGGGGGATTCCTGGTACCAGGGCACCGCGGACGCGATGTACCAAAATCTTTATTCGATAGGAAGTGAGGATTGCAAATACGTCCTGATTCTTTCCGGCGACCACGTTTACAAAATGAATTACCAACTGATGCTCAACCAGCATGCCGACGCCAACGCCGAGCTCACCATTGGCACTCTGGAATTTGATTTGGCGGAAGCTTCCCGGTTCGGCATCGCCGAAATCGATTCCAACCGCCGCATCATTGGCTGGGCGGAGAAACCGGCCAACCCCAAGCCCTCCCCGACCAATCCCGGCAAATGTAATGTTTCGATGGGAATCTATTGCTTCAATCGTGACCTGCTGCTCGACGCTCTGATCGCGGACGCGGCTGACCCGGACTCCCGTCACGATTTCGGGAAGGATGTTATTCCCAAACTCATCCGGAAGCACAGAGTTTATTCCTACAATTTTGTGGACGAAAATCAAACCGAGGCCATGTACTGGCGGGATATCGGCACCATCGAAGCCTATTACGAAGCCAACATGGACTTGGTGGCGGTTTCCCCGGTGTTCAACCTCTATGACCACCACTGGCCCCTGCGCACTTACCAGCGCCAGTATCCCCCCGCCAAATTTGTTTTCGCGCAGGAGGGCCGGCGCATGGGCGTGGCCATTGACTCGATTGTTTCAATGGGATCCATCATCTCCGGCGGGCGCGTGACCAATTGCGTTATTTCTCCGGACGTCCGTGTGAACAGTTACACTGAAATCGAGAACTCCATCCTTTTTTCCCACGTGCATATCGGCCGGTACTCGCGCATCCGCCGCGCTATTATCGACCGCCACATCCATATCCCCGAACGAACAGAAATCGGATTTAACCTGGAAGAAGATCGAAAAAAATACTTCGTTTCCGATAGCGGCATCGTTGTTATTGTCCCCGAGCAAAGGATGTTCGAGCAGCCGGATTAGAAAAATGAGTGGTTGTTGGTTTGAGCCATTGGGTGATTGAAAAAAGGTCACTTTAGCTTTAGCCCTGTCCCCACAATCTTCACAAGTATCGCGTGGCCGGTAATGACTCAGTTTTCACTTTCAGTTAATCAAACCCGTCGACCGCCGAAGATCGGGGGATGCGGTGCTCGTGTGCACAAGAACCCCTCATCCGGCCTCCTCCGTCGGCCACCTTCTCCCCCAGGAGAAGGCTAGGCTCGTGATGTCTTACCCTCTCCGAGGGGAGAGGGTGGACTGCGGTCGGCGCTTTCACCAGCCGGCGCGGGACGGGGGCCCCGAGCACGGGGGATGAGGCGTCACGTCCTCTACGTTTCGGAGTTATTGGCGATAAATTAAGTCACTACCGCCCGGCCATCGTTTTCACTGCATCGCTGACCTTGTGTTAGAATTCAAAGTTTCCAATTCAAGCAAAGGAGCCTTCCTTATGGCGGAGATTGATTTGATTGTGGGCCGGGAGATTTTGGATTCGCGCGGGAACCCGACGGTGGAAGCGGACGTGCATCTGCGTGACGGTTCGTTTGGCCGGGCCTCAGTGCCCTCCGGCGCTTCGACGGGCGAGCATGAAGCCATCGAGTTGCGCGACGGAGACAAGAAACGATATCAAGGCAAAGGTGTTTTGCATGCCGTCGAGGCCATCAATGCCGTTCTTGCGCGGGAGTTGGGCGGGCGCGATGCCGGCGAGCAATCGCGAATCGACGGCCTGATGATTGCCATTGACGGAACGCCGAACAAAGGCAAGCTGGGCGCCAACGCGATTTTGGCGGTCTCCATGGCCGTCTGCCGCGCCGCGGCACGCTCCGCCCATCTCCCTCTTTATCGTTATCTCGGAGGGCTGCAGGCCCGCCGTCTTCCCGTGCCGATGATGAATATCCTGAACGGCGGAGTCCACGCGGACAACACCGTCGATTTCCAGGAATTCATGATTATGCCGGTGGGCCCGGAAACTTTTTCCGACGCTCTGCGCATGGGTGTGGAGACGTTTCACACCTTGAAGAAAGTTTTGAAGGACCGCGGCTATTCGACCTCCGTGGGCGACGAGGGCGGCTTCGCGCCCAGTTTGAAATCAAATGTTGAGGCGGTGGAGTTGATTCTGGAGGCAATCGAGCAGGCGGGATTTTCGCCCGGCCATGACATTTGCCTGGCGCTTGATCCCGCGGCCAGTGAAATGTTTCAGGATGGCAAATACATTTTCTACAAGTCTGATAAATCGAAAAAATCTGCGGAGGAAATGGTAAAGCTCTACGCGGATTGGGTGAGGCAATACCCGATTATTTCAATTGAGGACGGATTGGCTCAGGACGACTGGGAAGGTTGGAAAATTCTGACGGACGAATTGGGCGACAAAGTACAGCTTGTGGGCGACGATCTATTCGTAACCAACACAGAAAGGCTGGAAGAGGGAATCGAACGCGGCACGGCCAATTCCATTTTAATCAAGTTGAATCAGATCGGCACGGTGACGGAAACCATCGCGGCCATCGAGCTCGCCCGCCGCCACGGCTACACGGCCGTTGTCTCGCATCGCTCCGGCGAAACCGAAGACGCTTTCATCGCCGACCTCGCAGTGGGTTTGCACACCGGCCAGATCAAGACGGGGTCAGCCAGCCGCACCGATCGCATTGCCAAGTACAACCAGCTTTTGCGCATTGAAGAAGAATTGGGCGACGCCGCGGAGTATCTTGGGAGGGCGGCAGTGAAATGTTCACAGGATAGTAATTAAGAGCGCTGGGATTCCGGAAGCGCGCCTAAATCGGCGATCACATGCAATTTGAATTGATAATCAGCGAGGACCTGCGCGACCTCAATACCGCCATTGAGCGCAATGGTGGAAAGCCAGGCATACCTTGGAACCAGGTTAAGAAGGAAATCGGGCTGTAAGGCCTGTTGAAGATTAACGCTCAGCCGTGGTTTGTACTTGACACCCGAAAAAATGCGGCGGGGTGATGCTTTGTTTGGCTCCTGGATTCCAATCCTTATTACTTTTTCCTATTCCACTCCTGCTACTTTGCCTTTCCCTGATTCGCCACGGCTTCCACCGCCTTCTTCACGCGCTCCGGGTCACCGAGGTGGTAATGCCGGATGGGCTTGAGATGATCATCCAGCTCATAGACCAGCGGTACACCTGTTGGAATATTTAATTCAACGATATCATGCTCTGAGATATTATCCAAATACATTACAAGTCCGCGCAGGCTGTTTCCATGCGCAGTGATCAGCACGCGCTGGCCTCGCTGTACGGCGGGCGCAATCACTTCATTCCAACAGGGCAAAACGCGCGCTACGGTGTCCTTTAAACATTCCGTCAACGGAAGCTGGGCTTTTGTCAAGCCCTTGTAGCGCGGGTCGTGGCCCGGGTAACGAGGGTCGCTCTCCTCAAGAGCGGGCGGCGGGACGTCATAACTGCGGCGCCATATTTTTAATTGCGCATCTCCATACTGGGCGGCGGTTTCAGACTTGTTGAGGCCCTGCATGGCGCCATAGTGCCGCTCGTTCAGGCGCCAGTCGCGGACGACGGGAATCCACATCAGGTCCATCGCATCGAGGGCGATCCAAAGTGTGCGAATGGCGCGCTTCAAAAGGGAAACATAGGCTAGGTCAAAAGTGTAGCCTTGCTCCTTCAGGACGCGCCCGGCTTCTTTTGCTTCGTCGCGGCCGCGATCCGACAGATCAACATCAGTCCAGCCGGTAAAAAGGTTTTCCTTGTTCCAGACGCTTTCTCCGTGACGCAGCAAAACAACTTTGTGCATATTTCAATCCTTTTTGGAAAATGAATGGTGCCCGCAAACATTTGCTTAATGTAAAATGCATCGGACATTTGATAATGTAACATTTTTGAAGAAAGTTTTCTTTGACGGCGCCGCGCGCCTGTGAAATAAATTCCTCATCCCTTGTCCTCTTGGGTTCGGTCGTGACAAGATAGCCCATTCATTTGCGGAGGGAAACATGCGTTATTTCCGGTTCATGATTCTGGTCAGCCTGCTGTTGGGCTTCGCGCTTTCGGCGCCGGCGCAACAGGACGAACGGCAATCCGAAAAATCTACTGCGCCCACGGCTCCACCTTCCACAGCCAAGCGGCAGCAAACGAAAGAATCAAAGGCCGGAGAAGACCAGGCGAAAGAAGATAATAGACCGCCGGTCGTGACTCACCATGAGATCCACGTCCGGGGCAAAGAGCTGAAGTACACGGCGACAACGGGCATGATGCCCATCACGGACGATGACGGCGTCACAGAAGCGCACATTTTTTTTATCGCTTATACTATGGACAATCCGCCCGGCGGCAACGCTCGCCCTCTCACTTTTTGTTTCAATGGCGGGCCGGGCTCGTCTTCGGTGTGGCTGCACATGGGGGCGATTGGCCCAAGGAAAGTGAAGCTGGAACCCGACGGCGACATGCCGCAGCCGCCCTTTGAGCTCGAGGACAATCAGGACACCTGGCTTGACCAGACTGACCTGGTGTTCATAGATCCAGTCGGCACCGGCTACAGCCGTCCAGTAAAAACAGAGCTGGGGAAAAAATTCTGGGGCGTGAAGGGCGACATCGAGTCGGTGGGCCAGTTCATTCGGCTGTACCTGTCACACTATGAGCGTTGGATGTCGCCGCTGTTTATCGCCGGCGAAAGCTACGGCACCACGCGCGCCGCCGGCCTGTCAGGCTATCTGATCAATAATGGCATCGCGCTGAATGGCATCGTGCTGGTCTCGACCGTCCTCAATTTCGAAACTCTGGAGTTCACACAAGGCAACGACCTCCCGTACATTCTGTACGTCCCCAGCTACACGTCGACGGCGTGGTACCACAAAAAACTTCCGCCGGATATCCAGCAGCAGGACCTCTCGAAGACACTCCCCGAGGTCGAGCACTGGGCGTCGAATGATTATGCCTTGGCGCTCGCCAAGGGCGATCAACTTACGTCCGCAGAGCGCCAGTCGGTGATTGATCACTTGTCGCGCTATACCGGCCTTTCAAAAACTTACATCGACCAGGCAAATCTGCGAGTGACGCAGCAAGATTTCTGCAAAGAGTTGCTTCGCGACCAGAACCGGACCGTGGGCCGCCTTGACAGTCGATTTAAAGGCATCGATCAGTCCGGGGTTTCAGAGGCGCCGAATTACGATCCCAGCGAGGCCGTCATTCGCCCGCCGTTTACGTCAGTGTTCAACAATTATGTTCGGGCCGAGCTCGGCTACAAGACGGACAGGCCCTATTACATTTTGGGAGGCGGCTTCAGGCAGTGGGACTGGGGATCGGCGGGCCAGGGTTTTCCCAATGTCAGCGGGGATTTCCGCACCGCGTTCGTGAAGAACAAATACATGAAGGTCTTCGTGGCGGAGGGCTACTTCGATCTCGCCACGCCGTTCTATGCCGTGGATTATTCCCTGGCTCACCTCGGCCTGGACCCAGCTTTGCGCAGCAACATCACCACCGGCCAATTCGATACCGGGCATATGGTTTATATTCAGAGCAAGTCGCTGGACAAACTGAAGCGGGACGTCGCGGCGTTTATGCAATCCGCCATGAGGTAAATCGCGGCGCTTATTAAGGGCCTCGACTCTCTTTCCAAGGAAGTATGCCAGCAGAAGCAGGGTAAAAGTTTGACCGCTACTGAACAGATAGCCGAAATTGTGAATAGAGAAACGCGCGCCTGGGATTCTCAGGATGTCGATTTGCTTCTTTCAATATTTCATCCTGACATGGTATGGCCCTGGCCGCCCACTCCGCAGGCCCACGATCCCATTAAATGGGTGCTGGAGCTTGGCAGATTCAATCGAGAGCGGTGGGGAGATTTGTATCGCCGCTTGTTTGCGACTCACCGGCTGGTCCACAATCACCGGGCGATCAAGCGCATTGAGGTTTCAATAGAGGGGGACGGAGCGTTCGCCGTGGTCGATATTGACACGCTGTGGCGGTCCCACGATGGAAAAGACTTCCATTGGAAGGGTCGGGTTTGCAAAGTTTATGCAAAAGTTGGCGACCAGTGGAAGATGACGATGCATACCGGCGCCTTGGATTATGGAAAATTAATTTGAAGCCACAACTCATTTCGCTTGCCCAAATTTTTTATGTTATAGTGTTGAAGTTCGGTTGACCCTGGACAATTAATTCAACCTTCATCTTACAAGAAACCGCCATGAACGCTTGGCACGAAATCCTGAATTATCTCAAGACGAAAGTAAACACCCAGAGTTACCAGACCTGGCTGCGGCCGACAAGTTTTGACCATGCAGCCAATGACACGCTCACCGTCCGCGTTCCCAACCGCGAATTCAAGGAGTGGATTCAGGAGCATTATGCCACCCACATCGAGGAAGCTCTGGAACGCCTCAAACCCGGCTTCAGCAAGATTGTTTACGTTTTTGAGGAGAGCGTGGAGAAAAAAAGTCCGGAGAACGGGAAAAATAAATCTTTCCAAGGTAAGCTTGACTTTGAGTCGGTGGACCACGAGTTGAACCCCCGCTACACCTTTGACACGTTTGTGGTGGGATCGTGCAACCAGTTTGCTCATGCCGCCGCGCGCGCCGTGGCCGAGCAGCCCTCCAAGGCTTACAACCCGCTTTTCCTTTATGGCGGCGTGGGCCTGGGCAAGACACACCTGATGCAGGCGGTCGGGCACATGATCAAGAGCCACTCAAAGGAGATGCGCCTGGCTTATGTCTCTTCAGAAAGGTTCACCAACGAAGTCATCAACTCCTTGCGCTATGACCGCATGATTTCCTTCCGGGATAAATACCGCAATGTCGATGTCCTGCTGATTGACGACATTGAGTTCATCGCCGGCAAGGAGCGCACCCAGGAGGAATTTTTTCACACCTTCAACGCGCTCTATGAAGACCAGAAGCAAGTGGTGATTTCCAGCGATTGCACGCCTAAAGAAATCCCGGGATTGGAGGAAAGGCTCCGCTCGCGTTTTGCCTGGGGCCTGACGGCTGACTTGCAGCCCGCCGACCTTGAAACCAAGCTGGCCATCCTGGCCAAGAAAAGCGACTCGCAAAGCGTCGTACTGCCGGACAATGTGGCCCTCTTTATCGCCACGCGCATCAAGTCCAGCATTCGGGACCTGGAGGGCGCACTGATCCGCCTGATCGCTTATTCGTCGCTGACCGGCGCCGAGATCACGCTGGCCATGGCGCAGCAAGTCCTAAAAAACCTTGTGGACCTTCAGGAGCGCCGGGTTTCAATCGAAAACATTCAGCGAACGGTCTGCCAGGAATTTGGCCTGACAGTTTCACAACTGAAAGCGAAGAACAACAGCCACGCGGTCGCCTACCCGCGGCAGATCGCAATGTTCCTGGCCAAAGAAATGACCACAGCCTCTTTGCCGCAGATTGGAAGGGAATTCGGAGGCAAGCACCACACGACGGTGTTGCACTCCATCAAGAAGATTGGCCAGCAGCGCAAGGCGGATAAAGATTTAAACAAAATTATCAACAAGCTGAGTGACAGTCTCCGTTGACTTTAGCGTGTTATTAACAGTTGCGTGTTTTGGAACTCTTGTGAATCGATCAAAGAGTAATGAATTTGAACAAGCACTAACAGTTTTGGGGGATTCATTCACAAATTTAGAATTATCAAATACAACCGAATCAAATGTGTTTAGACTTTTCCACAAATTCACAGCCCCTACTACTAAGGCTAATCTGTTAGGATATTAACACTATGGAATTCTCAGCAAAGAAGTCGGAAGTTTTAAAGGAACTGAACCTGACGCAGGGGGTGGTGGAGCGAAAAACAACCATTCCAATTCTCTCCAACCTGCTTATCGAGGCCAACGATTCTGGTTTGCGAATCAGCGCCACGGATTTGGAACTTGGAATCCGTTGTGGCTGCCCTGCCAAGGTGAAAAAGGAGGGGTCAGGGACTATTCCAGCCAAGCGCCTTCTGGAAGTTGTTCGCTCTCTGCCTGACGCCGAAATTAAATTTAAGATTCTTGAAAATCACTGGGTTCAAGTTACCTGCGAACGCTCTTCGTTCAAGCTGGTAGGAATGGCCAAAGACAGTTTTCCCGTCCTGCCCGTGGCTCCCAAGGTGCAAGCGGCGATTCCAGCCAATGTTTTTACCGGCATGATTCAAAAAACCATCTTCGCTATCTCTAGTGAAGAGTCGCGGTATACGCTGAATGGTGCTCTTTTACTGCTGAAGCCCGACAGTGTTGCCATGGTTGCGACAGACGGCCACCGCCTGGCCATGGTGGAAAAGCAGACGACTATTGCCGGCCTGTCGAACGAACTACGGGTCCTGATTCCCAAAAAAGCGATGGGCGAACTCCAGCGGCTTTTGGCTGAAGCTGATGAGGCGGCCTCTGTACAATTCTCCAAGGACGAGAGCCATCTTTTCTTTTCCGTGGGCGATCGAGTGCTGATTTCGCGCATGTTGACGGGGCAGTTCCCGAACTACGATGCTGTTTTGCCTCGCGAAAACAAGAAACTAATTGAGTTGGACAAAGACGCCATCACCGCCGCCATCCGGCGTGTCGCGCTGCTTGCCGATGAACGCTCCCGCGCCATCCGCTTCCAGCTTGATAAAGACAAATTGGAAGTTTTCTCTTCCAGTGGTGAATACGGCGAGGCGCACGATATTCTGGACGCCCAATATTCCGGCGAGGCTTTGCAGATTGGATTTGATTATCAGTATCTGCTGGATTTTTTGAACGTGATGGGCGAAGGCGGAAAAATTCGACTTGAACTAAAAGACGAACAAAGTGCCGGACAGTTTCGGCCGGGCGATGAAGAAGCGTTCCGCTACCGTTACGTCGTGATGCCCATGCGGATTTGAGAGGTTGCAGTGAGGCCGAATTGAGAGTTGGGTCCATCGGGTCATTGAGTCTGTGAGACCGGCAGGGATTCAAGTTCTCTGCCGGTCTTTTGGCGTGGGGGTCCCGGGCATTCAAAGTAAAAATAAATAGAGCCGGTAGCCGGAGGTCAGAGAGCGAGTGGCGGAAACTGAAAAGAAAAAGGGAGCAAGCCAGAACTACGATGCAGCCAGCATTAAAGTGCTGGGCGGTCTGGAGGCGGTGCAAAAGCGGCCCGCCATGTATATTGGTTCCACGGGCCAGATGGGCCTGCACCACCTTGTTTGGGAAGTGGTGGATAACGCCGTCGATGAAGCTCTGGCGGGCCAGGCTGACAAGATCGATGTCACGATCCACTCAGACAATTCGGTGACCGTCATCGACAATGGACGCGGCATCCCGGTAGACATGCACAAAGAGGAAGGGCGCTCCGCCGCCGAGGTTGTGATGACAGTGCTGCACGCCGGCGGAAAATTTGACACCGATAGTTACAAAGTTTCAGGCGGATTGCACGGCGTTGGCGTTTCTGTGGTGAACGCGCTTTCTGAATCCTTGGACCTTGAAATCTGGCGCGATGGTTTTACCTGGGAGCAGTCTTACGAGCGCGGCAAGCCCAAAGAGAAACTCAAGAAAGCCGGCAAGACCGAGCGGCGCGGAACAAAGATCACTTTTCTTCCCGACGCCAAAATTTTCGATTCCATTGAGTTTAATTATGACACGCTGGCTCAGCGCCTGCGCGAACTCTCATTTCTGAATAGAGGGTTGACGATTCGCTTAAAGGACGAGCGAAGCAACAAACAGGCGGATTTCCATTACACAGGCGGAATCTCCGAATTCATCAAGCACTTGAACAAAAACAAAGACGTTCTGCACGCCACGCCCATTTACGGCGAAGCGGAAAAAGACGACGTTTCCATGGAATTCGCCCTCCAATACAACGATGGCTACGCGGAGACGGTCTTTTGCTTTGCCAACAACATCAACACGGTGGATGGCGGCACTCACCTTTCAGGTTTCCGTTCCGCTCTCACCCGCGCCATCAATCAGTTTGGGCAAAACCAGTCGCTGTTTAAAGACGTCAAGGAAAACCTGCAGGGTGAAGACGTTCGCGAGGGGCTGGTGGCCGTAATCAGCGTCAAGCTGCCGCAGCCCCAGTTTGAAGGCCAGACAAAAGGCAAACTGAACAGCGACATCCAGAGCACCGTGGCCAGCTTTGTTTATGAGAAGTTGATGGAGAATTTTGAAAAGAATCCCACCATCGGACGTAAGGTTTGCGCCAAATCCATTGACGCCGCTCGTGCCCGCGAGGCCGCGCGCAAAGCCCGCGAGCTCACCCGACGCAAGGGCGCGCTCGATTCCGGCGGCCTGCCCGGAAAACTTGCCGATTGCCAGGAAAAAGATCCAGAGCGCTGCGAACTCTTCCTCGTCGAGGGTGAGTCTGCCGGCGGGTCAGCCAAGCAGGGCCGCGACCGCCGCTATCAGGCCATTCTCCCGCTTCGCGGCAAGATTCTGAACGTGGAGAAGGCGCGCTTTGACAAAATGCTCGGGCACGAGGAGATCCGCGCTTTGATCACCGCCCTCGGCACGGGCATCGGCAAAGACGATTTTGACGTGACCAAACTGCGTTATTCGAAAGTGATCATCATGACGGACGCGGACGTGGATGGCTCGCACATTCGCGCCCTCTTGCTTACCTTTTTCTACCGGCAGATGCCCGAATTGGTGGAGCGCGGCCATGTCTACATTGCCCAGCCCCCTCTTTATCTTTTTAAAAAAGGGAAGAGCCAGAAGTATATTCGGGATGAGAAGGAATTCCGGCGCGAAATGATGCGGCGCGCCACTGAGGATCATGGCGTGGAAATGGGCGAAGGCAAACAGAAAGCGCGCCTCGAAGGCGGAGAGCTTACGAATTTCCTTATGGCGCTGGCGGAGTACGTGGAGCTATTCGACAAACTGGAGAAGCGCATTGGCGACCCGCGCCCCGTGAATGCGATGCTCAAAACCGAGTTGGGCAAGAAGTCGGAGCTCGAAGACAAGGGCAAGATCGAGCAAGTGGCCAAGGAGCTGAAGGCCGAAGGTTATAAAACCGCGGTCAAGCTGGACGAAGAGCACAACCTATACACCCTCACCTATACCAGCGAGAGTCTGGGCGAGCGCGTAATCGATTGGGAATTGGTTTCCACGGCAGACTACCGGCGCCTGCTTGATCTTCACCGCCGCGTGCGCATTCATGACAAGCCGCCTTTTCTCATTACATCAAATGGCGACAAGGTGAACATCGAAAGCCGCGAAGACCTGTTGGTGCACGTGATGGACCTTGGCAAAAAAGCCTTCACCGTGCAGCGCTTCAAGGGCCTCGGCGAAATGAATCCCGACCAACTCTGGCAAACCACCATGGATGCCGAGCAGCGCAGCCTGCTCCAAGTCCGCGTGGAAGACCACGTGGAAGCGGATTCCATCTTCACCGTCCTCATGGGCGACGTGGTCGAGCCCCGCCGGCAGTTCATTGAAGAAAACGCCCTGGAAGTTAAGAACCTGGATATTTAGGTATTGCTCTTGGCCGGTTGATTGTTTTGCCGGAAACTGTGGATAGGGCCAGCTTGGGAGATTACCGGCTGGCCATTTGTTTTTTTACTTAGGCTCTGCGCTGGCTGCTTTTGTTTTCTTATCCTGTGTTACACGCAAATCCCGGTCGCGCTTCCGCTGGGCTATTCTCCGCTTCCGATCTTTGCCAAACCTTGCTTTATCACCATTTCTTTGCGACATAGTTTCCTCTCCAAGTTCGAATTTCGGTCGATTGTTGACTGCCGCCAAGTTGATGCTGCCCTCTCATCATACAGTGCGTTGTGGTGTGCCGCCTACGATTAAGTTTCAAGAGATTGCCAAACAACAAAAGAGCGGGTCTTCAAGCGCCAGATATCACGGCGGCGTGGTACAATCAAGCTTTCCGTTTGTGTCTTGGTTTGAAGTCCAAACAGGCTGGGATAAGGCAAAGGCATGAACGAAGTCCACACATACAATCCACTGATTCGAGGCTAGAGAAAACTTCATGGCTGACCAGGAAATACTTCAACCATCGCGCAACGTTCCGGTAAATATCGAAGAAGAAATGAAGAGTTCGTACCTCGCCTACGCGATGAGCGTGATTGTGGGGCGGGCTCTCCCTGACGTTCGCGACGGCCTGAAGCCGGTGCATCGCCGCATCCTTTACGCCATGTACAAGGAAGGCAACACGTCGGACAAGCGCTATATCAAGTGCGCCGGCGTGGTGGGCGAGGTCATCAAGAAATATCACCCGCACGGTGACAGCGCCGTCTACGACACCCTGGTGCGCATGGCGCAGGATTTCAACATGCGCTACATGCTGATTGATGGCCAGGGAAATTTTGGTTCGGTGGACGGCGATCCTCCCGCCGCCTACCGGTATACGGAGTGCCGCCTGTCGCGTCTGGCGGAAGAATTGCTCGCCGACATTGAGAAGGACACGGTCAATTTCATTCCGAATTTTGATGAATCCACCGAAGAGCCCACCGTCCTTCCCACCCGCGTCCCCAATCTTTTGATCAACGGTTCGGACGGCATCGCGGTGGGCATGGCCACTAAAATTCCGCCGCACAACCTGACGGAGATTATTGAGGCGACCATTCTGCTGATTTCGAAACCGTCCACCGGACTCGATGATATTCTTTCCATCGTTCCCGGACCCGATTTTCCCACCGGCGCCTTCATCTATGGCAAGAGCGGCATCAAGTCCGCCTACCAGACGGGTCGCGGGCAATTTACCATGCGCGCCAAAGCTGCCATCGAGCGCCCGGCGAAAGAAAAACAGCAAATCGTCATCACGGAAATCCCCTATCAGGTGAACAAGTCCAAGACGATTGAGCGCATCGCGGCGCTGGTGCAGGATAAAAAGATCGAGGGCATCTCCGACATCCGCGATGAGTCGGATCGCGATGGCATGCGCATTGTGATTGAGTTGAAACGCGGCGAGCAGCCGGAAGTGATCCTGAATAACCTCTACAAGCACACCCAACTGCAGGAAACCTTCGGCATGATCATGCTGGCCATCGTGAACGGCCAGCCGCGAATCCTGCCCTTGATTGAGGCCATCCAACTTTTCATCGACCACCGCGTGACCGTGGTTCGCCGCCGGACGGCCTACGATCTTCGCAAGGCGGAAGAGCGCGCCCACATCCTGGAAGGATATCTGAAGGCCCTCTCGCACTTGGACGCCATCATCAAGTTGATCCGCGCCGCGCAATCGCCCAAGGATGCGCGCGCGGGCTTGATCGACCGGTTTGAATTTACCGACCGCCAGGCGCAGGCCATCCTCGAATTGCAATTGCAAAGATTAACGGCGCTCGAGCGCGGTAAGATCCAGGAGGAGTTCGACGAGTTGCAGAAAAAAATCGCCGAGTACAAGGAAATCCTGGCGAGCGACAAGGTTTTGAAGAAGGTCATTGTTGACGAGCTGAAGCAGGTACAGAAGCAATACGGCGACGTCCGGCGGACGGAAATTATCGAGGAGCAGGCGGAAATAAAACTCGAGGATTTGATCGCTGACGAGGACGTGGTGATTACCGTGTCGCACTCCGGCTACCTGAAGCGCACCCCGCTTTCCACTTATCGCCAGCAGGCGCGCGGCGGCAAGGGCCGCATGGGGATGAAAACGCGCGACGAGGATTTTGTCGAGCAACTGTTCATCGCCAACACGCACAGTTACATTCTGGTTTTTACCAACACCGGAAAACTTTATTGGCTGAAGGTTTATGAGATTCCAGACGTGGGCGCGGCGGGAAAAGGCAAGCACATCCTGAACCTGGTGAATCTCGCCAAGGATGAAAAGGCGGCAGCAGTGCTGGCCGTTAATAAACTTCCCGATGAGCACAAAGACGTAACTGCGGACAATGAAACGTACGCTGCGGAAGGCTACGTGGTGCTGTCCACGCGGCAGGGCATCATCAAGAAAACGCGCCTGGCGGAATTCTCCAATCCCAATTCGCGCGGCATTTTGGCCATGAAGATCGAGGATGGCGATGAGTTGATTGCCGCCAAACTCACCACGGGCCGCGAGACAATTTTCCTTGCGTCGCACGAAGGCATGGCCATCCGTTTTCCCGAAGCGGACGTGCGCGACATGGGCCGCGCCGCTTACGGCGTTTATGGCATGGACCTGGACAAAGGGGATTATATTGTCGGCATGGAGATTGTGGGCGAAAAGGAACTTATCCTCTCGGTTACTGAGAAAGGCTATGGCAAGCGCACGGCCATCACTGAGTACCGCCAGCAATCGCGCGCCGGCAAAGGCGTGATCAACGTGAAGACGGCTGAGCGAAACGGCAAAGTAGTTGCCGTGCTCAGCGTGACCGAGGATTCAGAAGTCATGCTCATCTCCCAGCAGGGAAAAATCGCGCGGCTCGATTCGAGCACCATCCGCGAAAGCGGACGGTCAGCACAAGGTGTGCGACTGATCAATCTGGACGAGGGCGATCAGCTCGCCGCCGCGTGCCTGGTTCGCAGCGATACGAATGGTAACGGTGGGAACGAGGGCGCCCAAGGCACGCTGGTTCAGTAGCCGCTTTGGACTTTGTGCGCTTTCCACTTCTGAGACGTTTTGAAAATCAGTGAACATTCAAGTGGACCAACTCGAAGCCAAAGAACAACGTCTCCAGGCGGAAATCAAAAAGGTTCCGTCCGTAGTGGTCGCTTATTCTGGAGGGGTTGATTCGGCGTATCTCGCTTACGCCGCGCACCGCGCGCTGGGCGAGCGCATGCTTGCCGTCACCGCGCTCTCGGCGAGTTATTCCGCGCGCGACCGCGAGGCGGCAGAGGCGTGTGTTGAGCGCATCAATTTCCGTCACGAGTTTATAGAAACCGATGAGCTTGCGAACCCCGCCTATCGCGCCAACAACCCTGATCGTTGTTTTTTTTGCAAGGACGAGCTTTTTGAAAAGCTCGACGCGCTTGCCGGGCAGAAAAATTTTGCCGCCGTCGCCTATGGCGTGAATGTGGATGACCAGGGAGACTGGCGCCCGGGCCAGAAGGCTGCGCGCCAGCACAAAGTATTAACTCCGCTGCTCGACGCGGGCCTGACCAAAGCGGAAATCCGCGAGCTCGCGCATCGCGCCCAACTGCCCGTTTGGGACCGTCCCGCCTCCGCGTGCCTTTCCTCTCGCATCGCTTATGGAATTGAAGTGACGCCGGAGCGCCTGGAGGTCATTGAAAAAGGTGAAGAGTCGCTGCGTGAGTTGGGGTTCCGCCAGTTCCGCGTTCGTTATCACGAGAACCTGGTGCGCGTCGAAATCGCGCCGGAAGAGTTGCCGCGCGCACTGACACCCGAAATGGCGCAAAAGTTTGTGGAAATTTTCAAAGCCCTGGGCTTTACATTCGTCACCCTGGACCTTGAAGGCTATCGCAGCGGTTCGCTCAACACCCACTTGGTGAAACTGGCCGGCTCATGAAAATAATAATCGCTGAACAAAAAACTTAGCCCTCTCCCTCCGGGAGAGGGGTGGGGTCCCAGGCTCTGCTTTGGCGGCCGTCAGCCGACGGACGGGTGAGGGGTCTGGTTGAGCATTGGAAAAAATTATATGGGACAGAGCAAGAACTTAAGGTCAATTTTCCTGGCCATCCTCCTACTGCCCGTGGTCGCTCGTGTCTCCACAGCCCAGCAAAAAACCATTGCCGAGCGGCTCGGTTATCCCGCGGATGCGAAGCTGGTAATCCTTCATGCTGATGATCTCGGCGTGGCTCATTCCGTCGACATGGCTAGTTTCACAGCGCTCGACCAGAAGGCTGTGAGTTCCGCCAGCGTGATGGTGCCATGCCCGTGGCTGACTGAAGTGGCGGCATTCGCCAAGGCGCATCCCGATGCTGACTTGGGGCTGCATTTAACCTTAACCAGCGAATGGAAGACTTATCGCTGGGGACCGGTGGCGCCCAAAGATCAGGTGCCGGGCCTGCTGGCGCCGGACGGTTATTTTTACTCCGACACCGGGCCGGTGGCCAGTCACGCGACACCGCAAGATGTGGAACGCGAGATTCGCGCCCAAATCGAGTTGGCGCTGAAGATGGGAATTCACCCCACCCACCTCGATATGCACATGGGGACGCTCGCCGCCAGGCCGGAGTTTTACGGCGTGCTCGTGAAAGTTGCGCACGAATACAAACTGCCTTTTCTCGCCGTGCGCGTTGCGGACGCGCGGGAGAAAATGATGGAGTCGCTGCTCTCACCAAAAGATTTCGTGCTTGATTCACTGGTGATGTTTGACGCCAGAGTTCCGCCCGACCATTGGACGGAATCGTACGTGGCCGCTCTCAAAGCCATCAAGCCCGGCGTCCATTATATGATCGTGCACCTTGGCCATGATGACGCCGAACTCCAGGCTATCACGGTGGGCCACCCTGACTACGGAGCCGCGTGGCGGCAACGCGATTTCAACGCCGTGACCAGCCCGGAGTTTAAGAAAGCTCTTCAAGACAATCACATTATTCTCATTGGATGGAAAGACCTGAAACAGCTCATGTAGCGACGCCTTAAAAGGCGGCACGCGGGGGCTCTGGGTGAAACCGGAGCTATTTCCAAATGTTGCTAAGAAGCGAATTCTTTCGCGACGCGAATAGTATTCGAGTGAATTCGGATGGTGTCTTCGAGTTGCCGGGCGTAACCGCCCGCCAGAGTAACCGCCACGGGAATATTTTTGGCGCGCGCGCGTTCAAACACCAGGCGGTCCCGCCTCTGTAATCCGTCCAAGCTGAGCTTCAAGCCGCCCAACTGGTCTTCGCGATAAGGGTCGGCGCCCGCGAGATAGAAAATTAAATCAGGATGAAACCCGGCGAGCGATTTATCCAAACCTTCTTCGAGCGCCGCAAGATATTCTTCATCCTCAACGCCGTCCTCCAAATTAATGTCCACCGAACTCGGCGGCTTGGGGTTGGGGTAATTGTTTACCTGGTGAATCGAGAGAGTCAAGACAGTTGGGTCCGCGGCGAAGATGGCCGCGGTGCCGTTGCCATGATGAACGTCAACATCCACGGTCAGGGCGCGAGTGATCGCTTTTTCTTTTTGCAAGCGGCGGATGGCGATGGCGACATCGTGAATCACGCAGAAGCCCTCGCCATGATCGGGATAAGCGTGATGAAAACCTCCGCCTATATTCACGGCCACGCCGTCTTCCAGCGCCAGCCGCCCGGCTAGAATTGACCCACCGGAGCAGAGCCACACAGCGCGAATGAGCTGGGGTGAATAAGGAATCTCGAGCTGCAGGATTTCGATGGGAGTGAGCGTGCCGGTCTTGAGTTTGTGGATGTAGCCGGGAGTGTGAACCAGCGCCACGTCTTCGTCCGAGGCCGCGCTGGGTTCAAGAAAATCCTCCGGCCGCGCTGTTCCATCGCGCAACAGTTTTTCCCTGGTTAACTTGTACTTGACCGAAGGAAAAACGTGGGCGCCAAGATTCAAATCGTATTGGGGGGAGTAAACAAGTTTCATGAGAAGGCTTCACTCGACGGTAACCGACTTCGCCAAATTTCTTGGCTGGTCCACATCGCAACCGCGCAACACTCCAATATGATAAGCAAGCAACTGGAGCGGCACAACTTCGAGAATGGGCGAGAGCAACTCGTTGGTGTGCGGCAGGGTGAACACATGGTCGGCCATCTCGCTGACCTCGCGATCTCTTTCCGTCACCAGGGCGATAATGGTGGCACGACGCGCTCTCGCCTCCTTGATATTTGAAATGGTTCGTTCGTAACGGACCTTGGATTCAGCCGAATTCCAATCGCAGGTGGCAATCACCACCACCGGCAGCCCATCGGCGATCAAGGCGTTGGGTCCATGCTTCATTTCGCCTGCCGGATAGCCCTCCGCGTGGATGTAGGAAACTTTTTTCATTTTCAGCGCGCCTTCCAGCGCCACGGGAAAGTGGACGCCGCGGCCGAGAAAATGGAAAGCCGGCGAGCGGTAAAAGTGGCCGGCCAGCTCCTCGCACTCGTCTTCTTTCAGCAACACTGTTTCCAATTGTCGCGGGAGCGCGGCCAGGTCGGCGAGCAACGGCCTGGCATTCACCGCGGGCAACGTGCCGCGCATTTCACCCAACGCGATGGCGAAAAGGTAAAGCGCCGCCAACTCGGCGGTGAATGTTTTGGTCGAGCCCACGGCAATCTCAGGGCCGGCGTGAGTGTAAATCACGCCATTGGCCTCGCGCGGCACCATGCTGCCTAACACGTTGCAAATGGCCAGAGTTTTCGAACCTTTTCCCTGCGCCTCGCGTTGTCCGGCCAGAGTGTCCGCCGTCTCGCCCGACTGCGTGAGGAGAACCGTGAGAGTATTTGAATCCACCAGGGGGTCGCGGTAACGAAATTCGGAGGCGTAATCCACTTCCACAGGAACGCGCGCCAGACGCTCGATCATAATTTTCCCGGCCACGCCGGCATGGCGCGACGTCCCGGCAGCCACTATCTTGATATCGCGGAACCGCCGGAAATCTTCCGCGCTGATTTCCATTTCGTCCAGCCAAACCTGGCCGCTTTCCGGAGAAAACCTTCCCAGCGTTGTGTCGCGCACCGCGCGCGGCTGCTCGTAAATTTCTTTCACCATGAAATGGCGGAAGCCACCTTTTTCAGCCAGGACAGGATCCCAAGTGATGTGCTGGGCGCGGCGGGTAACAATGTTGCCATCGAAATCAGTGAGCTTTACGCCCTCCGGACTGAGCACTGCAAGGTCGCCATCGGCCAGAAAAACAAGGTCATGCGTGTGGTAAAGAATCGCCGGCACGTCACTGGCGACAAAATATTCATCTTTGCCCAGGCCAATCACCGCCGGAGGCCCGCGGCGCGCCGCAACAATTTTGTTCGGGTCTTCGGTGGAAATAATCGCCAGCGCGAAAACGCCACTCAACTCGCGCACGGCGGCGCGAACCGCCTCTTCAAGGGTTATCTTTCTTGCGCCTCCCAAATCCCGAGTCGCGGCGACTCCGTTCTTGTGTTTCTCGATCAGGTGGGCAATAACTTCCGTGTCGGTCTCGGTGAAAAACTTATGCCCTTCGCTCTGCAAAACTTTCTTCAGGTCGAGATAATTCTCAATGATGCCATTGTGGACGACCACGACGGTGGAGTGGCAGTCACGGTGGGGATGAGCATTTTCTTCCGTGGGCGCGCCGTGTGTGGCCCAGCGTGTGTGCCCGATGCCATAAGTCCCATCCAGCGGCTTCAGGCGGATGACATCTTCCAGGTTGCGCAGTTTTCCCGTGGCGCGGCGGATCTCCAGATGATCTCCCTTGATCACCGCCAGGCCCGCCGAGTCGTACCCGCGGTATTGGAGGCGCTGCAAACCTTCCAGCAGCAACGGCACCACGCGTTTTTTTCCGACGTAGCCGATAATTCCAGACATGATGAACCTGCTCCGTGCGAAATGTGAATTCCGGTGAAATCTTCCGAGGATTTGGTCACGCAAGTTCCGGGAAGCCTGTGATTATAACAGACACCTGCTGCGCCCCCCGCCGTGCCCACCCGGCATACTACACCAAGGCCAGTCGACTTGGCGGGAATGCAATCCTTGGGTAGAATGACTGCCGGCTTGCACCGCCGATTTTCAACAACCGGGAGCTGCCGCACATTTGCGACCGAAACTATTGATTCTTCCGCCGCAGGTTCGTGTGAGTCAAAGGGGACATGGCATGAGCAAGAAGAAGGTTTTCATCGTTGCACTATTTCTGATTTGCGGATTCACTCGGCCTCGGATTGCGGCCCAGACTCAAACGAATGCAAAAAATTCAATCGACCCAATCGTCGACTCATTATTCGCAGTCCGGCATTTCGGGCAAGTGGTCATTTCGCCGGACGGGACCCGGGTGGCGTGGGTAGAAAAATTAATTGGGAGTAACGGCGCGCCTTCAGGCTACTCCGCGATTTACGTGGCGGACTTGCAAAACCTCAGGGGGTCGCCACGCCGCATCACAGCGGGCGAGCAAACCGCCGAGCACGACGAACAAGATATTGCGTGGTCGCCCGACGGAAAGCGAATTGCATTTCTCTCCGACGCTGAGGCACCCGGTCAGCTTCAACTTTATCAGGCTGATGCCGCAGGCGGGCCGCCGCAACGGCTGACGAATCTCTCCGCTTTTCTTGCCACGCCTAAATGGTCGCCCGATGGCAAGACCGTGGCACTTCTGTTCACGGAGAACGCTCCGCGGGCTGCCGGGCCGCTTGAACCGATGACGCCGGATACGGGCGTGGTTGAAGGACACATCTATGAACAGAGGCTGACCATCGTCAACGTGGCCACGGGAAACGTATGCCAACTCTCGCCCGCTAACCTCTACGTGTATGAATATGATTGGTCCCCTGACAGCAAAAACTTTGTTGCGACTGCCGCGCATGGCAATGGTGATGACAATTGGTATGTCGCTGAACTCTGCATTATCTCAGCGGTCTCGGGCCAGACGAAATCGATTTACAAGCCTTCGCTCCAGATCGCTGTGCCACACTGGTCGCCGGATGGCAGGAAAATTGCTTTCGTGGAGGGCTTGATGAGCGACGAGGGCTCGACGGGCGGCGACGTCTTTGTAATGAGCGCCACGGGCGGCAAGCCGCAAAACGTTACACCCAACATGAAGGCTTCCGCAGGTTGGCTCGCCTGGCTTCCGTCGTCGAAACAAATTCTGATGGTTGAGGTTCGCGATGGTTCTCCTGGCTTGGCGGCTGTGAGTCTTGCGGGCGGGCATGTTGTAACATTTTGGACAGGACCTGAAGTTATTTCGGATCGTGGCTGGGGCTACGGCCTCTCGCTGGCTGCGGACGGTAAAACATCTGCCATGGTCCGCGCATCTTTCGCGCATCCGCCTGAAGTCTGGGCCGGTCCCATCGGCGAATGGAAACAAGTCACACGGCTCAACCAGAACTTCAGACCAAGTTGGGGCGAAGCCAAAAGCATTCATTGGTCGAGCGATAATTTCCGCGTGCAAGGCTGGTTGCTTTATCCCATGGATTATAACCCGGCCAAGCGGTACCCCATGGTGGTTGTGGTGCATGGAGGGCCCGGGTCGTCGTTTGGTCCTGCCTGGCCCAATACGTTTTTTAATGAGTCGGTGCTTTCCAGCGCCGGCTATTTCGTGCTGCTCCCCAATCCGCGCGGGAGTTTTGGACAGGGAGAAGCCTTTACCCAGGCCAACGTGAAGGATTTTGGATATGGAGATTTGCGGGACATTCTTGCCGGCGTGGACGAGGTGGTGAAAACTCTACCCGTGGATAACAATAGAATTGGTATTACGGGATGGAGTTATGGTGGATTTATGACTATGTGGGCCATCACGCAGACCCACCGGTTCCGGGCTGCGGTGTCGGGCGCGGGCCTGGCCAACTGGCAAAGTTATTATGGCGAAAACGATCTTGACCAATGGATGATTCCTTTTTTTGGCGCGTCCGTCTATGATGACCCCGCAGTGTATGCCAAAAGTTCGCCTATCAATTTCGTAAAGAACGTCAAGACGCCAACACTGGTCCTGGTGGGCGACCGAGACGGCGAATGTCCGGCGCCGCAATCCTATGAATTCTGGCACGCGCTAAAAACGCTGGGGGTTGAGACGCAGTTTGTGATTTATGCCAACGAAGGTCACAATATCGGAAAACCCGAGGATCAACGCGACATCATCCAGCGCATGGTGCGGTGGTTTAACGGCCATCTGAAATGATGCGCCGGAACCTTGCGTCTTCCTGATCGCCTATGCCTGTCACTTCACCAGAATCGCATACCGGGATGCCGCGGGGAATTTGCCGGGACCTTGCTTTCCGGGCTCGCCTACCGATAGACTACCCACGCCAACAAACATGGATCGCAGAAGATTCCTGCAGACCACTGCTGCCGGCGCTGTCGGAATGACGGCGCCACAAATGAAAATTGCCGCCGCGGAAAAGCCGCGTGTCGCGGGAGATTCTCCGCCGCGGAAAGCCCTGATGAAATTGGGGACGCAGTTTGAAACTTCACCTTCCGATGACACTCTGCGCGTTCTGGCGGCCTTCGGCGTCAACAACATTTGCAGCGGCGTCTTGCGCGGCGACAAGGGCCAGGACTGGAGTGTGGACGGTCTAAAAAAATTGCGCGACCGCACGGAATCTTTTGGGATCAATTTGGCCATGGTTCCCTTGCCACTCAGCTCCAGCTACATCACCCGGGCGGAGAACCCGGCCATCATGCTGGGCAAAAGTCCGGAGCGCGACCATGAAATCGACCGGATTTGCCAGATGATTCGCAACGTCGCGCAGACAGGCATCCCGGCAGTGAAGTACAACTTGACGGTGTTGGGAGTGGTGCGCACAACGCCCAAGCGCGGGCGGGGTGGCGCCCAATACAGCACGTTCAATTATGACGAGGCCGCGCAAGAGCCCGCGCTTACTGAAGCCGGCCCGGTGAGCGCCGACGCCATGTGGGAGCGGATCACTTATTTTCTCGACCGGGTAGTGCCGGTGGCGGCGGAAAATAAAGTGAGGATAGCGTGCCATCCGCACGACCCGGCGATGCCTCTCGACAAGGGCTTTCGCGGCGTGCATCGCGTGCTGGGCAGCGTGGACGGCCTCAAGCGTTTCATCACCATCCATCCCAGCCCTTTCCACGGCCTCAATTTTTGCCAGGGGACGGTTTCCGAAATGCTGCGGAATCCCGGCGAAGAAATTTACGACGTCATCCGTTATTTTGGCGTGCGGCAAAAAATCTTCAATGTGCATTTCCGGAATATTCGCGGGCATTTCCTTAATTTCCAGGAAACCTTTCCGGACAACGGCAGCGTAAATATGGTGCGCGCCATGCGGATGTACAAAGAGGTAGGCTACGACGGCATGATGATGCCGGACCACGCCCCCCAAATTGACGGCGACGCTGGAAAGAAGCAGGCCTTCGCGTTCGAGTATGGCTACATTAGCGCGCTCATCCAGACTGTCCAGAATGAGGCTTGAATCGGACGGCAACGCCAACGCGCCAGGATTGTAAATAAGCACCGCAGGATTCGCCCTTCAATCTTGCGGCGTTTGTATTTCTTTTTCTTTTCATCTTTTCGACAAAGACCTTTCCTGGATTATTTCTTTGGTGAAGCTCCGGGGAGAGTGGATCGGCGTGGATCAAGTCCTATAGGAAGCGTTAATGTCGATATAGCCGCGGGTTAAATCGCAGGTCCACATGCGAGCCGCGGCGTTGCCCTGGTGGAGATCCAACCGCAAGATCAATTCCTTTGCGTCGAGTTCACGCTTGGCGGCGGTTTCATCAAAGCCCGCGTCCAAACCTTTGTGGCAGAGAAGAATATTGTTAATCCGAATATCCACCCTGGCGGGATCGAAGTTTGCGCCCGAATAGCCCGCCGCGCAAATGATGCGTCCCCAGTTGGGATCGCTGCCGGCGATGGCGGTCTTTACCAGAGGCGAGTTGGCAATGGCGCGCGCGATGCGCTCGGCGTCTGACGATCTGCGCGCGCCGCGAACCTCCACCGTAACGAGTTTCCCCGCACCCTCGCCGTCTTTGGCAATAATTCGCGCCAGAGCCTGGCAAAGCTGCGTTAGCCCGGCGAGAAAATGTTTGCCCTGCGTCGAATGCCGGCGCGCTGAAACGCCTGACAATCCGCTAGCCAGCGCCACCACCGTGTCATTGGTGGACGTATCGCCGTCCACCGTCAATGCGTTGAAGGACACGTCGACGGCCGCGCGCAGCATGCCTTGCAGGTCGCCGGGCGGAATGGCCGCGTCCGTGCTGATAAAGCTGAGCATCGTCGCCATACGCGGGTGAATCATGCCGGAGCCCTTGGCAATTCCTGCCAGGTGGACTGTCTTCCCCGTCATCGTGGTTCGCAACACCAGCGATTTGGGAAGAGTATCCGTGGTCATAATGGCGCGGGTGACCGACGCGGCATTTTCCGCCGAAAGATTTTCTTTAAGCGAGGGAAGTTTGCGGAGGATCAGGTCCAATCTTAACGGGACGCCGATAACACCGGTGGAGGCCACCAAAACCTGATGAGTTGACAGACCGAAAAGATTTGCCACGGCGCGCGCGGTTGCCTTGGCCGTGTGCGTTCCCGCCCGGCCGGTGCAGGCGTTGGCATTTCCTGAATTGACGATGATGGCGCGCGCCCGCCCGCGCCCGGTGGCAAGATTTTGGCGGCAGAGAATCACCGGAGCGGCTGCGGCCAGGTTGGTGGTGAATAAACCTGCGGCCGTTGTTTCTGGTGCGTCAGAAACAATCAGTGCCAGGTCCAGCGCGCCTTCGGTTTTTTTGATTCCTGCCGCGACGGCCGCCGCCCGAAATCCCTGCGGCGTGGCCACGCTGCCTTCAACAATTTCCCACTTTCGCATTACGAGTCTCGTCAGGCCTTTCGTCCGGTGTTACCCAGTATATAACATACTCTGCCAGCCCAGTTTATCAGAAAAGTATCATTCATATTGGCGGACCACCCTACACCCTAATGACGGTTGCTTACGCGGGGCGGAGTAAAAGTTGGCGGGTTAACGTCCTCGAGCGCTGGTTTTCCGGCTGGAGGCTCCGGCCCGGCAATTTTTAAAGTACGCAAAGATTCATCACAGGCTCCCAGGAAGAGCGCGGGATCGGCGTCGCCCGTCGAACATTCCGCCACGATAATCCGCTCTGGCGAGATGACGTGCGCTGTGAGGATGATGGAGTGACCCCGCGGACGTTGGATCAGGACGGCGTCCCGATTCGTAATTTGGGTGTGGTCAAAATGATAATTGGAGATATTTCCCAACACGCCGTCCGTTTCCCATTTCGCCAGAATCTCCTGGGAGAATTCCGTCGCGTGATCAACATTGGGTTCAGAGGTGAGGGTGATGGATGGCCCCGAGCCCCACCATCGCGGCCGAAATATTTTTGCGCCCCCGGGAAAATTTTCCACTTTTCCGTAAATGCCCGCCGCCACTTGCATATCAACTCCCAGCGAGTCGTTGTGATATGGGAGTGGCTTCAGCGCTGCGTCGGCCACCCTTTGTTTATGGAGCGGAGTCCACTTCACCAGAAAATATTCCACACCTAGAAAAATTCCGCCTATCAAAAGAATCCCGAGGCCCACGTACAACTGTGTTGGTATTTCTCTTTTCATGCCCTCCCATCTTATCCCGTGTCGTATTTTCACGCAATGCGCTCAGGCGGGGAATCCTCAACCACTGGGAATTTTCTGCCCTCCAATACAGGTGTTCACCGGATTGTTCTTAAATTCCCTTTCGCATATTTTTATTCTCGAAAGGCTGGAGAAGCAATATGCATCGAGCACCCAGATTTCGGAATAAACAGGGTGGGAGCATGAGAAATCAACCCGATGCTTTCCACTCAAGGGGCTTCTTCCCCACCTTCGGCAAGAAACGGCCTATGGCCATGATCGATTGCGAAGACTGCAAGCTTCAATACAAAACGCAGCCACTCAGCATGATCGAGTGCACCGTCTGTAAACATGCGGCGTATAGCACGGTGGAATACACGGAGAGCGAAGCCCTGATGAACGGCGGCTTGGTTTCACGACCCTGCCACCGCTGCGGGATAACGACCATGTGGAAACAGTTTGACCTGCCTCCGGCGGCAAGCATTGTATGAGTGTGAGGCTAAATCGCGATGCTGCGGCGGCGGAGTGGCACAAGCGCGCCAGGGCTCAGGGTTGCCGCCGCAAGGGATGGGCAGCAGCAGATAAGGAGGAATCATGTATTTCCTCTCAGAGATTTTCTTTACCGTCGTGGCCGTCTTCATACTGGGTGGGTTGTCGTTCATCCTGGCTGCCACGGTGGTCCTTTTAAAATCAGGTTTCCATTCGTCCATCAAGATTGCACGGCGCATCCGAGTCCAAGTGGCAGCCTTGGGATGGGAACGCCAGGCCGGGTCGCTCATGGCACGGGTGAGCTCCCTCATCTCGTAAGGAATTCCTGTGCGGTTTGCGACGGACTTCGAATGCCAATGGGCTGGTATCAGACCCAAATTTCCTTGATGCGCATCTTCACGGGACCGCAATTCCTGCCCCCCGTACCTTGAAAATACAACTTTCAGAATTTTTTTTGCGACGCCACAAATCCATCTTGACAGATTCAACAAGCATCATATAGATTGCAATTTCTTAAGGTGCTCCGAAATTTTATAGCGAATTACTTTTTTCACTAAAGGGTTAATGAATGGCGAATCCAGACGATCCCAACGTCCCAGGCCCTGCAAAACCCCCCGTTGGGGCGGGGGGGAATGGGACGACGGCGCCGGCGGATAAACCAGCGGTAGCCGCGCCAGCCACGCCCAAGCCTCAAGCGGCAGCCACGCCAACCGCTGCCCGGGCGGCAGTTCCCGCGACGCCCAAAGCTGCGGCCCCGGCCAGGCCCGCCGCTCCGGCGCCCGCCAAGGAAGCCGCCGAACCTGATCCCAACCAATTACGCCGACGCCTTACCTGGACTTGCATCGTGGCATTCCTGGCGGCGAACTTCCTGATGTTCCTGCGGTTTTTTTTCCCCCGCGTGCTGTTTGAGCCAAGCACCGTTTGCAATCTTGGCTACCCCTCTGATTATGTGCTCGGGGTGAGTGACCGATTCAAACAGAAGTGTCGAATCTACGTGGTGAGGGAGCCCACCCAGATTTTCGCCATTTTTGCCAAGTGCACGCATCTCGGCTGTACACCGGACTGGAAGCCGAGTGAAAATAAATTCAAATGCCCGTGTCATGGCAGCGGCTACACGCCTGAAGGCATTAATTTCGAAGGTCCCGCTCCGCGACCGATGGATCGCGCTCATCTGGAGCTTGACGCCCAGGGTCACATGATCGCCGATACAAGCAGGCTGTACATGTGGGACCGCAGCAAAGGTGGACGGGACGAATTTAACGATCCGGGCGCGTTCATTTCGGTCTAAAAAAAAGAAGTGGCAAGTGGCAAGCGAAAAGCAAAATGAGAGAAGGACAAAAACTCAAGAGAGACTAATGCGGATTGTCCGATCTGAAAAAGCGGGCACAGATGAGCAGATCAATGATCCACGAGAATAAGAAGGCTGTGCTCTTTGCTTGCCACTTGTCACTCGAGTCAGGAGACTAATGGCTGATCGCGTAAATCCCGAAATTCCCGAAAAGAAAGAGCCGGTGGGTTTCGTTGAGAAGCTTCGCGGGGACACCCAGGTCCTAAAGGAAAGGGTAAAAGAGGAAGTCGAGGCGCTCAAGAAGCCGGAGAAGACCCAACTTTACAAATCGATCTTCCGGGTCAAGCATGATGACAGCGAGCGCAGCCGCGCCCTGGGCGTGCTTTCGAATGTTTTCCTCCACCTCCATCCCGCCAAAGTGAATCGCGACGCGGTTCGTTACAACTACACTTGGGGAATGGGCGGCATTACTTTTTATCTTTTCATTGTTCTCACCATCACCGGCGTGCTGCTGATGTTTTACTACCATCCGACCAAGGGCCAGGCCTACAACGACATCATTTACCTGATGAGCGATGTCCCATTCGGAAAACTTTTAAGGAACATGCATCGCTGGGCCGCGCATTTGATGGTCATCGCGGTGTGGTTGCACATGTTCCGCGTTTTCCTGACCGGGTCGTACAAAAAGCCGCGTGAATTCAACTGGTGTGTGGGCGTGGTGCTGCTGGTATTGACGCTGCTTCTGTCCTTCACCGGCTACCTGTTGCCGGACGACCAACTGGGTTTCTGGGCGGTCACTGTGGGCACGACTATGGCGCAGAATACGCCGCTCCTGGGATATCAAGGGCCTCTGGGAAGGCAATTGGGAATGACCCCGTATAGTGACGTCCGCTTTGCCCTTTTGGGAGGCTCGATCGTGGATGCCAATGCATTGCTGCGCGCTTACATTTGGCACTGCATCGCCATCCCTTTGATTGCCGGTACATTTATGGGCGTCCATTTCTGGCGGGTCAGAAAAGACGGTGGAATTTCAGGTCCCGCGCCGGTCATGCTGGACTCTGAAATCAAGCCGGAGAGAAAGTTTTGAGACAGCAGTCAATAGTTGATAGTCGACAGTTAACAGTCAAAACCCAAGAGGCGAATTCCTAAAGAGCCTGTTTTTGGCGCTTAACTATTAACTTTCGATTGTCAACAGAAAACCTCCAAGAAATAGCAGGGTGAATTCATGGGTGGATTCGACTGGCATCAGCTTTGGGAAATCAGCTCGGCTCCCGATAATATTCCCATTGTCGCACTTCTGTTTTTTATTCCTTTTTTCTGCTGGATGGCATGGACCCAGGCACGCGCCAACGATCGCCTGATCAAACAACTTGAGGGCGATCCCCAACTGGCCAAAACTGCTCATCGTAAAAATTATCCGTGGCAGCCTGGTTGGAACAAGGAAGTTCACACCTGGCCTTACTTGATGCGGATGGAGTTCCTCGCAGCTATTATTGTCACCGTCATTTTGTTCGTCTGGTCAATTACCTTGAATGCTCCGCTGGAAGAAATCGCCAACCCCAATCTGACCATGAATCCGGCCAAAGCGCCGTGGTATTTCCTGGGACTACAGGAAATGCTGGTTTATTTCGATCCCTGGATCGCCGGCGTGGTGATGCCCACGTTGATAGTAGTCGGCCTGATGGTGATTCCCTATATTGACACGAACCCGCTGGGCTCAGGTTATTACACCTGGAAGCAGCGCAAATTTGCCATCTCCACATTCTGTTTTGGGTTCCTCTTTCTCTGGGTGCTCATGGTGGTGATCGGTACGTTTATTCGCGGGCCGGGGTGGATGTGGTTCTGGCCCGGACAAACATGGGATCCGAGCCGTGTGGTTTATGAAGTCAACCGCGATTTGCCCGATCTGTTTGGCATCACCAGCATGGCGGGCAAGGCAATTTTCGGCGCTTTTGTGATGGCGCTATATTTTGGCGCGGCTGGGCTGGTGTTTCACAAGATCATTACCTGGACCGAGTTCAATCGAAAAATATACAACCGGATGAGCCTGATTCAGTACATTACGCTGCAAATTTTCCTGACCACCATGCTTTTGTTGCCGGTCAAAATTTTGTTGCGCCTTGTGTTTCGCATCAAGTATGTCTGGGTCACGTGGTGGTTTAACGTCTAAAAAAGTCGGTAGTCGATAGTTGAAAGTCAGTAGTCAAAAAGAGGGAAAAGTCGCGAGCGTACAATTAATAGATAAAGATCAAAATTCTCGGATTGCTGGTTTCGACTGTTAACGATCGACTATAAACTTTTCTTGCGAGGTTTTCATTGCCTGACGCCCCCGAGAAGGACCCGATTGTAAGCCGGTCGCTGGCCGGCTATTTTGTCATCGCGGCATTCCTCTTGATTTTCAGTTTAGGTTGGTCGCTGTACGACGAATTCTTCGGCTTGCGTCCGTGGAAAGCCTACGAGAGCCGTTTCGAAAAACTTTACGCTGCCCTCCTGACCAAAGAAATCCCCGAACAAGAAAAAGCTGAAAAGGCAATCAAGCAATCTCCTGAATACCAGGCACTCGTTAAGGAAGAGAAAGACGCAGAAGACGCCGCCGCGCCCCAATTAAAACAGATCCACGAGCAAACCGCCGCCATCGATATTCGGATTGCCGCCGTCCTGGGAAAATTGACCAACGAGCGGGCCAGGGTCGGGTCCATGATTTACGTAATCGAGCACACTCCGCCGGGGCGTGGCAAAGACTCGATGCAAACCGAATTGACCAAGTACGAAAAAGGGCCGTTCGTGCTGGCCGGACCTCCGTACAACGGGAAGCAGTTCACCTTCGAAGAACTTGAAAACGAGTTTGTCAGCCTGCAGACCGAAAAGGGAAAGTTACAACAACAGGAAGGCGAAGTCCTTAAACCTCAGGGCGACGCGACAAAAAAGCTTGCGGCCTTCGTCCAAAACCACTTGACCGGCCTCAGCGCCGACCAATTAAGAGGTCTCCTGAAAAAAGCGGAGACGTCCAAGATAGAAATCCGGCAGATCAACAATCCGGATAGCGGCGTGGTGGACCGCTGCGAATCGTGTCACGCCGGGATTCGCGAGCCCGTGCTCCTGACCCGCAAGGAAATGGGCGGCGAGAAGGATCCCATGTCCGCGGCCTTCACCAGCCATCCGGATATGGAACTGTTGCGAATTCACGATCCGGAAAAATTTGGTTGCACTCCCTGTCACAACGGCAATGGCATGCAGGTGGATAGTGTGGCGATGGGCCACGGAGAATATGAGCATTGGGTGTGGCCGCTGTATCACCAGGCCAACATCCAGGCCGGCTGCCAGCAATGCCATGCCGCGGATATGGTGGTGGATCACGGGGCGGAGTTGAGCGCCGGCAAGGAGCTTCTCCAGTGGCGGGGCTGCATTGGTTGCCATCGCTTCCAGGGCTATGACTCCGAGCCGGAAGATCTGGTGGCCAACCAACAAGAGATCCAGCAACTGCAAACGGAACACGACCAGGACTTGCGCGATGCCCAGCGGGACAACGACTTGGGTGACCACGCCCCGGACAATGAATCGGCGCGCAAGTATTACACCCAGGCGGACGCGCTGCGAGTGTCAGCCAGCCAGGTCGCCATGCGGTTGGACCATCTTAATGTGAACACCAAGTACCTGATGATGGGCCGGAAGAAAGTGGGCCCGGACCTGAAGGAAATTCGCGTGAAAGTGCGGCCCGAATGGATTCCCGTGTGGCTGAAAAATCCCCACGCTTTCCGGCCCACAACTAAGATGCCGCGATTCCGCCTGGACAATGAGGATATCCAGGATATTTCCGCCTACCTTTACCAGACCGCGATTGACACAACCCTGCCACACCAGGCGCCGGGCGACCCGGTGAAGGGGAAGGAGAGCTTTGAGACGCGCGGCTGCATGGGCTGCCACTCGGTGGGTGAGGGTTCGAATGCCGTGGGCGGCTGGTTTGCCGCCAACCTGAGCCGTGTGGGTGAGAAGGATAACTACGATTTTCTGGTGCGCTGGATCCATAACCCGCGGGAGCGCACGCTGCCTTATTGCCCGTTTGAGAAGAAAGATATTACGGACGAAGATTATAAGAAGCACGGCTTGCCGCCTTATCAGTTCGACCTGAACAACACGAAGTGCCCGAATGACGGCCATGAGCTGGTGGTTGAGCAAATGACGGTGATGCCGAACCTCAGGCTCTCCTGGGAAGAGTCCCGGGATATCGCCAGTTACTTGATCACATTGAAGCACCCGGACGCCACGTATGCCGCGGCCCCATTCTTGACTGACCCGAAATTGAAGGAAGCAGGCCGCAAGAAGATCCAGTTCTATGGTTGCGCGGGCTGTCATGAAATCGAGGGAATGGAAGACGAAGGGAGAATTGGGACGGAGCTCACCGCCGAGGGCAGCAAGCCGCTCGAGCAGATCGATTTCGCGCTGTTCATTCGCGAAGCCAAGGACGAGAATTGGTACAGCCACAAGGGATTTTTCGAACACAAGCTGGCCAAGCCGGAAATGTTCGACAAGGGCATGATCAAAACCGAGGCCGAACAGCTTCGCATGCCTGATTTCTTTGAGCCCGTCAGCAATAAGGTAAGCAAGGGAATGCCGGACCTGGCTCCCGATGCCAAAAAGCAGATCTCAGAGCTGACTACATTCCTAATGGGGAGCGTCACCTCCGAGATTCCAAAGCGGTATTTTTATCTTCCGGAAGATCAGCGAAGGGACATTCAGGAAGGTTGGTGGATTGTTAAGAAGTATAATTGCGAAGGCTGCCACCAGTTCACAGTGGGCCAGGATTCGGTGCTGATGAATATCCCCCGGTATCAAACGCCGGAGTGGAAGGATCAACTGCCGCCCAAGTTGCTTACGGAAGGGGCGCGCGTGAATCCGGAATGGCTCACCAAGTTTCTTTCCAATCCCGCCCTGAGCGAGACCGACACGGACCGGGACGGAGTGCGCTCCTACCTGAAAGCCCGGATGCCCACTTTTTACTTCTCGCCCATTGAGCTGCGCAAGCTGGTAAGGTTTTTCCAGGCGTTGTCCTACCAGCCCATGCCGTATATTCCGCAAAAGCTCGCGCCGCTCACGCCCAAGGAATTGGAAATGGCGCGGGCATTATTCACCAGCAAGGCGGCGCCTTGCTTAAAGTGCCACGCCACGGGGGATGCAGCACACGACAAATTTGCCACGGCGCCCAATTTCCTGCTGGCCCACGACCGGTTGAAGCCGGATTGGACCAAGCACTGGATTCTGGACCCCGCCATGATCAGCCCGGGTACCGCCATGCCCTCAGGCCTTTTCAAGAAAGCGGAGGATGGGCATAATGTGTTTGCCGGCCCTACGCCCCCGATATTCAATGGATACGAGGGCGATCAGGCCGATCTTCTGGTTCGATATATGTTTGAGATCACGCCGGAAGAGCAGCGCAAGCTTACCGGGCTCAGTGCGAGCAGCATGAAAAAGGCGTCGACTGAAAAAAGAGGTAAACCGGATTCCAACATCCGGGCGGCGCTGATTGGAATGCTGGTAAAATCTCATTGAACGCGTCATAGTGGTACGGAAAAATCTAATTTGATAGGAAGGTTTACAAATATGAATAAGAAAAACATGATTTGGCTTTCAATTCTTTTCACCGCGATTTTGATGGCAGGGTGCAGTAAGAAAGAGGAAACCAACGAACCGGCGGAAGAAACCGCTTCCCAGCCCGCCGCTACTCCCATTGACCAGGCGACGGTGGGCACGGTGTCAGGCAAAGTCAGCTTCACCGGCGCCAAGCCCAAGCTGGCGATTATTCACATGGATCAGGACCCGGTCTGCGTGGGGAAACACAGCGGTCCCGTTCACGTTGAAGACGGCGAAGTGAATGACAATGGAACTCTACCCAACGTTTTCGTTTATGTGAAAGAGGGGGCGGACAAATACACTTTCCCCACACCCGCTGAATCCGTGACCCTGGACCAAAATGGCTGCATGTATAAGCCTCACGTATTGGGCTTGCAAGTGGACCAAACGCTTCATATTGTCAGCAGTGACGCGACCACGCATAATATCCACCCCATGCCCAAGGACAATCGGGAATGGAACGAGTCTCAAGCTCCCGGCGCTCCGGCTCTGGACAAGAAGTTCGCCCGCGCGGAGGTGATGATTCCGGTGAAATGTAATCAGCACCCCTGGATGAGGGCATACATCGGCGTAGTGAAGAATCCTTTCTTCGCCGTGACAGGCAGTGATGGAACTTTTACCATCAAGGGACTACCTCCGGGCGACTACACTATCGGAGCGTGGACAGCCATTGGCGGACCTCAGGGCCAGACTCAAGATCAGAAAGTGACCGTGGGGCCCAAGGAATCGAAGACAGTCGACTTCAGCTTTAAAGGCTGATGGAGTAGACGGGAAACTGTAAACAGGCAAAAAAGTAGACGGTAGATTGCAAACCGTAGATTTGGGAAAGAAAGAAGCAATGCCGCGCGGCCCATCCGCGCAGCCCAACTTTCCCATCTACTGTCTGCATTCTCCTGTCTTCTAATTTCAAAAATTCCTCAAAGGAAGGATAAAATAATGGCGCTCGCTTTTGCGCTGGTAGTGGCGTTGATCACGCTGATCTCGGTGTACATTTTCGCCGCCCACATCTGGTGGTTTCCCGTCAGCATTTCGACCCACGGAGCGGCCATCGACCACCAGTTCAATTTAACCCTCCTCATTTGCGGGATAATCTTTGTCCTCGCTCAACTCGGACTGGCCTGGTTTGTCTTCAAGTACCGGGACCAGGGCGATGGCCGCAAAGTCATCTACTCGCACGGGAACAATGGGCTGGAAGCCACCTGGACCACCGCCGCAGCTATTTTGTTTATCGGCCTTAATCTGATGGGCTACCGGATCTGGGCGGCCATGCATTTCACCGGCGCGGCTCCCGGCGCCTTGCAAATTGAAGCGCAAGGACAACAATTCGCATGGTATTTTCGCTATCCCGGACCGGATGGCCAGTTCGGCCCGATTCATGTGGACAAAGTGGACGACGCCACCGGCAATTTCTTCGGCCTTGACCGTGAGAACGATGCGACCGCCAAGGACGACATCGTCACGGCCACTCTGGGCATTCCGGTGAACCGGGAAGTGGAAATATTTCTCCGCTCCAAGGACGTTGGCCATTCATTTTTTGTCCGGGAACTCAGGGTGCATCAGGACTTGCTTCCGGGAATTGAAATACCGATCCATTTCACGGCCACTGCGGACGCGCTCAACCACAGCAGTGATCCGAAATTGCCCAATGGGACTTATGAAATTGTGTGCACCCAACTTTGCGGGCTTGGGCATTACAAAATGCGCGCTTTTTTGAAGGTTATGACGGAACAGGATTATGAGAAGTGGCTGCAACAGCAGGCGGCCGCGCAGTGACGGGAAGTAGGGGCGGGGCTTGCCCTGCCCACTTCAAAAAAAGGGCACGGCAAGCCGTGCCCCGAGAAGCGGGGGAATAATGGCAGACGTTCACGCCGAGGCCGTTCACCATCACACCGCGCCCACGGGCTTTATTCGGAAATACATCTTCAGCCTGGACCACAAGGTGATCGGGAAGCAGTATTACTTCCTGGCGCTGGCATCAGTTTTTGTGGGCATCTTTCTTTCGATTTTAATGCGCTGGCATCTGGTGTGGCCCGACGCCCACATCCCTTTGCTGGCACTACTTTCTCCCAACGGCGCGCCCGGCGGCGTCATGACGCCGGAATATTATCTCTCACTCATGACGCTGCACGGGACGCTGATGGTTTTCTTTGTGCTCACCACGGCGCCGCAGAGCGGGTTTGGCAACTATGTTCTGCCCATCCAGCTTGGCGCGGAGGACATGGCCTTCCCCACGCTCAACATGCTTTCGTTTTGGACGACCTTCGTGGGCTTCGTCGTTCTACTTGCCACCTTCTTCATCACGGATGGGCCGCCTATTTCGGGATGGACCGCCTATCCACCTTTGAGCGCCGTCGGGTCAGCGTCCGGCCCGGGTGAGGGCATGGGCCAGACCCTGTGGATTATCTCCATCGCCATTTTCTGCATCGGCTCGCTTCTGGGTAGCCTGAATTTTATCGCCACCACACTGGACCTGCGCGCTCGTGGATTAACTCTAACGCGTATGCCGCTCACCTTATGGGCGTGGCTGATCACGGCCGTGCTGATGCTGCTCTCTTTTGCCGTTCTTCTTGCCGCGGGCGTCTTGTTGCTCCTGGATCGCGTGGCCGGCACCAGCTTTTTCATCCCGGCGGGCCTCATCCTTAGCGATAAAGTACTCTCCAACCACAGCGGCGGGTCACCGCTCCTCTGGCAGCACTTGTTCTGGTTCTTCGGCCACCCGGAAGTTTACATCGCCATCCTGCCCGGAATGGGTGTGACCTCGCACATCATTTCCACGTTTTCCCGCAAGCCCATCTTCGGATATAAGGCCATGGTTTACGCCATGATGTCCATCGGGTTTCTGGGCTTCATGGTTTGGGGACACCACATGTTCCTGAGCGGCATGAGCCCTTATTCAGGCTTTGCCTTTTCCGTGATGACCATGGCCATTGGTGTGCCGAGCGCCATCAAGACCTTTAACTGGTTGGGAACGATGTGGGGCGGCAAGTTGCGCCTGACCACCGCCATGTTATTTTCCATCGGATTTGTTTCCCTCTTTGTAAGCGGCGGGCTAAGCGGCCTGTTCCTTGCCCAGCCACCGGTGGACGTGCAACTCCACGCCACCTACTTCGTGGTCGGCCACTTCCATCTGGTCATGGGCGTGGCCGCGATCTTCGGCATGTTCGCCGGAACCTTTTTCTGGTTCCCCAAAATGTTCGGCCGCATGATGAATGAGACGCTGGGCAAAATTCATTTCTGGCTGACATTCGTCGGCGTTTACTGCATCTTTATGCCCATGCACTTCCTGGGCGTGGCAGGCAACGTCCGGCGGTACTCCCGGTTTACTGAAATCGATTTTCTGAACACGCCGCACATTCTGGACCTCCACATGTTCATGTCGTATGCGGCCTTCATTACCGCCGGCGCCCAGTTGATTTTCCTGGTCAACCTTTTCTGGAGCATGTTCAAAGGCGAGAAGGCGCCTGACAATCCGTGGGAGGCAACTTCGCTTGAGTGGACCATTCCCTCACCACCGCCATTTGATAACTTCGCCGGCAAACATCCGGTGGTCTATCACGGCGCTTATGAATTTGGTGTTCCCGGCGCGGCAAAAGATTACATCATGCAGGATTCGCCGGAAAAAGTTGAAGGACACTGAAGAGCGGAAATTGGAAACTGGAAATTAGAAATTGAAAGCTAGAGGCCGGAAAAGGGAGACTAGAGATTGAAGGTTCGAAAGGAGATGATTTCTATTTTCCCATTTCCTGTTTCTAATTTCCATTCTTATTGAGGCTCGCAAATTATGGTGACATTCATTCGTTGTAGCGGCGCTCTCTGAGCGCCGAAAACACGGCGGTCGGAGACCGCCGCTACAATAGAGGTCGTCACCATAATTTGCGAGCGTGAGTAGGTATTCATCATGGCAACCGTATTAACTCCGCCCAGACTTATCGCGCCCGCGGGAAGCGATTCCAACGGAGAGAACGGGAATGGTTTCCGCGGCAAGGGTTTTTGGGGGCGCGGTGGTAATCCGGAAGCAAGCGGCGGCGGGCGCGTGCCCGCTCAAACCTATCACACGGGCATGTGGATGGCTCTGGTCGCCATTGTGATGCTTTTCGCTGCGTTCACCAGCGCCATGGTGGTTCGCAAAGGCGGATCCTCAGACTGGACAGCACTCGCTATCCCCCGGATTCTCTACCTCAATACGATGATGCTGATCGCCAGCAGCGTCGCTCTTGAGGCTTCGCGCCGGGAGTTGGCGGCGGGGATGGCGGGCCGATTTAAAATGTGGCTGTATGCAGCCGCCCTCCTGGGCGTGGCTTTTATTGGCGGTCAACTTGTTGCCTGGCGCGAA
>DASYXZ010000203.1:0-10684 GCA_035934315.1 Terriglobia bacterium | reverse complement strand
GTAGGCGGGTGCGTTGAGCGTGAGAGCAGGCCAGGCCGGACGCTGCTCCACGACATCACCGAACAACCAACGAACGACCTAACCGGAAGCCACGGTTCCCATCAACGGGACCGTGGCTTCTTTGCTTTTGGAGTGGTTGATGCTGGGGTAGCGCGGGACGGGGCCCCACCCGCGATGTTGGGTAAGAGCGTCGGTGAGGACACCGGCGCGGCAGAAATTGGTGTCTCCACCCATTGGCAAGCCCCGGTGGTTCTATTTTGGATAACATTCAAAAAGTGTATACTTTTCGAGATGCGCAGGCGAAGCCTGATTGGGCTCAATTCACGCGCCTGGGGGGCGACCGTGTGGCCATCCTTTTTGAGGAGTTAAGAACACGGATCAGCGCAGTTTCCGGGCTGGTGGAAGAGTTGTATTTCTACGGGCCCGCGCAAGGCTGGGGGCCGCGGTATCGGGTGGGTGACAGGGTACTCTTAAAAATCCATATCGCGCCGGGAAATCTTGGCGCGACGGTTGAGCTGGAGGAGATGCTGTTCACAAATTTCTTGAGCTCGCCCAAAATTGGGCGTAAAATGAAAATGTGGTTTCGGACTGTTTCTATCCGTGAGGGGATAGCTCTCCTGAGCGTGCGGCTTTCGAACCGCGCTGATATTTGTTCCCTGGCTCATCTAGTGGTTAGGATCAGCCGAGGACAAGTATGAAGAACGCCAGGGGAGACGGACTATGATTTTAAGAAAACTTGTTTTAATGGCTCTTCTGGCGAGCCCATGCTTTGCCCAGACGCCTGCCGCCGCGGGGGGCGCCCAAATACAAATCCAACACCACATAAGTTCTGAATTAGGCAGCCGGATTTCGCCGGAAACGTTTTCACCTTCGCCTGCAATTCCCCCCCATGCCGCGTCGGGCGGAGCTGAAATTCAATCCCAACAACCCATCACCTCTGAATTAGGCAGCCGGATTTCGCCGGAAACATTTTCTCCCTCCGCAGCGGTTCCCCCCCACCATGTGAACTTTGAGCTGGCAGGCACGCTCGCCGGCCATACCGGACCTGTGTCTGCCATCGCCTTCAGTCCTGACGGGCGATTCCTGGTTTCAGGTGGTTGGGACAAAAGGGTGATTTTGTGGGACATGACGACCGGGTTCGAGGTACGCACGTTTGAGGGCCACACACGGCAGGTCTTATCCGTGGCCTTCAGTCCTGACGGGCGTTACATTGCCTCCGGCAGTGAGGATTTGACAACCAAGATTTGGGATGTGGCCACCGGGCGCGAGGTGCGCACATTGTATGGCAACAGCGATTTTGTTTGGTCCGTTGCCTTCAGTCCGGACGGGCATTACATCGCCACGGGTAGTGGCAATTCGGTAAAGGTTTGGGACGTTGAGACGGGACACTGGGTGCACACTTTGACCGGACCCTCGAGCTTTGTCCGGTCGATAGCCTACAGCTCCGATGGGAAGTATCTCGCAGCGGGAGATCATGACCGGAGTGTTGAACTCTGGAGCGTTGCGGAGAGGCGCGCGGTTCTCACTTTAAGGGGCCACGGCGGTGGGGTTGAGTCCATCGCCTTCAGTCTCGACGGCCGCTACCTCGCTTCAGCCAGTCATGACGCGGCCATCCTGGTGCGGGACGTTGCCACGGGCGGCGAAGTGGTGTCGCTGAACAATCCCGACCAGGATGTGAATGCCATCGCCTTCAGTCCGGACGGCCGGTATCTGGCCTCCGGCGGCAATGACAAGACAGTTCGCCTCTGGGACGTCGCCACGGGAGCTGAGGTGCGAGCCATCAAAGGTCATACCCTTAATATCAGTTCTGTCGCCTTCACCCCGGACGGCCGCTACCTCGCCTCAGGAAGCTGGGACAAAACCGTGAAGATTTGGGATGTGGCCACGGGCAAGCTGGTCCGCACCCTCAGTGGCCACACCGATGGGATTCTGGACGTTGCGTTCAGTCCTGACAGTCGCTACCTGGCCTCAGCGAGTCATGACAGGACAATCAAGCTCTGGGATGTAGCCTCGCGCGGAGAGCTGCGCAGATTCATCGGCCACAGATACGATGTGAATGAAGTTGCCTTCAGCCCGGACGGGAAGACACTCGCTTCGGCCGGCGGCGATAAAATGGTTAAGCTTTGGAACGTGGCCACGGGGCGGCTGCTGCACAACTTGAAAGGTCATACCTTGGACGTTAATTCTGTCGCCTTCAGTCCTGGCGGACATTACCTTGCTTCAGCGAGTTGGGACAAAACCATCAGGCTCTGGGACGTGGTTACAGGACACGAAGTGGGGAAGTTGACCGGAACCCACGCCGGAGTTGTCAACGTGACTTTCAGCCCTGACGGTCGCCTGCTCGCCTCAGGAGGTAATGATCGCAACGTAAGAATATGGAGTGTGGAGACTGGCCGCGAAGTGCGAATTCTGAAAGGTCATCATGATGCCGTTATGTTTGTCGCTTTCAGTCCAGACGGTCATTACCTTGCTTCGGGAAGCCGGGACAAGACAGTCATGATATGGAACGTGGCGACGGGGCTGCTCTTGCATACTCTGACGGGCCATACGAGCACGGTATGGTCGCTTGCCTTCAGCCCTGATGGCAAGTACCTCGCCTCGGGAGACCAGGACGCCTCGATCAGAATTTGGGAAGTGGGTTCGGGACGGGAAGTTGACCTTTTGAAAGGTCATTCTGAAGCTGTCACCACCGTCGCTTTCAGTCCTGACGGCCATTATCTTGCTTCGGGAAGTTTTGACCGGACGGTTAAACTCTGGCGGTGGGAAGATTGACACTACTGCTCGTTTAGAATTTGCACACAGCTTCTTGCTCGAAACTATCACGGATGAGATTTTTCTCACTCCATATTTCTGATGCAGAAGCGTGAGAGATAGCGCCGGAGTCATTTTGAGACACTTGATTGAATGCACCCTGCAATGGCTCGATGATTTAATTAAACCAATCCCCAAGCCGGTGTCGCATCCCTCTGCTCTTGTCTCTTCTCTGGCCCTCTGCCTTGGCTTTTCAGTTACGGGAGTTGTCCTGGCCGGGCAAACGGGCGCACGGTTTATCCGTTTTGAAGAAGTTCGAGAGATTATCTCAGCTTTCTCCGAAAGCGACGCCGCCACGTTACCCTCTGGCGGCCTGGAGAATGCTGCGGCGTGGGACGCGTGGATTCGCACCCAAGACACCGAAATTCGTGAGCGCATTGATCGGGGTTTCGAAGATTCGATCAGCAACTTGATTTTATACGGGACGTCCTATACCCGGCTTCCCCGGCTGGAAGGTTTTGAGGAAATTGTCTTGGCGGGCGGAGAGTTGACGGAAGCTGCGCGCGCTCGCGTTCATGGTCTTGCGGTTGCGCTGCCGCGTTCTCCGGATAACGAGCGAATTCGCCTGGTCGGCGATTTTCTGGCGCGGCGCAAGGTCCCGGCCGGGTCGGTGGAAAATTATCTTTCCGCCAACCTCCAGCGCTTCGTCGCGGAGCAGCTCGCTTACCAGGAGAAGCTGCGTATTGCGGGCCAAAGCGGCGACCCAAGCGAGGTTTTTTTGACTCGCGGGACGCTTTTCCAAAAGCGCGGCCTCTCCGTCGATACCTCTCTATTGCCCAATTTTGCCTTGCAGGAAACTTTGCAGGCTTTGGCACGCAAGGGCGTCCTTTCACCCAGGCGCATCCGTCGCATCGCCGTGATTGGTCCTGGCCTGGATTTTACCGATAAGCGCGATGGGTATGATTTTTATCCGCTCCAGACGATCCAACCATTTGCCATCCTTGAAGCACTCCTGCGGTTAAGGCTGGCTGCACCCGGCCACATCAAAATTGTAACTCTTGATTTGAACCCAGCCGTGACCGCCCACGTCCGGCGCCTGGCTGAACGCGCACGAGCCGGGCATCCCTATATAATCCAATTGCCGCGTGACTCGGCTGGGGAATGGAATCCAGCGGCGATTGCCTATTGGGAGCATTTTGGAGAGATCATCGGATCTAGAACGGCGCCGTTGCCGATTCCGAAGACTCTGAGCGGAGTAGCGCTGCGCGCGGTCGCCATCCACCCGATCTTCGCCACGCAATTGGAATCGCTGGATCTGGATATCGTTACCCAAACGCTGGATTTGCCTCCCCAGGCTGGCTCTGGTTTTGACCTCGTAGTGGCCACAAATATTTTGGTTTACTACAACCGTTTTGAGCAAAGTGTCGCCATGGCCAGCATTGCCCGCATGATGAATAGCGGCGGTATCTTCCTGGCGAATAATGTTCTTCCTGCCCAGCATCCCGAGTCGCTTGAATACCTGGGCCGGCATAGCACTTCCTATAGTGAGACGGGGGCATTTGGCGATGACGTTGTCGTCTATCGCCGGCGTTAAGGCGGCAGCCTTTCAGCCAGAACATGGACTAAGCGCAAACCTTCTCGCGCGGCCAGCACATGAATTCCCTAAAGGTAAAAGCATCTGATCGGGAAATAAACCCTTGTCCAATCACCTCTGCCAACCTTTGAAGATTGCCAGACATTTTATCCATTTTTCTCTTGACACCCAAAAATCGAAGTGTTACAAAGAACTCTGTTTGGGGACCCACCTTGTCGTGATAGCACGTAGGTTTTTCCTGACTGAAGAATTGTAGTAATGCCTCGGGTGATAGTTATTTGGGGTTTTTTGGGCGCTAGTCTAAGTCTCGAACCCTAAAATTTGATCGGAGGTTTCCAGTGAAAAAACTTTTCACTTACGGACTATTTAGCCTGTTGGTGTGTGCGCTTGGCTTTACACCCGCATTCGGTCAGACCGTTCAGGGCGTGATTACAGGAACTGTGTTTGACGCCACGGGGGCAGTTGTTCCCAACGCCAACGTAACCATCACCAACGAGGGAACCGGTATTTCTGAGACGAGGACCACGGGGACCGATGGTTCATATCGGTTCCCGCTGGTACCCCTGGGGACTTATACTGTCAAAGTGGCTGCGCCCAACTTCTCAGAAAGCATAACCAGGGGCATTTTGGTTGAAGCCAGCAAGACTGTTCCCTTGAACGTGACCTTGCAATTGGGAAAGTCCTCAGTCACCGTGGAAGTCACGACGCAAGGCCCACTGGTTCAAACAGCCAGCTCAGACCTTGCCTCCACTGTGGATCGCTCCACCATTGAAAATATTCCGTTGCTCTCCCGCAATGTATATGACTTGACTTTCATGGCGCCCCAGGTGTCGCAGGGTATGGACTTTCAACCAGCGACTGGGGGCACGCGCGAGTCAGGCACGCAGTATATGCTCAACGGTTCAGACAACAATGATAACTTCAGTGAAGGTTTTGCCAACGTCACACCCCCGCTCGAATCGGTGAGCGAGTTCACGATGCTCACCAACAGCATGAGCGCGCAGTACGGGCGCGCGGCCGGCGCGGTGGTGAGCGCTTCCCAGAAGTCCGGCACCAACCGTTTTCATGGCGCCGCCTATGAGTTCAATCGCAACAAATCTTTGAACGCTTCCGATTTCTTCGCGAATCGCACTGGTAGCCCCAAAGAAGCGTATGTGCGCAACAACTTCGGCGGCGAAGTTGACGGCCCCATCGTCAAGAACAAGACCTTCTTCTCCGCAGCCTATGACTCGGTGATTCTCCACTTCGCGCCTGCAGGAAACCCTACGGCGGTGCCCACGGCGTCGGAATTGGCTGCCATCCAGGCCGGGGCTGGCCCGCTGGCCAAGTTTTATCTCGGTAAGTACACGCCGTTTACCTCCAGCGTTCCGTGCCCCAATGAGGATCCCTCGGCGATCGGCCACATTGGGTGCGTTTTTCTGGTTGATCCCGTTACCGACCCGATTCAATCCTATTTTGGCCGCGTCGACCAAAACTTCAGCAGCAAGGACCGCCTCAGTGTTACCTTCAACATGTCCCGCGAGGCTTACACCGATAAGTATGGTGGTGGCCACCCCACCGCCATCGCAGTGAATGGCGTGACTCATAATCATTTTAGTAACGTGAGTCTGGTCGAGACTCACACGTTCGGCTCCAATGTATACAATGAGCTGACTATCGCCCAAAACCGCCACTACAACGTGTTCGCTGAAGGGGGCGGCAAGTTTAACGATCCCGAAATATATATCGACGGCGCGAACTACGGCAACACCGCAATTGGCTTCGGGCCTTACGAGGGCGGGTTGATCCAGAGCTTCGTACAGGACCGCTGGCAGTTGCAGGACAATCTGGGTTGGGTCCATGGCCGCCATTCCGTGAAATTCGGCGGTAGTTGGCAGCACGGCATCTTGTATCGGAACTGGGACTTGGGCGTGCCGGGGTTCTACGAGTTTGCCAACACCCTCGGTCCTACCGCGACATCTGACGGTGTCGTCAATCCTGACGGAAGCATCGGAAGCTCGGCTAATCCGGTGAATTATAACGACAGCAATTTCCAGAATGACTTCCCCTATTTCGAGGAGGTTTCGATCGACCCCCACACCGGGGCGCGGGCCAACAACTATCGGCACTACAGCATGGACGACAACAACTTGTTCGTTCAGGATGATTGGAAGGTGCGCCCAAATTTGACTCTCAACCTGGGACTCCGCTGGGAACGTTACGGGGCGCCTACCGAGCAGCACAATCAACTCGCCCAGTTTACCAATTTCAATTGCCTCCACTCGACCACTATCTCTTTCACCAACTGCATTGCCAACGTGGTCAGTGGGCCCGTAAAGAGCATGTGGAACACGCGCAACAAGGATTTTGGCCCGCGCGTGGGTTTTGCCTGGGATGTCTTCGGCAACGGCCGAACCGCCCTGCGCGGCGGCTACGGAATCTCGTATGACCGCATCTTTGACAATGTGTGGGGGAACGGAGCCTGGAACCCGCCCTTCTATGCCCTGCTTGACTCGGATGCCACTGGCGGCGACTCCATCTTTTACAGCAATCCCCCCAAGCCCTCGCCCAGTTACGTTCCTGACAGCATTCCGGGTCCGGGCGGCCGGGTTTCTGTCCGTACCATGGAAAACAACCTAAAGGACTCTTCGGCGCAGAACATCTTCCTCGGCGTGGAGCACCAGTTCGGTCAGACCTATCTTCTGCGCGTGAATTGGCAGGCCTCGCTGGGGCGGCACCTCGCGGTGTTGATGAATTGGAACCGGTACGACGGCATGTGCCTGAATGCCACGCTATCGTGCCGCCGCCCCAATTCCAAATACACCGGGTTCAACTATCGCTCGAACAACGTAAGCTCGAACTACAATGCAATGGACGTTGAGCTTCAGAAGCGCGTCAGCAAGGGCTTGCAGTTCCAGGCCAGTTTCACCTGGAGCCACCTGCTGGATATCGGCTCGGACCTGTTCACCGGCTCGACCTCGCAAGGCGGGTACAGCCAGCCGTACTACTATATTTCCAACGCTCACCAGAACCTGGAATACGGCAGTGGCGCTTTCGACCACCGCTATGCCCTCAAGCTGGGTTACAGCTACGAGATCCCCGTCATGCGGGATCAGCGCGGTTTCGCCGGGAAGGTCGTGGGCGGTTGGCAACTTACCGGCTTCTGGCAGGGCTACTCGGGCCACCCGATCAACGTCGACCTTGGGCGCATCCGCTACGCTGCGCGGGATGCCGGCGGTGCCCGCGTTCTCGATGCCAATGGAAACGCGATCAACATCGCCGGGGACTATAATCTCGATTTTACAAATAACGATCACCCTGTCTTCATTGGCACTGGAAACGTTTACTCCAATGGAAGCCCGGCGGACGGCATCTTCACGGACAATAACAAGATCGGCTGCGGCCAAGCGGGCCTGCCTGCTACCGTGGCCAACATCGGCACCTGCAACGCGGCCTTTGGCGTCAAGACGCCGAACACCTTGTTCGTGAATCCTGCGGGTACCGGTATCCGTTATGGCACGCTCGGTCGCAATGTGTTCCACGGTCCCTGGTTCAATGGGTTCGATGCGGCGCTGTTCAAGAACTTCAAAACCACCGAGAACACCAAGCTTCAGATTCGCATCGAAGCTTTTAACTTCCCCAATCACCCCAACTTTGATTTCATCCCTTCCAGCCTCAGCAGCTCCCAATTCGGGAAGGCCCAAGGGCTCGCGGGGATCCCGTCGCGTCGCTTGCAGCTCGGCGCACGATTCCTCTTCTAGATGGTCGAGCGGCCGGCTGAAGTTAGGTTGATCGAATTCGGCAATCTTGTGGCGGGTTGGGCGATCGCGCTCAACCCGCTTTTTGTTTTCAATGATGTCGACGGAAACTCTCCGTGCCCTCCAACCTTCAAAGATCTCAACACGGAGGCCACAGAGTGTCTCAGTAAACTCCGTATTAAGTCTTTGTTCGCCACAGAGGGCGCCGAGGCAATCGCAGCGGCAAGTTGACCGTCTGACCCCATGATGAAACTCAAACTGTACCACCATCCACTCATCACCAAACTTGAATTTAATTTCACTCCAGCGCATGATGCTTCCTAATGGCGGGTACCCGAGCGCGCACCATGGATGATATCCTGGCCAAACCATTTCGCTGCTATCCCGTGACGCGAAAAATCTTCTATTCTGCCGGGGTGGCGTTGTCGAGGGGCGTGCTCCTCCTGGCGCTGCTGGTGGCTGGGCGCGCGCATGCCCAACAGTCCCCGCGTTCTGGTGTTTTGCTGATCACTATTGACACCCTTCGCGCCGATCACCTCGGATGCTATGGATACCGCGGCGGTGCGACCCTGGCGATTGACGCCCTGGCCTCGCAGTCGGTAAAGTTCGATCACGCCTTCGCCGCCGTTCCGCTCACGTTGCCCTCACACGCGGCGCTGCTTACGGGTACTTATCCCTTCTACAACGGCGTGCGCGACCAGCCCGGCTTTCTTCTGCCGGACGATATCCCGACTGTCGCCGAGTATTTTTCGCGAGCGGGTTACGCCACGGCTGCAGTGCTGGGATCGCCGGTGCTTTCCAGCCGCTTCGGACTGGCCCGCGGTTTTGACGATTACAACGATCGCTTCGGCGCCTCCACCGGCCAACAGGAAGCCGGCCTGCCCAACATTAAGCGGCCCGCAGATTCAGTGGTTCGGCTCGCGTTGGCCTGGCTGGATAGTAAGCAGGATGGCAAATCCCGAGGCAAGCCGTTTTTTCTCTGGCTGCACTTTTACGATCCGCACCTGCCCTATCGCGCGCCGGAACCGTTTCACAGCCGTTTCGCAGCTCGCCCGTACGACGGCGAAATCGCTTACACTGATTCGGCGCTGGCCACGCTTTTTGCCGGCCTGCGCAGCCGGGGATTGTATGACTCCAGCGTGATTGCGCTCACCGCCGACCATGGCGAAGGCCTGGGCGACCACGGAGAATCGACGCACGGCTACTTCATTTACAATTCCACCATTCGCGTCCCCCTGCTAGTGAAGCCGACGGGCGCCACGCGGGCCGCGGATGTAAAAACAGCCGTCAGTCTGGTGGACGTCGCGCCCACGCTGCTGCATCTTGCGGGCCTTCAAGTGCCCGCCGGCATGCAAGGGACTGACCTTGCCTCCAGCATTATTTCCGGCGAAGAGCCGCGGGCGCATCCGGTATACTCGGAAACGATGTACCCGCTGTTGCACCTGGGTTGGAATCCGTTGCGGGCGCTGATCTCGCAGACGGCCGGGCGGCAATCTGAATGGGACGGCGTGAAATATATTCAGGCGCCTCACCCGGAACTCTACAACCTGCGCCTCGACCCGGGAGAGTTGCGCAACACGTATCCATCGCTCCAGGCTGAGGGCGCGGCAGAGCGCGATCAGCTTGTAGCGTTTGTCGCGGCGCACGCTCCCGCAAAGCCTGCGTCGGCGCGCACTAGGGTGAGCGCGGAAACCGCCGAACTGTTTCGCAGCCTGGGCTACATGGGCGAAGTCGGGGCGGCAGCGCCCGCGTTCACAACTTCGCGCCGCGATCCCAAGGACGGGTTGGCCGAGCACGAGCAACTGCTGCGCGCCGCACATTGGTTTCAGGCGCGCCAGTTTGACGCGGCGGAGCGCCTCTTAAGCGAGTTACTCAAAAAGGATCCTCAGCAGCCGCTGGCGCTCGATTACCTCGGCACCATCCAGTTGTTGCGCCATGACGTGAAACAGGCGCGCGACACCTATACCCGGCTGATACAAGCGGCGCCGTATTACCCAACTGCATATAGTGATCTCGGCCATACGGAAGCTCTGCTCGGCAATGTGGAAGAGGCAACACGGCTCTACCGTCGCGCCATTCAGATGGATCCCTCCAATCCTCGTCCACTGCGCGAACTCGGCATTCTGTTGCTTGGGGAAGGCAACCTGGAGCAGGCTGACAAGTTGCTCCAGCAGGCGCTGAAGTTGGACCCGACAGATGTCTTTGCGCTCAGTGCGCTGGGCGAAGCGGCGGCGCGTCAAGGGCGATTTCAGGACGCAGCCGACATTCTGCAGCGTGCTCTGAAAGCGGCGCCGCAGGCGGTGGCGGTAAGGCTGAACCTGGGGTTCGTGTACTTGCAGTTGAAGCGCTTTGCAGACGTCGAACGGCTGATGAGTGAAACAGTCAAGCTCGATCCGCGGCAGCCGCAGGCCTACGCCGAACTAGGCGCTGCGCGCATGGAGAGCGGGAACTTGGCTGGCGCTCGCGAAGCATTCCGGCGCGCGCTCGCGCTCGACTCGCGCAACTCCATGGCGCGTGAAGGCGCGCAGGCAATTGGCATGGATCCCGACCATGCGCGATGACTGGCGCCGAACGCCGCTACAAAAAAACCAAACTGCGCCAG
>DASYXZ010000178.1:0-43550 GCA_035934315.1 Terriglobia bacterium | reverse complement strand
AGACGCCGGTCGTTTTTATTCATATCTGGTTATAACCTCCGGTATGAATGTGGAAAATGTTAGTTTTCCTTCATCCTCTGTTTGGAACCCTTCTGCGCCAACCATTGGTTGAACTCTTCAATCATGGGCTTGGTCCATTTGCGATCAATCTCGCCAGGCGTGTACTTGCCCTCGCGCAGCATCATGTGTCCCCACTCGTCCACCCGGTGAGTCATGGTCGCCTTGTCCACAATTTCCTGGCCGAGTTGGGGCGGAATAAACGTGACGCCCTCCGCGTCGCTCACCACCAGATCGCCCGGCATCACCGTGGCGTTCCCAATGCGGATGGGCACGTTGATGCCCATCAGGGTAACATCGCGCAAGGCGGAGGGATCCACGCCACGCACATAGACTCGAAACCCCTTGATTTCAGAAATGCCTGTTTCGTCGCGGACCGAACCGTCAACGATCAGGCCATTGTGGCTGGCGGTAAAAATCGCGGTGGCGAGATTGTCCCCGGCGTAAGTGCCATCCTTGATTTTGCCGAACAGGTCCACCACCAGTACATCGCCGGGCACCAGTATGTCAATGGGCCAGGAGTTCTGAGCCCCAATCCTGCCTTCCGATTTGCCATGCTCGTTGATCACCGCGTTCAAGTCCGGGCGCAGGGGCATGAACACCGCCGTCACCACGCGGCCCACCATGCGGTCGCTGCCCGGATTGATGACGTGCCAACCGCCCTCAAACTGATACTTGTAGCCATGCGACTGCAAGACTCCCCAAGCTTCCTCCGCATCGACTTCTTTCAAAGCGTCGAGCAGTGAGTCGGGCGCCTTGGGACGTCCATCCGGAAAACGCTCGCCTTTCCATTCGCGAGTCAGGTCGATGCGCTGCTCTTTTGTAGCCATGCCCAACTGCGCGTTTCCCGGCGCCACCAGGAAGATGAACAGAGCAAGCGGTGCGGCCACGGCGAACACCCATCGATGGATGTTTTTCATTTGTTTTCTCCACAATCAGTGATATGCGGGATATTCTAGTTCAGCTTTGACCTCTGCGCAAAAAAAGAATGTAGAAAAATTCCTGACAGGCAATTATTTCGAAGTGGACTCGTGGGCGCGGGTGTGGGGAATTTCCGGCCCGGCTCAGCCGCGCACGTTTTCCTGCCAACTGTCGTGGCCTTCGGTGATGGTCAGCACGCGGTTAACGGGGAGGTTGGTGAATTCTTGTCGCGTCCCGCCCGGCCAGGCGACAGAGAGCGATTCCGCGCGTTCGGCCTGGCCGAGGCCGAACCATGCTTCCCGAGTAGATTGAGACTGGTAAGAGGTTCCGACTCCATACTCTCGATACACGCGCTTCCCGCCGGCTTCGAGGTAGAGCTTGGCGCCCAAGCCCTGCCGGTTGCTCTTCGTGCCGATCAGGTGAATCGCCAGCCAGTGGTTGCGATTCCCGCCGTCATTGCGGAGCAGTACGGGCGCGCCATGATTGGTGGTGATAATGACGTCGAGATCGCCATCGCCATCGTAGTCGGCATAGGCCGCGCCGCGAGCAACCCGGCGTTGCTGCAGGGCGCTGCCCGCCTCGCCCGACCGCGCCAAGTCGTAAAAAACCGTTCCGCCTTTCGACCAGAAAAGGAAAGGCGCCTCTGGGATCAACTTGGTGGTGTTCGCTTTGTCTTCCAGAGTTGAGCCGTTGGCCACCAGCAAGTCCAGGCTGCCATCGTTGTCAAAGTCGAAGAAAAACGTGCCCCACCCGACCACGGGCATGGAAATAGAACCAACACCGTAAAGATCCGCTGAATCCTCGAAGTGAATTTTCCCTTTGCGCTGCTGCTCGGTCCAAAGGTTCTGATAAAGGGCGTCGGCCTGACTCACCCAATGGGTGAGGAACATGTCATTGTCGCCGTCACCGTCAAAGTCGCCGATGGCAACGCCCATGGTGCCGCGATTTTCTTCCGTCCAGGAAGCCGCGCTGATGTCCGCGAATCGCCCGCCGCCGAGATTCTGAAACATCCGGTTGTCGGAGATGTCGTTGCCCACATAGAGGTCGAGATGACCCTCAAGACGGAAGTCTGACCAGGCGGCCACCAGGCTTCGCCCGTTGGCATCGGCCACGCCCAATTTCTGAGCGACGTCCGTGAACGTCCCGTCCCGGTTGTTGTGGTAAAGGCGATTGGGGACCGGCTTGAACGATGCAGGATTGAGCGTGAAGGGAACGTTCATTCCGAATTGCTCGGAAGTAGCGCCCAACGGAACTCCCTTGAGGTTATAGTCCACATAGTTCGGAACGTAGAGGTCGAGATAACCGTCATTGTCGTAATCGAACCAGAGAGGCGTCATGCCCCAAAGATTGTTGGCCACGCCGGCGCGGTCGGTGACGTCGGTAAAAGTTCCGTTGCCGTTGTTGTGATAGAGCACTGAACGGCCGTAGTTCGTCACGTACAAATCCAGGAACCCATCGTTATCGAAGTCGCCCCACGCCGCGCCCATCCCGTAGCCGCCGCGATTGGCCACGCCGGCGTGCCCGGTGACATCGGTAAACGTGCCGTCACGGTTGTTGTGATAGAGAACGCAAGCGGGCGCGTCAGGCCCGGCCGGCGCTCCCCACGGCCCCGGCTGGTTCACCAGGTAGAGGTCGGGGAATCCATCATTATCATAGTCGCCCCATGCCGCGCCGGAACCCATGTCCTCGGGAAGTTGATGGGTGCGCTGGCCTCGCGAGTGGACAAAGTTGATGCCCGCCTGCCTGGTCACATCTGTAAAGGTAACCTGGGGACCGGCGCCTGTCAGTTTTCGCGCCTGGCTGTCAAACACCTGGGATTCCGGCGGAGCTTTTTTAGAACAGGCGGCAAGCGCATTAGCAAGAAGCCCCAAGCCAGCCAGAGTGAACGTCCGGCGATTCATCGACCACCCGGAGCTTGAGGTGCATGGGTTGCGCCTTGATGGATGGGCGCGAGCTGCACGGCGGCGCGGCTGGCGCCAACGGCCAGTGGAATTTCAACCTTGTCGGAGGAAATATCCGTGATGGGGGACTGGAGGTGTTGGCCGGGGAACGAAAAATCCATGAAGTACTGGTTGGCCTTGCGATAGCGCAGCCTTGCCGTGACTGCCAGCGGGCCCTGGACGTTTTTGGGAACCTTGAAATCATATTCGTACATATCGGAATAACCCGGAAAAACCGCCCGCTTATATTTTGCGCCCACGTAATGCCACAGGTCATGACGGATAATCTCCTGGCCGTCGGCATTTGTCCCAACGGCTTTGAGGACGAATGAACCCGGTTCAACGTGGTTTTGATCGGTCAATTTTCCGGAGTGAAATAGTTCACGCCCCGTCTGATCGCGAACCTCCACTTCCACCCAGGCGCGGATCAGGTCGAGCGGGCCAGTGGGGAAGCTGTGGCCGGCCTTGTTGTTGGAAATAACGGCGCGGAACTCGAGGCTGTCCCCGGGACGCGTGGACGACGGCGCAACGACCTTGATGGGCAGAACAGGTCCGGCGGGCCAGATGTTCGCGATTTCAGGAATCACTCGTTTGCCGCGCAGCCACTCCTCAACGCGTCGTGTCTGGCCGGCCGCGTCGGGCGAAGCAATCATTTCCGGCATCACCTGGTTGCCGCCGGCAAACCAGTGGTTACGATGTCTCAATCCCAGCCCGATTTTGAGGTCGTAGGGATCAGCCATAGCCAAACTTGGGGCCGCTTGATAATACATGTGGCACTGCTGGCAGCGCAAACGTTGCGCCGGATCCGGGTTTGCGTTCCACTTGCCGTGCTTCCAGTCATCGTATTGATTTTGTAGTTGAACCCACCCCACGTGGTTGATTTCTTTGTCAATAAACTGCTTGTGGCAGGAGGCGCAGGACTCCGGCTTTTGCGATAACGCAATATCATAGTCCCGGTCGTGCTGGCGTGGATACGCACGGATCAGGAAATGGGCGACGGCCGTGGTGTACCGGCCCTCGCCGTACTCGAAGAGATAGGGTTTCGGAGCGCCAAAAACATAGTTGCCATTGCCCTGCACGTCCACGCGGCGCATGGAGTGGCAAATGATGCAGGAGTCCCCTTGCTTGAAGCCCGGTGCAGAAATACCGGTGCTCGCATCTTTGTAACCGGAGAGCAGGGAGACCGGGTCGTGGCAGCCTCCGCAATATCGCGTGGCGGGCGCGCCGGTTTCTTTGATCATGGCGGTTTGAACGGCTTGGAAAAACGTGTCTTCCGCCGCCCAGCGGTGCGCGCTGGCCTGCCATTCCTGATAGATTTCAGTGTGGCAGCCGGATGAGCCGCAAGATTTGGATCCCGCCATGATCTGGGGCGCCACCGGCTGGCCGTCTTCCGTCGTGGCCAGACTGGGAGCGAACGGGTTCTTTCCGTAGGTCCAGTTGTATGTTGAGGCCAGCTTGTAATGGCGGTAGTCCGGGGCGCGATAGGCGATGGTCGCCACGCCCAGCACCAGGAGCAACGCGATCGCCGTGCCCATTGTCACTTTCCACATCCCCCGTCGCAGCGCGGAATAGTCCGGTTTAAGGAAAGCGGGCAACACATTAAGGGCATTGGCGGGTTCTTTCTTTTTGTGAGGCCAGACGTGGTACGCAAGGAAAGGCAGCGACAGCAGGCCGCTCCATAGGTGAACGCGGTCCCACAAATGGCTGGAATTGAGCGAGAACATCGCCTGCCAGGTGAGGACAATGCCTGAAACTGTCGTGACCGCCAGGGACCAGAAACCTGTATAGGCGCAAAACTTCCGAAAACGCCGTGGTGTTTTCCGCGTAGCCAGCCAGTGTTTGAGTTGCCAGATGGTGAACGGAACAACGATTGCGACGCCCAGCGCCGTGTGCATGAGTACGGCCATCTGCGTCCCGATGCTGAAAGGCAGCAGCCAGATTCCCAGGCCTGTGAGTGCGACGAATATCGTGACTCCGGCCATCCAGCCGAACCCGAGAATTCCGTGCGCCTTGACGTATTCGTGATTCCGGGGCAATGCAGAACCGTTCCGGGCATTCGGTGACTCGTCCATGCTCAATGCCTCCCTGAGTTATTCAAATGTTGAAATGGAACCACGTCGTCACGATGGCCAATATTCAAACGCCACGCGCACCCGGCGCCAAAAAACAAAAAGGGCGTAACTGAATTTTCCGTCACAGAAATAAAATGACGAAATTCAGTTACGCCCGCACTTCCCCAATCTCTAATCGGGGCCGTCAGACGTCCCTGTTCGGCCTGGGATTAATCACGATCTTCGACGAGTAGAGCTTCCAGCTTAAGCCGCAGTTCTTCCAGGCGTCGAGACTTGAAAGACCTGCGCGTCTCCTCCAACACCGAAATGGCCTCGCGGAGACCTTCCCTTAAACCCTTCATGGGGGCACAGTCAACGAGCGGACAATAGTCAATCGAATGCCCGCCGGCCTGGTGCTGATCGATGAGTTTCAGCATCACATTGCGTTGGTGCACGACCCGTTCCGCCAACTCCCGGCTGACCTGAGTGACGTAGTCACGATAATCGAGACTGACGCTGCCGTTGCCCTTTATCTGATCCATAATCGCCTTAGCCGCGAAGCCTAGTCTTTCCTTATAACCCTGTCAATGCTCGAAATCCATTACAGGGCGGGATTAAACGCACTAATTCGTAAGGGAGTGTGAAGCTGGTCATCGCGCGCGGTTTTGTGTGCGTGCGCCGACCCATCGGCGCCCGGGGGCGACTTCACACCACAGTATCCCATGCAGACCCGGAGCTCATTTCCCGTCTGGTCCAACACTTCGCGGCTAGGCGCCAGAAATATAGCTTTATTAACGCGGCCGCTTCTGATGTTACTGAATCTTTTTAAATTTGAAGGTGGTGGGGTCCCAGCGAAAGCGTAGTGTGCCAGAGCGTTCGCTTGAGGTGTGAGCCCTGGCCTTACCTGAGTCCCAGGTAATGTCTTTAACTATTTCATGGAAGGTGACACTGGCTGCGGTGACGAAATTACCCGAGTCATGCTCGAAATTGACGTGGGCGCGATAGGTGGTTTCGGTGTCAATCTCGGGATCGTCGGAATGGCTTGAGTCGTCCCGCGCGGTGATCACTGAAAGTGATTCGAAGGCGCCGTGCGGTGTGTCGGCAAAGACGATGAGCCGCTCTTGGGAGCGAGACTCAGGACCATCGCAGCACGGGTTGTTGCCGATTCCCACGTGAAAGGAAAAACCTTCTGAATTTTTTAAGGCAACGCGCTTTGAGAATTGGAGGGAATAGACGCTTTCATCATCTTCGGTGTCCGGGCCGAGAGGGAGCAATTCGAGGCTGGAAGTGTTGAGATGCAACAGAGCCAGCCGTTCGTCATAATATCGTGCCATATACTGCAATCGCGAACCGCACCACAATGCCAGCCAGACTCGATCGCCCTCGTGATCCAGAAGGCGCACGCGCCAAAAACTCGAGCTCTGCCCTTTTTCCCCGGCCCATGCCTGCAAAAGAGCTCCGCAGGCGCTCGTGAAATTTTCGGGCAGACTGCGCAAGAGAGAAGCCTGGAGTGGGGCCGGAAGGTCAGCCCCTTCCTGTGGAGGCTGACGAGAAAAGTAATCTTGCGCAGCGGCCTTGGCGTCGTCGCCAAGCCGGACCCCCTGATGCACCTGAGGCAAATTAAGGCGAGCCTCGACGTTGTGTGTCCAGATACAACAAGTGAGCAAGAAAATTAGCAGAGCCACTGCTCTTGATAGGACCCATGTTGATTGGGATATTCGATTTGAAAGCTGATGGGCTTCACGGGCACACCGGGCAAAGTCCATGAAGTAAACGACTGGTGGTGGACCAGTCTGCCTGTTCAAATTTAAACCGCCCGGCCGCCACCGAGTCCGGGCTCGTCTCAGTCGGGGCTTTTGATCCATGGGGTGCCTGCGCCAGTGCTTCCCCTGATGGGTATCGGTCAAGCTCTAATCATATAACTTCTTGCCTTAAGTTGCAGAATTGAAATCCTGTAATTTATTTTACCGACTTGCCACGAAAGCAAGGGCCTCTCCCAAAAAAAGCGTCATCAAAAAAAGGAAATTTCACTTGTCGTCTGCGACCTACATCACAACCTCGTGTGACCTCACTCACAGATTTGGGCTGACCATTGCACTATAGTCTGATCGCCGTACCAGGACTAACGATCATGGGCGATTCACAAGAGGCTCCATGGTTCCTCGGGGCGGGCGGCTGGACGACGCAATCGACTGGAAAAACAAATGCCTTCTCTTACAGCGAAGGACTCCGTTTCTATTGAGACGCCCCTGCCACGTGCGGCAGAGGAAGATCCGAGGTTTCCGCTCAATCCGTGTGAGCTTGAGATTGATCTGTTTTGCAAAGGCATGCGGATTGACCTGTCGTGTGACTTGAACCAGGACGCGCGGCTGATCACCCGAACCCGCGCCGGCCTGGGTAGTGGCTTGGAAATTGTTATTCCGGGCCGGCTTAAAGACGTTTGGGTGAATGTTCCTGTCGAGGAGCCGTTCGCGCGCCAGTCCTGTTATCGCCTGATTTACAAAGAATCGGCATATTGGGTTCTTGATGATCGTCAGGAACTTTGCTACGAAGTGCGCATCCCTCCCGAACCCGCCTGGTACAAGCGCGCGACTTTGCTGGGCACGCCCATGCACAAAGTAGGCGTGCTTCAGGGAACATACCTCGGCATCTATATTTCAAACTCCTGCGGATTCTGGCATCACTCGCCCAGTCTTAACTGCAAGTTCTGCACCACCGGGCTCAACGTGGGCGTGAACGAGGAAGCGAAAAAGGAACTTGAGGACGTGGTGGAGGTTGCGCGCGCGGCGAAGGCCGAATCGGGCGTAACTTTCGTCCACTTCAATTCCGGCTACCACACCCAGCGTGACCTTGATATTGCCGCTCCTTTTGTAAAAGCCATTAAGTCGCGCGTCGGCGACCTGGTGGGCCTCCAGGTTATTCCCACTCTCGACTTCTGGAAATATGATCGCCTTATGGATCTTGGTGTGGACCATTTCAGTTTCTGCTACGAGTTCCACAACCCAGAGTACTTCCGGAAGCTATGTCCGGGGAAGGAAAAGCTGGTGGGACAGGAAACCTTCTTTCGGGCGCTCGAATACACGTCGAGAAAGATGGGCAAAGGAGCATGCTCCGGCGAAATTATCGCCGGCGTCGAACCTGTTGAAGACACCCTGAAGGCGATTGATTACATTACGGGCCTTGGGGCGTTTCCCACGGTGTGCATTTTCCGTCCCACGAAAGGCTCAGACATGGAAGATTGGCCATCGCCGCGGTACGAAGAAATGCGCGCTGTTTTCGCGCACTTGTATGAGGCTTGCCGGAGAAATAACATCCCCATTGATGTGACTCCGGGCATCGAAGTCAGCCTGGTTGTCCAACCCGGAGACACGCGTTACCTGGCGCCGGATTGTTGGGAGTCGCGAATGTACGAGATGAAGACGAAGTGCCTGAAGCAGCTTGCGCGGCCCTATTTCTGGTGGAAGATGCGGTCCGGGAATATTGACGCATCCGAAATTCTCACGCCCCCGCAGTGATCCTTGAGGTATACTCCTTTTAACCTATGGCAATACCGCAAGCGCATCACGGTGAGATCGCTGCCGCGCCGCCCCGCAGCATCAATCCGGCCACGGAAGAAGTGCTCAAGACGTTCGAGTTCCATACCGCCGTTCAGGTCGAAGCAATTCTCAACCGCGCTGTATCTGGTTTCCGTCATTGGCGCGACATCAGCTTCGATGAGCGCGCCGGATACCTATTGAAGATTGCCGTTCAGCTCCGCAAACATAAGGCGAGCCTGGCGCACACCGTTACGACCGAGATGGGAAAACCCATTGTTGACGCTGAAGCCGAGGTGGAAAAGTGCGCGTGGGTTTGCGACTACAACGCCGAGAACGGCGAGCACTTTCTAAGCGACCAGCGCGCGCAAACTAACGCCACCGAAACTTATCTTTCCTTTCTGCCTCTGGGTGTGATCGCCGCCATCATGCCGTGGAATTTTCCAGTTTGGCAAGTCTTCAGAGCGGGCGCGCCGGCGCTGATGGCGGGCAACGCGATGCTGCTCAAACACGCGCCCAACGTCCTCGGAACCGCCTTGGCGATTGAACGCCTCATTCAGGAGGCGGGACTGCCGGAAGGCGTTTTTCAGAATTTCGTGGTTTCGCCCCAACAAATCGACCAAATTCTGGAAGACCGGCGCATCGCTGCCGTTACTATTACCGGCAGTCCGGGCGCGGGCTCGACGGTTGCCAGCATCGCCGGCAAAAATATCAAGAAGTCAGTGCTCGAGCTTGGTGGATCGGATCCGTTCATTGTTTTGGCCGATGCCGATCTTGACGCCGCTGTCGCCGCGGGGGTTCGAGCGCGCTTTGCCAACGCCGGCCAGGTCTGCCTCGCTCCCAAGCGTTTCATCCTTGTTGAAAAAATCGCCAATAAGTTTGAGCAAAAGATGGCGACTGCCGCCGCCAGTCTTCGCGTCGGCAATCCGCTCGATCGTAATACGCAGATGGGGCCGATGGCCCGCGCTGACCTTCGAGATAGTCTGGATCGTCAGGTGCAATCTTCAATCCTGGCTGGGGCGCGTGTTGTTTTGGGAGGCAAACCCCGTGTGGGACGCGGGTACTTCTATGAGCCGACTATTCTGGCTGAGGTAACGCCCGAGATGTCAGTTTTCCGCGAAGAGACTTTTGGGCCCGTCGCCGCCCTGATTCGGGCTTCCGATCACGAGCACGCGCTCGAACTCGCGAACGATTCTGAATACGGTCTGAGCGGGAATATCTGGACGCGGAATCTCGATTTGGCGCGCCGGATGGCGCGCCGAATTGAAGCTGGCGGAGTCTTCGTCAACGGCGCCGCCGCGTCTGACCCGCGCGTCCCCATCGGTGGCATTAAACGCAGCGGATACGGCCGTGAACTGGCTTCGTTCGGCATTCGCGAGTTTGTCAACGTGCAAACCGTGTGGATCGGCCCGGCAGTGGGGCCAGCTCCGGCTGGTGGTAAGGCATAGTAACAGCGGCTTTTCGCCGCCATAACGCCAAAGTTGGCAACCAAAGATGGCGGCATAAAGTCACCACCCCCTTTTTCAGCAACCCGTTAATAGTTCCAGAGCCTTGATATGTTGGAATCCCGCCAAACTGTCGCGCAACTCTTGGTTGAATGTTTAGAGAATGAGGGAGTCCAATACGTCTTTGGACTTCCGGGTGAAGAGAACGTCCGATTCATCGATGCCCTTGACAAGTCTTCCATTCGATTCATTCTTGTGCGCAGCGAACAAGGCGCGGCATTCATGGCGGAAATTTATGGCCGTCTTACCGGCCGAGCGGGCGTTTGCGCCGCCACGCTGGGTCCGGGCGCAATCAACCTGTTGCTCGGCGTCGCGGACGCCCATCTGGACTCGACGCCGCTGGTTGCCATTTCGGCGCACGCGGGAGTGAATCGTGTTCACAAAGAATCTCACCAAAGCCTCGATCTCGTCAGCATGTTCAAGCCAGCCACCAAGTGGGCGGACATGCTGTTGACGCCCGGCTCCACTGCTGAAATGGTGCGGAAAGCGTTTAAGCAGGCGCAGTCGGAACGACCCGGCGCCGTGTACCTGGCGATTCCCGATGACATTGAAGAATGCGCCGCGCCGGACGGCGTCAGGCCGCTTAAAGTTAATGTGGTGCATGACACTGCGCCTTCTGAATCTCAGATTGCCCGCGCCGCGGACGTTTTGAAAGCCGCGCGTCGCCCCGTCGTGCTCGCGGGACATGGTGCGGCCCGCAATAATGCCTCCGAGGCCCTCACGTGTTTCGCTGAAACGCTGCGTCTTCCCGTCGCAACAACCTTTATGGGCAAGGGCGTGATCTCCGACAATCATCCGAACACTCTAGGAGCGATGGGATTCATGTTTCACGACCACGTTAACAGCGTATTCGAGCAAGCCGATGTGATTGTCACCGTGGGCTACGATTTGCAAGAGTTTTCTCCGGCGCGAATTAATCCCCAGGGCAACAAACAAATCATTCACATCCATCGCGTCCCCGCCGAAGTTGACGCGCACTATGAGGTTGCCGTGGGCATCCAGGGTCATATCTCCGCCTCTCTGGATGCCCTCGCCGCCGCCGTCCCTCCGTTCGCTGAGATTCAAGCATCGGCGCTTAAGGTTCGCCATAGACGCAAGAACGAGTTCGAGGAAGACCGGAATGACGACTCATTTCCCTTGAAGCCGCAGCGAATTGTGGCGGAAATTCGCGCCGCGATGGGTCCTGACGATATCGTCCTGGTCGATACCGGCGCGTTAAAAATGTGGATGGCGCGACTTTACCCAACTTTCAAGCCTAATACCTGCCTGATTTCCAATGGCCTGGCGAGCATGGGCTTCGCGGTTCCGGGGGCGCTGGCGGCTAAGCTCGCCTTTCCGCGCCGCCAAATACTTGCGGCTACCGGTGACGGCGCGTTCATGATGAATTCCCAGGAAATCGAAACGGCGCTGCGCGAAAAAATTCCGTTTGTAATTTTGATTTGGGAAGACTGCGCCTACGGGTTGATCAAGTGGAAGATGGAGCTCGAATTAGGCCACTGGTCGCACATGACCTTCACTAATCCCGATTTCGTGAAATACGCTGAGAGTTTTGGCGCCACGGGCTATCGCATCACGGCTGCCAACCAGCTATTGCCCGCATTAAAAGGGGCGCTCGCCTCCGACACGGTCTCGGTGATTGCCTGTCCGGTGGATTATTCGGAAAATACCAAGCTCACGCAAAAGCTCGCGGAGATGGGCGGCTGACCTAAACCATCCCACCGCCTGCGGTCTCGCGCCAAACGTTCAATTCGCCCGCTCCATGGTCAGCCCTCCGAACGCCGGGCGCTCGATTCGCCGTCTGGTCTGGTGCGTTACCCGTTCGGTAGCTGAAGCACCGCTGTCACTATTCGGGGCCTCTTCTGTCCCCCATTTCCGCCGCCAGGCGGGTTTGGGCATCGCCATCCAAAGTCTGATCGGCAAATGCCAACAATCCTTGTTCTTCTTCCTCGATATGATGGTGGATTTGATTCCATAACTCCCAACCGAGTGAGGACAATTCGGCACGCCGGGAGAGCGAAAGATCCGAGCCGGGAGGCGCCTGGTCCAGAACCGCCTGAATAGCCGCAGACGTCTCCCGAACATTCGAATGATCGTCTTTGAGTTTGGCGAATGTCGGGTCGGCCGCTGCGAGCTCGGGTTCCAGGGCAGGGTAAAAAACCTCTTCCTCTTCGATGAAATGGGTGGCCAAGTGTCTCTGGATTTCTGCAAACGTCCTGGCCAGCGCGAGCAGGCCTTCCCCCTGCGGATTGCTCAAATTGCTTTCGAAGCCCTCGAGCAGGTGTTCCATGGCGCGATGTTCAGAGCGGAGTCGGTCGGTGGCGGGGAAGTTCATGTTCGTGTCCAATAACTCAGTTGGAATTTCCTTCCCTGCCTTCTATCGGCTCCGAGCGCATACCCATTCGTCAACTCTAGAAATGTATGCGCACAGGTATCTGACTTCATGACGTCTTTTGAGCGAACCGCGTGAAACCGCGATGTTGCCCATATTCTTGCCAGGAATTGGAATCGTTACGCACCTCTCGGCCATGAAATCGTAAGCAAAAAGGAGCTGTCTTCCATTGCTTTGACGTCATGGAGTAGACCGCGTTCAAGAGTAAGAAGACGTCCGGCGGGGAGTTCCACGGTTTGGTCAGCCAGGTGAAGTCGCAGATTCCCGGTAAGGCCCTGAATCGAAATACTTCCGTCGGCTTTGTGGCCCTCCATTTGTGTTCCCGCCATCATTGCAATGAGCACAATACGAAGATCTGCATATTTTACGAGGGTCTTCGCATTGCGCGACGTGGTGTTCCACGCGTCTTCGCGTCGCAGTTGGTCTGTTTCCATTGCCAAGTCGAATTGAAGTATAGATCCAATGAGACCGGGCACAGGGTGGCTCGCCCGCTGGGGGGTTAACTTTTTTGGTGAACGCTTTTTCTTAGTTGCAGCCCTCCGCATATTGTTCCTCCTTGTCACACATAATTACAATAGTCGGTTTTCCTCCCAGCCGCGGTCTCAACTCTCGTGAGGTCCGCCCAGCGTAGGGCTCATTCCGGATGTCTGGTCCGCGAAATAACCCTTGGCCAGGTGCGAACCCAAGGCTCCTATCGGTGCAAGAATAACAGCGAGCAGGAGTAATTCCTCAAGCCGGTTGTGGCGAAACATTTCAATCACAAGAATCAGCACGGCCAAAAACATCAACGCCAGGGAAATCCCGCGATGAAAACGTTGAAGCTCTGATTCAACCCATGAATCGAGGTGGCGCTCAATCTCCCTGCCGGTGTCCGAATCGGTGCAATTCACCTTGAAGGAGCATTTGTTGCAAATATGCGATGGAGCCTGGTAGCGCACCACTCGCTGGTGGCGGTCAATCTCCTTGCGCTTCAGATGATGGCCGGTGGGACATTCCCAATGATCGGGCTCCTCATCGTATCTGAACCCGGCAACCTGAAATTGTTCAGAGCGTTGGTGCGAGTGGCGTGCCAGCCGTTCGAGCGCCATGGCTACGACGACCAGGAAGACCGCATAGCCCGCAGCCAGCAGCACCTCGATGGGAATCGTCCGAATCATTTCGGCGCCTCGTTAATTTCCACCACCTCGCTGAATAGAATTTCACGTTCGTCTTCTGCCGCCACACGCGGAACCATGGTGCGAATGCCGAGCCAGCTTAAGTAGAGAATCGGCAACACTCCGCCGACGATAAAAACCGTATCTCCGGGCAATCTCAACCATTCCAGCAAGTCATTGGTGCGGCCGGTGACGAACTCGAGTGTCCTGGCGTCGAAGTAACCATAGCTGACGGAGTGATAGAGTTGCAGGATTCCCAAGGGGAACAGCGTGGCAAACACCATCCAGAGGAGCCCCAGATTCAACGACCAAAAGCTGATTTTAGCGGCCCGATCTGACCAGCGCTCCTCCGGGATCATATACCGCAGGCAGAAAAGCGCGAGGCCGACCGCCAGCATTCCGTAAACACCCATCATCGCCGCGTGGCCGTGGTTGGCGGTGAGCGCCGTGCCGATCTCGTAATAGGAAATGATCGGCAGGTTGATCAAGAAGCCGAAAATCCCGGCGCCGAGGAAGTTCCAGAACCCCACGGAGGCGAGAAACATCACCGCCCAAAAATGCGGGAAAGGTGTGCGCGAGCGCGCGCCCTGATGGGTCCCGAGTTGGACAAAACTCCAGGCCTCGAGCGTAAGCAGAGTGAGAGGAATAACCTCGGCAGCGGAAAAGAAGGCGCCGAGAGCCATGTGCACTGACGGCTCACCCGAAAAATACAGGTGATGCATGGTGCCAATGATGCCGCCCGCCGAATAAAGCAGGAGATCGAGATAAATCATGGTGAGCGCGACGCGCTCACGCACCACGCCCATCAAGACGAAGATATAGGCCACCATCACCGTGGTAAACAGCTCCAAAAAGTCCTCAACCCAAAGATGTACGACCCAGAATCGCCAGAAGTCGGTGGTGGTAAAGTGCGAGGCGGGCCGGGCCAGCAATCCAACCGCATAGAATGCCGGAATTGACAGCGCGGCGAAGAAGAACAACCACGGCATGTTGCCCATGTGATCCTGGCTCAGCTTTCCTCGCAAACCACGGAAGAGAATCACAGCCCAAAAAACCAGGCCCACGGTCAGCAGAATCTGCCAGAAACGACCCAAGTCCAAATACTCGAATCCCTGAGCGCCAAACCATTCCCAGGATTGTCGCATCCAGCCATGAATTCCGGCGAACTCTCCCGCCAGGCTGCCAAACACCACGACGGCCAACGCTCCGAGGAGCCCAAAGGCAAGCCAGTGCTGGCCTCGAGGCTCGCGCCCGGTGATCATCGGTGTGAGGAAAATACCGGCTGCGAGGAAGGATGTTGCCACCCAGAAGATCGCGAGCTGGACGTGCCACGTCCGGGCGATATTAAATGGCAGGATGCTACCCAGGTCGATGCCAAAGAAATTTGATAACTCGGCCCGGTAGTGCTGGGTAGCGCCGCCCGTAAGGGTTTGGAGCAGGAACAACAGGGCCATCACAAAGAAAAACCATGCGCATGCCCGTTGCGCAGGCGTGAGCACTACGTCTCGAGGAGGGCGAAAAGAAATGGCATTTTGCTCGCGTCCGTGCCAGCCGAGGAAATTCCATCTGCCGAAGGCCGCCAGCAGCAGTCCAATACCGCCTAACAGAGCGACCAGGGACAGCACGCTCCAAACGACTGTATCCGCTGTGGCATGGTTGTCAACCAGCGGCTCGGGAGGCCAGTTGTTGGTGTAGGAATACCCGAGTCCCGGTCGCAACGCAGAAGCCGCCCATGCGGACCAACTGAAGAAAGCCGTCAATTGGTGAATCTCTTCGGGGTCACTGATGGCCTTGGGGCGGAGACCAAACTTGGTGCTCGGCTCGCCGAAGACTTCGCCATAATAGCGTGTGAGATCGTTGAACGCCACGGCCTGAGCAGGGCTATATGTGAGCGTTTGAGTATTGTTGTTATATCGGTTGGTTTTAAAATCCTCGATCGTTTGCGTCTTCGCCCGGTCGGACCCGGCGCCCGCGTATTGATCAATCGCAATCAGCGCCGCGCGATGCAGGTAATCGGCTGTGTAATCAGGGCCAAGATAAGCGCCGTGGCCAAAGATCGAACCATATTCCATCAAACCGTTGCGCAGGAAAACCTCTTGCCCGCGAGTGACTTCGTCTCCGGTAAAGAGAACCGAACCATCCGCCCCAACGACTTTGGCTGGTATTGGCGGCTCCCCGGTATAGGTCCTGTAAGCCAACAATCCCATTACGAAGAAGCCGCACATCAATACCATGATTGACGCTTGAAACCAAGCCCTGGAAACCAACAACTCGCGCCTTGCGCCTTGCATCTGCCACCTCTTTAGACTTGCACGCTAATTTAGGTGATTTACATTGACAATTTGATTCAAGTTTTTGCTTCCAAATGCATCTGGAGAACCCAACGACGGGACATTCCCAAAACGAAGGTCAAACCTGCCGAACACAAGACCGGTACTTGCAACTCCTCGAAACAGCCGCTATGACATTCCTTGGGATATGCCCACCACCAGCGCCTGTTTCTGCACGTGGCTCGGCTCAAATAGGAATGTGCCAAAAATGTTTGCCGCAAATGCCGTGATTCCGATAAGCTCCAGAATCGCCGAGGCGGGCAACACGGACCATGCCCAATCGGCGTAACCCTGGTAGGCGAGAACTTCGCAGGAAACGCGCAGGGCGCACCCCACAGTGAGAAACGCGAGCGCGGCGAACATCAGCCGCGTGCTCCAAAGCAACCGCATTGCCGCAAAGGCGGGCAGGATGCGCTGGCCAACACTCATCACCATCACCGCGATAAATCCCACCGTCAGCGCGTGCCGGGAGGCGCCCCAAATCCCGCCGGAGGAGTCCCAGCGCGCCGCCGCCACTCCGAGCAGCGCCGCCACCAGCAGCCAACCGTAGGCCATGCGAATGAAAAAAGGGAAACTTGGGTGGACGCCGCGCGTTTTCGCTTCCTTGCGCGACGGCTCAAAAATCCGCAGTGCCCAAATCGCCAGCACCGTGCCCGCGACAAAAACCCGGGTGGCGATGCCGCCCCATCCCGCGAACGTCAGGGCGATGCCCGCGAAGTTTAATGCCAGTGCACTCAAGAGCACCCAGGGGTACATCGGTTCCAGGCCGAGGAATACCGGCATCCACTTGGCGCTGAAACCCCAAACAAACGGCACCAGAAACCCCCAAGCCATCAGCACCAGATACCGTTGGTCAAAGACATGGGAAAAAGCAGGGTCGGCGCCGTGCAGCGAAACCTCCAAACATCCCGCCAGATTCACCACGAGCGCGAGCAACAGACCTGTGCTCGCGCTCATCACCACCCAGACCCAGGGCTCCAAACGGTTTTTGCCGGCGCCCTGGGGCCGATGTTGCGAAACCGTATAAAAGAAAATCAAGAAGGCGGCCAATTCGAGTCCGGCCGAAAGCGGAAGCATAACCCGCCAATGCCATCCGTAGATATTGGCGGTCCAGCGGAGCGCCACCCCGATGGTCCACATCGCCCATGCCGCCCACGCCGCGGCGAAAACTGCCTTCGCCGTTCCGCGCAATTTGGGTACCGAATAGAAACCAATGCCCATAATGAAACTGCCAATCCAGCCGAACACCTGCGCGTGTCCGTGCGCCTGCAACCACGCCGGTGAAATGGACGCCAAACTCTCGCGTCCGCTAATCTGCAGGAGATTCCACACCCCAAGAAAAGTACCCGGCAGCAACATGAACGCGAGCCCTGTTGAGATGTACGCGATCAGCAGAGCCGAAAGAGCGGCCTCTCGCGCTCGAGCCAATTCGAAAACCTCTAAATGGGAAAGAGGATCCGGGGACTCAGTTGCGGCAGGAGCGGCGCTTATTTGGAGCGGAGTTTCCATGGCTTCTCCTCGTTGCGAAGTCGACTTTAAGGCCGGCATATCGTTTTCGTCGCCGCCTGCCGGCCCAAAGGTTGGTGCTCCTCAGGCTGCAGCGGCGTGCGCTTTCATAGCGAGAGCGCGCGGAAAAAGAATATTGTTTTCAAGGTGCACGTGCGTGTGCAGGTCGGCCTCAAACGCTTGCAGTGATTTGTAAAGCTCGCGGTAGCTGACGCAAGCGTCCTGGGGTGTAGTGTAATCGTGGCTGGCCTGGCGCAGCGTGCGCAAAGCTTCGCCGGCGATATCGTGCTCCTTCATCATGGTCCGCACGGGGTTCTCCACGGAGCCAAACATGGCGCGCGGCACAGCTTTTTTCTCGAGCACCGCCCGCTCCATCGCCGACAAGTATGGAAAGAGGATGTTTTCTTCCTTCATCATATGCAATCGTAACTCGTTGGCCATTTCGCCGAAAGTTTTTTGCATTTGGGGAAGCTCAGGATGCCGTGGTGCATGGGCGGCGCAAACTTTCACAAAGAGCGCCTCCAGCCGCACCGTTTCTGCGGCCGTGAAAGCATGATGAGTCTCAACGATGTGACGCACCAGCCCCGCCAGCGGAGTTTCGGCCCAATTGCCCGCCGGGGCAGGCTCCGCCTGTGCCTTTTCGAGTGAAGCAAGCACTTCCTCCAATCGCACGCCCGCCTTGGCGCAGCCTTCGCTTAGCGGAACATTCCCGCCGCAGCAGTAGTCTATTCCCACATTTTCGAAGACACGCGCCGCCCCCGGCATTTGCGCCGCCAGTTCCTTCACCGTTTTATTTGTTGTTGCTATCATTTCGCTCTCCCTTTTATTCTTCCCTGAAGATTTAATCCACGTTGCATTTTTCAATTTAGAGAGATCGTGCTTGGGCCGCTATGACTTATGTCACAATCCGGCCCAGTGGATGGTAAACAATGGGGATATAAGTTCGAATTCAGGTGGCGTGAGAATCAGATACAGGTGAATTTTCCCCGCCATCTTCTATTGCGGATTTTGTAGGGCTGTAGCGGGGTAAACCCGCCGCTGCACGCAGGATCGAAATGGCGGGGTACATCTGCCAGGACTTAATCGGAATCTTCCAATTCTTTTTCGAGCGCCTTCAAATCGAGTATGGTGATCTTGCGGCCTTCAATCTCAATCATTCCTCCGGCCTGCAGCCGGCTCAGACCGCGAGAGATCAGCTCCCGCACCGTCCCGATTTGCGATGCAAGTTCCTGTTGACTAGCTGGAAGGTTGACTTGAATAATACCGCGCGGCGTGCGCTCCGCCTGGCGGGCGAGGCGCAACAAAAGGGACACCAGACGATGCCGTACGGTGCTGAAAGAAAGCTCTTCAATAATTCCCACCAGCCGGCGTAATCGCCGCCCGGCCACGCGCAGCACCTTCAATGCCACTTCAGGCTGTTTCAGGCAAAGGAGCCGAAAATCTTCTTTGCTCACAAAGAGCAGGGTCGAATGCACGACGGCGGCGGCGGAGGCAGGATAATTTCCCCCGTCGAAGACCGGAAGCTCAGCCACCGAACTTCCCGGGCCCTCCAGGGCGAGTACCTGTTCCCGACCACTCGCGGCAGACTTAAAAATCCTCACCTGGCCCGATTCGATCACCCAGAGTCCGGGGCATGGATCACCTTCCGAGAAAATCATTTCACCAGCGTTGAATCTCTTGGAGACAACGCGTTGGTTTATAGAAGTAAGCTCGTTCTCGGCCAGCTCGGCAAAAAGCGGCGTCTTCCGAAGAATCGTCATGCGATCTTTGGCGGCGTCCGGCATGGGTTGGCATTATACCTTGCAAATGCATTCGAATGAATAATGGTCAGCTCATCCGGCTTCTTCTGCAAGGTTCTGCGCCTCACAAAAGTCACACACACAGGCCTGATGTTGTGACCTACGTCACAGACACCCGGCGCCAAGCGGGTAAAATGACCCATATGGAAACCATGGATAGCACGCTGGTGGCGCCCGCATTCCGGGGCCGCATGGATTTTAATGAACGGCCATTCATTGTGATCTGGGAAGTGACGCAGGCTTGTGATCTCGCGTGCGTCCATTGCCGAGCCTGCGCGCAACCGCTGCGCTCTTCGCTTGAACTTTCCACTGACGAGGCCAAGCGGCTGATGGATGAAATTCGCGCCATGCAAGTGCCCGTTTTTATTTTTACGGGTGGCGACCCTTTGAGGCGCCCGGACCTTTATGAACTTGTCGAGTACGCCAAACGTATTGGACTTCGGCCGTCCCTGTCTCCCAGCGCCACGCCTTTGCTCACGCGTGAGGCGATTGCGGAACTGAAGCATCGCGGGCTTGCCCGCCTTGCCATCAGCCTGGACGGCTCCACCCCGGACATCCATGACGCCTTTCGCGGCGTCCCCGGGACCTACGCGCGAGCGCTTGACGCCGTCCGATGGGCGCGCGAGCTCGGGGTTTCTGTTCAAATCAATTCCACTGTCACCCGCCGCAATATCGGGGACCTCGATGCCCTGGCGCGCCTGCTTGAGACTCTGGACATTGTATTGTGGAGCGTTTTTTTCCTGGTACCCACGGGGCGCGGGCAATCCGATGATGTCGTCACGGCGGAGGAGTTTGAGCAGGTTTTTGAAAAACTCTATGAGGTTTCGCGCCGCAGCTCCTTTGACGTGAAAACGACCGAGGCCATGCACTACCGGCGTTACGTGGCGCAGCGCCGTGCGGAGGAACGCCGACAAACCGGGACAGCCCCTTCCCCTCTTCATACGCCTTCGCCCGATGGGATTGGACGAGCGCCGTTGGGCATCAGCGATGCCAAGGGCTTCGTCTTCGTATCGCACATTGGCGAAGTTTATCCCAGCGGATTCCTGCCTCTCTCAGCGGGGAACGTCCGCCGCCAGCCGCTCACGGAAATCTACCAGCACTCTCCCTTATTTGTTTCTCTGCGTGATACATCGAACCTCAAGGGTAAATGCGCCTTGTGTGAATTTCGAGAAATCTGCGGAGGTTCGCGCGCACGCGCCTATGCGGTTTCCGGAAGTCCCTTTGCCGCAGAGCCTTGTTGCGTTTATCAGCCTGAAGCCGCCAACGCGTGACTTGCGGCGAAAGAGTTCCCCCCGCAGCTTCAAGCACGAACCCACCATAAGAGAAACGGTCAGCGGTCCTGTCCTGAGCGGAAAAACCCACAAACAAACTTTTACTCCTGGCGGATTTTGGAGACCCTGACGGCCTGATCGATTCCCCCAATCGACCCCAGTCGCCTGAGCCGCATCAGGTGACAGATCGCCGAATTCTGTTTGGCGGACGAAATGAATCTGGGCACCTACCATTTGCGCGCTCTTTTGGGAGATGCGGAGACGGCCGGCGCCCGCCGGCTTTTTTCGTTTCTTCTGGTGGTATCATAAGGGAGTTGGTGCGGCGCCCGGCGCCTGCCCTGCTTTCGCGGAGGGCGCCGAAAAATCGCCGGCTGGATGACCCGTCGGCTGACGGACATCAGATGCGGTGGTTATTAACAATACCAACACCCGCAAGAAACTGGAGAGGACTTTAAACCATGAAACTACTTAATCTGGATATTACGCGCATTGCTCATGACACCTTTCGTATAGCGGGGTGCAAGGTGGTTTATACCGACCCTTTTAAAATAATCAAGAATGATGAAGCGCACGTGGTCCTGATAAGTCACGAACACTTTGACCACATGAGCGTGGAGGACTTGAAGAAGGTGATTCATCCGGGATCGACCATTGTGGCGAGCCCGCTGTGCGCGGAAGCTCTGAAGGATATCAAGGTGAGAGAGAAGCGCTATCTCGACCCCAAAGCCAAAACAACCATCGGGACGCCCAAGACCGGAGAGGTGATCATCGAGTCCGTGCCTGCCTACAACACGAACAAGTTTCGCGAACCGGGCAAGGTGTTTCATCCGAACGGCGAAAAGCGCCTGGGCTTTATCATCCGCATGGATGGCACGGCGGTGTATTTTGCCGGTGATACGGATTTCATTCCGGAAATGAAATCGGTGAAATGCGATATCGCTTTGTTGCCCGTGTCAGGGACCTACGTGATGACAGCGGAAGAAGCGGCAGAGGCGGCGGCGGCCATCAACCCGAAAATCGCAGTGCCCATGCACTACGGCGCAATTGTGGGCACGGAGGCGGATGCGCAGAGATTCAAGTCGCTGGTGAGGAATTGCCAGGTGGAAATTATTTAAGAATTGGGTGATCGGGCGATTTGCCGATTGAGCGATTGTTTTAAAAACGTCAGGGGGTGGGCGGAACGATGGAGCTTATCTTCTCGACGACAAAAGTTACGCGGACGGCGAAATCTTGCATGCAGCCCGGACATCGGACCTTGTTGTTTGAGAAGGACAGGTTGTTGGGGTCGTGCTCGAAACGGTGGTCGCAATTGGGGCAGCGCAATAGGAGCCAAGCCTCGTCGCTCTTTTCAGATCACCTCGTTTGATCCTCTTGGTTGCACTTCCAGAACCCGGCTCGATTCGGGTTTTATTTCGCCTTCTCAATCTGAAGCTGCTTCCTTCGCATTCATGTATTGTCCAGGCAGACGTCTTTCAATCACCCAATCACCCGATCACTAAATCGCTCAATTCGACGCGGCCCAGGCCAGCCCGTCGGAGCCGCGGCCCACTTCAATCAGCTTGTCTACTTTCCAAGTCTTCAAGTTGATGACGGCCACCTTGTGGCTGGAATCGCAGGAAACGTAAGCAACCGCGCTGCCCGGAGGAATCAGGACTTCTTGCGGCGCTTTGGGAACGTCAATAGTTCGCGCCAATTTCATCGTTTTTAAATCTATCACGCCAACTTTACTTGGGCCGATCATCGCGACCACCAACCAGCGGCCGTCGGCGGTAGGCGCGGTGCCGTAAGCACTGGCAGGCAATGCCACCCAGGTTTTTACCGTGTTGGTTCCGGTATCGATCACCGCCAGCCTGGGCGCGGTTTGGTCGGCCGTGAAAGCAAGCTGATCGTCAATTGAAAGGGAAATCCGCTGCGTCTCCTTCGAAATCGGAATCACGGCGAGCACTTTCTTGGCCGCCACGTCAATGGCGCTCACCGTTCCCGGGCCTACGTTCGCGGTGTAGGCACGCTTCCCATCGCGGCTAAGCACAAACATGTGGGACTCCGGTTGGCCGGTGGGGATGGAGCCCACAATTTGGTAAGTGTGTGGATCTATCACGGCAATCGAATTCGTCAGTTCGTTCGAGACGTAGAGGTTGCCGTCCTTGGGACCGATGCGCGGGCAATGGGGCCGCACGCCGCGCCCAAAGTCGATGGCGTGAATAACCTTTCGTGTGGCAACATCGATCACCGCCAGAGTTTGCCCGTCGGTTCCAGGCTTCCCCACTCCGGAGTTTCCGTAAATGGGAACATAAGCCGTGCGTCCGTCGGGCGAAGCAATCACTTCATGGCCGGTAATACCACCCTCGGGCACAGCGGCAAGTTGGCGCCCGGCCTCAGGATCAACAATACCCAGCGTGTGCTCGCCCTTGTTGGCAACCAGCAGGAGTCCACGCGCCGCAACTTTTGGCGACGGGCCGGCCGCGCTCGAATTCATAACCACCCCCATGATTAATGCGAAAGCTGACATTGAAACGGATCGCAACATTTTTGCCTCCTGATGCTGTCCTGATTAGCGGCGGAATTATGCCGCTAAAACCCGAATCACCGCAACAACTAATGGCGGGGTAAACCCGCCACTACTTCACATCTGGATTTTCCGCCTTCGCTGCGCACTCGGCGCACGGGCACAATTCGCGCAGATGTTCGAAAGCGTAGATACCGGACGAGTGACCGTCGTTCCAGAAAATTTGCAGGGCGTAACGACCCACCAGCTCGGCGCGGTTTGGCTTGACCGCCTTTACGCCGAACATCGGGAAGGGGCTGTTTGCGGTCTGCGCGGGCGCAGCGTGGGTGGCGCGGGGCTTTTCTGAGCACGTCGCGCACGGGCAGCGATCGCGCAAATACTGATAAGGATAGAAACTCAAATGGCCGTCCGACCACTGCACGCTGAGGGTGTTGTTCCCTGCGTCGAGCTTGATGGCTTTGGGAGCGATTTGCATTTGAGAAACCGGAAATTGGAAGCTGGAAATTAGAAATTCTAAAGTCATTTCATCGCGCTGGATCAATTTCCAGTTTCTAGTTTCCAATTTCGAATTTCCAGTTTCCAGCGCAAACACTCAATCACTAAATCATTGAATACTTATTTCCTGAGCCGCCAGGGAATTCGCAACGCCAACTTCTTTCACCACGGCACTGGCAATTTCCTGGAACACGCGGCCTTGCGGAGTTGTTGCATCCAGGGCCACAGGTTTGCCGCTGTCACTCGAAGTGCGAATAAACATGTCCAACGGAATCTCACCCAGGAACGGAAATCCCATTTGCAGGGCAGCGGCGCGCGCCCCGCCGTGCCCGAAAATTCCTTCACGATGCCCGCACTCCGGGCAAACGTAATAACTCATGTTCTCCACCAGGCCCAGGATGGGAACCCGAAGTTTCTGGAACATGGCGATGGCCTTGGAGGCGACGGTCAAGGCAAGATCCTGCGGGGTGGAAACAATCACCGCGCCGGTGAGCGGGATGGTTTGCGAGAGGCTCAATTGGATGTCGCCGGTCCCGGGCGGCATATCCATCAGGAGATAATCGAGCGCGCCCCACCGCACTTCGCCCAGGAATTGATTGATGGTTTTGTGCAGCATCGGTCCGCGCCAAATCACCGCTTCATCCTTGGGAAGAAAATAGGCCATGGAAATAATCTTGATGCCGTACTCGACCGGAGGCTCGAGCTTGCCTTCCACAACGTGCGGAGCTTCGTGCGCGCCCATCAGCAAGGGGACGCTCGGGCCATAGACGTCAGTGTCCATCAATCCCACTTTGGCGCCGGTGAGCGAGAGCGCGATGGCCAGGTTCGCGGCCACCGTGGATTTGCCCACTCCGCCTTTGCCGCTGGCCACGGCGATGGTGTTTTTTACATGCGGAATCAAATTATGCTTCGGTCCCGCCGCTGGCATCGCTCCCGGCGTTGTTCCGGGCGTCGATCCCGCAGCCGCGGCAGACGTCACGCGCACTTGCACATCAGCCACGCCCAGCGCCACAACGGCCTGCTTTGCGGTGGCGCCCAATTGCTGTTTGAGGGTGCTCACAGGCGTGGGGAAATGGATGATGAATGAAACGCGATGGTCGCCTACTTCGAGGTCTTTCACGTATCCCAACGAAACAATGTCGCGGTTCAAGTCCGGGTCCTTCACGGAACTGAGCGCCTTGATGACGTCTTGCGGATTAATCGGCATGATTTGGACACCCTCTCAGGCCTTACAGCGCCATTAAAAAAGTAAATGAGTTAAAATTCAATTCTCGGGTTGCCAGCACGGTTTGTCAAATCATCACTCAAGAGATGAACGATTGGCAGCGAATGACGCGAGGCATCCTACTGCGTCCGCTCCACAGCCCGTGAAATGGCGTGCAGCAGATCGTATTTGGTCAGGATGTCGTAGTGGCTGTCTCCGAGACTGACAAAAACCGCGGGGCAGTCGCGCGTGATGCACGTTGTAATCTGGTCGAGCGCCGCGGAGGCCTGCACCACTGGGAATGCCGCGCCCATGGCTTCTCGCACCACGAGCTTCTTCAGGTCTTTCCCTTCCAGCGCCAGATTCAGGATGGCATCCTCATAAAGGGCGCCCACCGGAATGCCATTCTCGAAAACAGGAAGTTGCGAGAAGTCATGCTTCTGCATGCGCTCGAGCGCGGCGGCGATGGAGTCCGAAGGCGCCACGCGAACCAATTCACGGCCTCGTTCCGTTTCTGGTTTCGCCTGCACAATCTCGCCCGCGGTAAGCGGCACGGAAGTCTCCACGTACCGGTTATCCCTCATCCACTCATTGTTATAAATTTTGCTCAAGTATCGCGAGCCGCTGTCAGGGATGAAAACGACCACAAAATCTTTTTCAGAGAGCGAAGCGGAGGCCTGCACGGCGGCCGCGATAGCCGTGCCTGACGAGCCCCCTGCAAAAATACCTTCCATCCGCGCCAACCGGCGCGCCCAAATAAAAGCATCGCGGTCGGTGACCTGAATGATGTCATCAAGCACGCTGAAGTCGAGCGTGGTGGGAAAGAAATCCTCGCCGATGCCCTCCGTCTTATAAGGTTCCGCTTTGCCCACCGTGCCTTTATGAAAAAATTCGTAGAGTAGCGATCCCACCGGATCGGCTCCAATGATTTTAATTTTCGGATTCTTCTCTTTCAGGTACCGGCCGATTCCTGTGATGGTCCCGCCCGTTCCCATGCCCGCCACAAAATGGGTGATCTGCCCTTCGCTGTCGTCCCATATTTCCGGGCCAGTGGTCCGGTAATGGACTTCCGGGTTGGCGGGGTTCGCATATTGATTGGGATGATATGCGTTGGGAATATCCCGGGTCAGTTTATCCACCACGGAGTGATAACTGCGCGGATCTTCAGGCGGAACCGCGGTGGGACATACAATCACGTCCGCGCCCAACGCCTTCAGAGCGTCCACCTTCTCTTTCGATTGTTTGTCGGCCATGGTGCACACGGCTTTGTAGCCTCTCACCACGGCCACCATCGCCAGACCCATGCCGGTGTTGCCTGAGGTGCCCTCCACAATCGTGCCGCCCGGCTTGAGCAGACCCTGGCGTTCGGCCTGGTCGATCATCTCGACGGCGATGCGATCCTTCACGCTCCCGCCGGGATTCAGATGATCACACTTGGCGTAGACCTGGGCCTTTGCGGGACGCGCGATGCGATTCAATTTCACCAATGGCGTATGGCCGATGGCTTCCAGAATATTGTTGTAGCGCATGAAACACCATTTCCCTTTTGAGTTATGTGGTGATTATATCCCAGTCTTCGGTGTGGTGTAGAGAATAGGTCTGTGTGGCCGGCAATTAAAACGGGCGCCAAGGCCGCGGGCGCAATGGCGCAGGAAATCCAGACGCGGCTGCCGCGCCTAATTCTCGTCGGCGTACCACTTCACTGCGAACCGGTTTAAGAGATCGATGGCGTAACGAATTGGGACGGCCAACGTTTTCGCAATGTCGGAAGTGTCTTGACGCTCGGCCACGCCCACCACGCCGCCATCCCCTTCGAGATAGACAGGACTCCCGCTGTTTCCACGCTTCAGCGGAATGTCCATCACGATCATATTGGTGGGCTTCGAGTTCTGTTCGAACAGCGGAAAACTTTTGCGGCCAATAATGTGGCCGGATTGTGTGAGAGCAACCCAGGTGAATGCCGGGTGTCCTGTAACTTTAACCCGCGCGCCTGAAGTTACTGGTGTCGTGTCCAGAAAAGCGTAAGGGATTGCTTCGCCTCGAGTGCCGGTGCGGAATGGCCGCTCGGTTTTCAAAATAGCCAGATCGTGAATGTCGTCAACACCCACGACATTGCAGGAAACAGCCGCCGAGACCGCCTCACTGGGCTGCGCGGTTCCGGCCTCTGTCGCGTGGAAGTGTGCCGCCTTGAAGTTTGCGAGCCGGGCCACAATTTTCGCTCCGGGACTTTGGGCGAGGCATTCCCGGCTTTTTTCGACCACGTGCGCGTTGGTGATAATGTATCCATCTTCGTTCACCAAAAAACCAGTGGCCGCACATTCATGGTTCTGTCCTTTGCCACCGGGGCCGACGGCCAACAATTGCACAACCGCCGGAACAACGGGCTCGGAGCGGGACGGCAGATTCGATGCTGAGGGATTTTGTGCCGCCAGTGCGGGCACAAAGATTAACAGAAAGGACAAAACGCGCATCGCGCCGCGTCGCAAGTGGACCATGGGAAGATGCTACAGTTCTCTGCGGGTAGTTAAAAGTCAAAAGTTAAGATCCGAAAGTAAAATGCGGCAGGGCACATGCACATGACGAAGTAAAGATTTTTAACTGTGCGGGGGAGTCTTATCGTGATGCGATGTTAAATGAAAATTTATAGCCGCGGCGCGGGCTTGCCCCTGTGCGCCAACGCAGTGAGCCTGACTTGCAATTGCTGGAGGACCGGCCTCTCAACTCGGAGGACGGTATCAGAGGGTTCGTACCCTGCGGCGTCAACGCGCAGCGTATGCTCACCAGCAGGGAGTTGGAAGGGGCCCAGACTATCCGCTGTGCCCACAAAAATCCCGTCAAGCGTGACGCGCGCCTGGGCTGGAAATGTGTCAAGTAATAAAGTGGTCACACTGTCCCAGGCATAGCCTGCGTTAGGGTTGTTGCCTACGCCGCGGGGGTCGGCGCTGGCATTAGGACCGGTCCACCAATGATTGGGTGCGTAGGCGTAGCCCGAAGAATATGAGGATGTGCCGGAATAAGGCGAGTAGTAATCGCCGTATCCGCCATAAAAAGGCTGAACGAACGTTGTTCCGAAGTTACCCCCGGAGTATGATTGGCCCACGGCCCCGGCAGCAGAAATGCCGCCTCGCGGTCCCGCATAACAAAAGGTTGCGCCCGCCAGAAATGCAGCCATCACTGAAGCAGCCAGAAGTTTTTTAGGGAACGATAGTGCGTTCGTCATTAACAACTCCTTCCCGACGACCGATCCTACCCTTGCAGAACACAAAGATACCACATTCCTGGGCCGCAATGCCAGTCAACATTAATTCTTAAGCAATTGATGCCAATAACCATCGGCGGAGATGCCCCTCTCCGAAATTTATTTGTATTACTTTAAAATATTGACAAGAGCTGGTTTGATTAAGACTCCTAATCGTTATTCAGCATCCCGTGGGCTGTCATTTACAATCACTACGCTCGACAACTTCGCATTTGTGGGCTAACTTCATAAATGAACGTGCTGGCGGCGAGGGCGCGCAGATTGCGCGGCCGCCGGGAAAAATCCGAAAGAGCGCGAAGTCAGGTGAAAATTGGATCTCTTTGAGCTTACGCGAAATTTGGTTTCGATAGAATCCGTAACCGGAAACGAGCACGCGTGCACGGAATTCCTGCGCGGCAATCTTGAGGCGCGCGGGTTCCAAGTGGAAACTCAGGCGGTGAGCGAGGGGCGGGCGAATATTCTGGCGCTCAAGGGAAAGCCGGAAGTGGTGCTGAGCACCCACATCGATACTGTGCCGCCGTTCATACCGGCCGGTGAAGATTCCGAATTCATTTATGGACGCGGATCGTGCGACGCGAAGGGCATTATCGCCTCTCAGGTGATGGCCGCCGAGCGGCTTATGGCCGAGGGCGTGAACAATTTCGGTCTCATGTTCCTGGTGGGCGAGGAAATCATGAGTGATGGCGCGCGCAAGGCGAACGAATCTCCGCGCGGAACCCAATACATGATTAACGGCGAGCCCACGGAAAACAAACTGGCGCTCGGCACCAAGGGCTTTCTGCGCGTGGATTTGCACGCTCGGGGAAGAATGGCGCACTCGGCTTACCCGCACTTGGGCGAATCCGCCATCGAGAAGTTGTTGGACGTTCTGGCGGATGTGCGCAGGCTGGCTCTGCCGCACGATCCTGTGCTCGGAGCATCCACCCTCAACATTGGCGTGATTTCCGGCGGGCGCGCCGCCAATGTGATTCCGGATGAGGCCAGAGCGCAACTTGTTTATCGCACCGTGAATGGCGCTCAGGAACTGCTCGACCAATTATTGCGCCTGCTCCACGGCCGGTGCGAGTATAAAATCGTGCGCAACACGCCCGCCCTGCATATGGAAACGCTTCCCGGATTTGAGACCGATGTGGTGGCATTCACCACCGATCTTCCCAGCCTCACGAACTGGGGCCGCCCCATCTTGCTCGGCCCGGGTTCCATCCGCGTGGCGCATACGGATAAAGAATGTGTCGCCAAAGCCGACCTCACGCGCGCCGTCGAACTCTATTGCCGGCTGGTGCGGGAACTAAAGAGAAAATAGAAACTGGAAATTGGAAACTGGAAATTCGAAACATGGAATCACGAAACGCTGCATAAGGAGACCTTCCGACACGATTTCCACTTTTTAATTTCCAGTTTCTATTTTCCAGTTTCTAATTTCTGCCCTCTAATTTTTTAACAAAGCTATAATAGAAGTGCAAAAGGAGACGACGCAGTTCATGAAAAAACTGGAAGTGGGTATCCTGGGCGCCACCGGAATGGTGGGCCAACGATTCGTAAGTCTGATCGAGCACCATCCGTGGTTTGAAGTGGCATGGCTCGGCGCGTCGGAAAAATCAGCGGGGAGGAATTACGCCGAGGCTTGCAACTGGCGTTTGCGCGAACCCATGCCGGAGAAGGCTCGCGCGATGCAGGTGCATGAGTGTGACCCGGGCGCGCACCCGGGGAAACTACCTCAACTGATGTTTGCCTCGCTCGATTCCAAGGTGGCGGGCGAAGTGGAGAAGGCGTTTGCCCGCGCCGGCCACGTGGTGGTGTCAAACTCGGGCACTCATCGCATGGATGAGGACGTGCCGCTGGTAATTCCTGAAGTTAACCCGGACCATTTGGCGTTGCTGAGAGGCCAACAGCGGGAGCGGAAATGGAAAGGCATGATCGTTACAAATCCCAACTGCACCACAGTCGGTCTCGTGATGTCGCTCGCGCCGCTCGAGCGGGCTTTCGGATTGGACAAAGTGATCATGACCAGCATGCAGGCGGTTTCCGGCGCGGGCTATCCCGGCATTCCCACGCTTGACATCATGGGCAACGTCATCCCGTTTATCGGTGGCGAAGAAGAGAAAGTGGAGCGCGAAACGTGCAAATTGCTCGGCATGCAGAGGGGGGGTCGGGTGCAGCCTGGCGCGTTCATCGTGAGCGCGCATTGCAACCGCGTACCCGTTGAAGACGGTCACACGGAATCCATTTCGGTTTCGCTTAAATCGAAAGCATCGCTCGTAGATCTGGAACGCGTCTGGCGCACCTTCCGCGCCTTGCCACAGGAGCGGGATTTGCCCTCGGCGCCCAAACATCCTATTGTGGTTCGCGAGGAGCGCGACCGCCCCCAGCTGAAATTTGACCTGATGACGGAGGGCGGCATGGCCACCGTCATCGGGCGCGTTCGCGCCTGTCCTGTCCTTCAGTTCAAATATACTGCGCTTAGCCACAACACGATTCGAGGCGCCGCAGGAGCGGCTTTGCTTAACGCGGAGTTGATGAAGTCGGAAGGGTACTTGGATTAAATTGCACATTGAGAAGCATGGGTTACAAGGTCTGAAGTATGAATTATGAAGTATGAATTAAAGGCCAAAACCCGCCGGCTTTCTTGTTTCATACTTCATAATTCATAATTCAAGGATCTCCCTTCTTCTGATGAGCGAACCTTCGACCATCCCGGCCTCTGAACGAACTTTGAATCTGGCCTTGCTCGGCTACGGGAAAATGGGCAGGACGATTGCTCAAATCGCCCCGCAGCGCGGTTTCCAGGTGCGCCTGGTGATGGATATTGACGCCAACCCTCATGCCCAGGGCATCACGCGCGAGAAGTTCGAGGGCATTGATGTTTGTGTGGACTTCACCACCCCTGACGCTGTGGTGGAGAATGCGCGGCGCGTGGCTGAAGCAGGGTGCAACATGGTGATCGGCACGACTGGATGGACCGAGCGGCTGAATGAGGTCCGCAAAATTGTGGAAAAGAACGGCGTGGGCCTGGTTTACGCGGCGAATTTTTCCATTGGCGTCAATCTCTTTTACCGCGCCGCGCAGGCGGCAGCGGAAATTTTCGCCGGGTTTCCCATCTATGAGCCGTACATCACCGAGGCCCACCATCGGACGAAAAAGGACGCACCCTCGGGCACGGCCAGGGAAATGCATCGCCAGGTCTCCCCGCTACTCGCCGGACGCGAAATTCCTGTGGCCAGCGTCCGCGCTGGATACATTCCCGGCACTCACGAACTGGGATTTGATTCGGAAGCCGACACCATCATCCTGCGTCACACCGCGCGCGGCCGCCAGGGGTTTGCCGAAGGCGCGCTGCTCGCCGCGCGTTGGGTGGTGGGCAAGAAGGGTTTGTTCACTTTCTCCGAGGTTTTAGAAGAGGAGGGGAAAAAATCAAAGATTGAAGGGTAAAGGATGACTTGTGAATTATGAAGGTTGAGGTATGAAGGAAACACCTGCGCCCTGTCTCTTAATTTCTAATTCAACGCTCCGATTTCATCTTTCCAGCTATACTCTTTACCCTTTAACTTTTAACCTTTATCCTTGGGTCTTGTTGGAGGTCGTATGGCGCTTGACATTCGCGGCTGTGGCACGGCACTCGTAACACCCTTTGCCAAGGACGGATCGCTGGATGTGGAGGCGCTCCGCCGGCTGGTGCAATTCCAACTTAAAGAGGGAATTGATTTCCTCGTGCCCTGCGGCACCACAGGCGAAACGCCTACGCTCGAACACGAGGAATATATCGGCGTCATTCGCGTGGTGACGGAAGAGGTGGCGGGCAAAGTCCCCGTGATTCCCGGCGTGGGCGGGAACAGCACCAAAAAAGTTATTGCGCTCGCGCAGGAAGTCGGGGCGCTCGGCGTCCAGGGCATCCTCTCCGTGGCGCCTTATTACAACAAACCCACGCAGGAGGGTCTTTACCAGCATTTCGCGGCCATTGCCGAATCAACCGACCTTCCAGTCGTTTTGTATAACGTACCCAGCCGCACGTCGTCAAACATTGAGCCAGCCACCGTGGCCCGCCTATCTAAAATAAGCAATATCATTGCTATTAAGGAAGCCTGTGGCAGTATTACCCAGCAGATGGAGCTTTTGAAGCTAGTCGAGCCGGGCTTTCACGTTCTTTCGGGCGATGACGCGTTTACCTTCCCGCTGATGGCGCTCGGCGGGGTCGGCGTAATTTCCGTAATTGCGAATGAGGTTCCGCGCGCCATGACCAACCTCACCCATCTGCTCCTTGAAGGAAAATACGAGGAGGCGCGCAAGCTTCATTTCCAGTTACTGCCTCTGATCCATGTCAATTTCATTGAAACCAATCCCATCCCCGTCAAGGCGGCGCTCGCCATGATGGGTATGATTGAAGAGGTTTATCGGTTGCCGATGGCGCCGATGAATTCCGAAAACCGCGCCAAACTGGAAAAAGTACTGGCCGCGCAGGGATTGCTCCAGCCGCAGAAGGTATAGCTGCTGCTGCCCTCAACGGTAAGAATGCATGAACCTTGCGCCTTCGATTCACAAAAACCCGCACCAATACTTTGCCGCACTCCGTTGGCAAGACTTTGATGCAATCATGTGGCGCCTCAGGCAAGAACCCCTTTTGAATACAGGTAAATACCGGATTCCAGTTTTTGCTTCCAGACCTTACATTTTATAGCGGAGTATGGGAGAGAGGTGGCGGCAACAGGTTTTTACCGTTTCCCTGTTTTGGGTTCGACCAAAGTAGAACGGTGACCGGTCGTGCCACGCTACTCCCTCCTTAAAAACTTGTTTTGGTAAATAATTTGTCCGATGTGCAATTTTGAACAGACAGAGCAGGCTGGATTCTGCGATCCTCCGCTTAGGCGGGGCCGTGAATAATGAAGCTCCGAAACTGGCCATCGCATGACAGAGACTTCACTCAGAAGCATGCGCGACCCATTTCGTAGAGCTCGAACCGGCCCCGCACTCTCGTCAGAGTATTCTTCATAGGAGGGATTGCTCTGGCACGACTGACAATGGAATTTGACAGGTAAGTGCTGGTTTCCGTGTCGGCAAAAAGGAGAAAGAAGAATGAGCGCCTCTGCAGCGTTGCCCGGCTTGACACTGAGACTCAAGCATCGCCATGAAGTCGCGGAAGGGACGATGGCGTTTCAGTTTGAAAAATCACCCGGATGGGCATTTAAACCAGGCCAGTTCATGGACGTCACACTGATCAATCCACCTGAGACAGACGCGGAGGGCAATTCGCGAACATTTTCGATTGCTTCCGCTCCCTATGAAAACTTCCTGATGATAACGACTCGAATGCGCGACACCGCTTTCAAGCGAGTATTGAAAACGATGCCACTCGAGTCTCAGGTTAAAATCGAAGGTCCATCAGGTGATTTGACCCTCCACGACAACGCGAGCAGGCCGGCTGTGCTCCTGGCCGGCGGCATCGGCATCACCCCATTCCGCAGCATCGTCCTGCAAGCGGCGAAGGACAAGTTAGCCCACAGGATTTTTCTTTTTTACTCCAACCGGCGCCCGGAGGACGCTCCGTTTCTCAGGGAACTCGAGTCCCTGGAGTATGAAAATCCAAATTTTGAATTGATCGGCACGATGACCGAAATGGCGAAATCGCAGCAAGCTTGGAGTGGCGAGACCGAACAGATCAGTCAAGGAATGTTGGCAAAGTATCTCAAGGGCGTGGAGGCCGCCATTTATTATATTGCCGGTCCGCCCGCGATGGTTAAGGCACTGAATGCCATTTTGAAGCACAATGGAATCGATGACAGCGACATTCGCGCGGAGGAGTTCGCTGGTTATTAAAACAAATTTTGAAGACTGGGGGCACTATGCCGAATCCGCCGCATCCACTCGTTTTGAGATAAATTCGGAACAGACATTTGCAGGCATCAAGCAAGGCACCGATGTGAGGTGGACGCATTCAATTCAATCAGGGTCAGGACGTCGCGAACATTCCTACAGCAGCCGCCACCATCACCACAAAAGTCAACCAGCCCAGGCCTCGGAGGAGTGGCGGATTGGTGTGCTTTCCCATCACGGTGGAATCGCTGGTCAGCAAGACGACCAGTAAAATAAGCGGTGGCGCCAGTACGCCATTGATCACTGCGGTCAAGAAAAGCATTCTCACCGCATTGAGGCCGACGTAATTCAAAGCCACGCCAATAATCATTGCCACCGATAGGACTGCGTAAAACTTTGGCGCGCGATTGGGCCGGCGGTCCAGCGAGCCTTTCCAGGGTGCAGCTTCGGAAACCGCATAAGCGCACGAGCCCACCAACACTGGCACGCCCAGCATACCGGTCCCGATCAGTCCCAAAGTGAACAACCAATAAGCGCCGTTGCCCGCCAGCGGGCGCAGGGCCTCGGCAGCCTGGCGCGCGGTGGCGATGTTGGTCTGCCCGTGGACATGCAAGGTCGCCGCCGTGGTGAGAATGATGAAATACATAATGAAGTTGGAAAAGAACATGCCCGCAATCACGTCCGTTCGTGACTTTCGCAGCTCAAGGTCCGTGGCCCCTTTGCGTTGAGCCAGGCTTCGGCCCATCGCACGCTCCTCCTCGACCTCTTGCGCGGCCTGCCAAAAAAACAGATAGGGTGAGATTGTGGTGCCGAGGATGCCCACTAATACAGATAGAAACTCCTGTGACCAATTCATTCGAGGTATCAAGGTGGCCGCCAGAACAGCTTTCCAGTCCGCGTGAGCGAGAAAAGCTGTTGCCACATATGCCAACAGGACAAGGGTGAGCCATTTAAAAACGCGCGCGATCTGTTTGTATGACGACCAGAAGAGCAGCCCGAGAATAATCCCTGCGTAGACCGGGCTCCAAAGCAGCGCGTTGACCCCGGTTACCATCTGCGTGACCTGCGCCATCCCGCCCAGGTCGGCGCCAATGTTGATGACGTTGGCGACCACGAGCAACAAGCACGCTCCCCAAAGTACCCAGCGGGGATAGCGCAGCCGGACGGCGCCCGCCAGGCCCCGGCCCGTCACCATGCCGAGGCGCGCACACATCAACTGGACTGCGGCCATGAGGGGAAAAGAGAAAATCGCCGTCCAGAGCGGCGCGTAACCGAAAGCAGCGCCGGCAACCGAATAGGTGGAGATGCCAGAAGGATCATCATCTGCCGCGCCCGTGATCAGGCCCGGCCCTAAATCTGCAAAGAAACTACGGACTGAAACTTTTTCATTCGATGAATGGAAATTTGTTTTCTTCATTTGACCCGGGATGCCAGAAATGCTTTTTTATTTGAATGGTACCCGAGGCTGGCGCATGCATCGTGATTCATAAATTGCATCGGCATAGATTGAGCCAATGGGCCGCGATTTACAATATTTAATTCCCGCACGTGGCATAATGCACCCTTTATGGGCCACCGGCGAAGCTCCAGCGCTACACCAGTTCCCCCCTCCGCGATCCCAAACGCGGAAATGCTGGAATGCATCCAGCGCGAGTCGTTCCAATATTTCCCGGGCGAGACGCAGTCGCAAAACGGATTGGTGGCAGACAAAACGGATGCCGCTTCCCCGTGCAGCATCGCCGCTGTGGGTTTGGCGCTCGCAAGTTATCCGGCAGGTGTCGAGCGCGGTTATGTGACACGACGCGCGGGAGCGCTGTCCACGTTGAAGACACTCAAATTTTTCAAAGCCAGTCCTCAAGGTAGCGAGCCTGACGCCACCGGCTACAAAGGTTTTTATTACCATTTCCTCGACATGAAAACCGGGCGGCGCACGTGGGATTGCGAACTCTCGACAATGGATACGGCACTATTCATTGCCGGGGCGCTTACCGCTGCCGCTTATTTCGATCATCAGAATGAGACTGAAACGCAAATCCGAAAGCTGGCCGATGAACTCTACCGGCGGATCGACTGGCATTGGGCGCTGAATAGGGGCGCGAGCGTTACCCATGGGTGGAAGCCAAAGACCGGCTTTCTGCGCTATCGCTGGCTGGGTTATAACGAAGCTGCCCTTCTTTACATTCTCGGGCTGGGCTCGCCAACTTACCCGTTGCCGGCCGATTCTTACCGGGCCTGGACTTCGACATTCAAATGGAAAAAACTCTACGGCAAGGAATTGCTCCACGCGGGACCACTTTTCATTCATCAACTGTCCCATTGCTGGATCGACTTTCGCGGAATCCAGGATGCGCTCATGAAGGCGCGCGGCATTGATTATTTTGAAAACAGCCGTCGCGCCACTTACATCCAGCAGGAATACGCGGTGCGGAATCCGCACGGCTTCGCTCACTACGGAAAGAGTTGCTGGGGCATTACGGCGAGCGATGGCCCGGGTCCAGGCTTACGAAAAATTCGCGGCATCCAGCGAAAGTTTTTTGGGTATCGCGCACGCGGCGTGCCTTTCGGTCCCGATGACGGAACCATCTCGCCCTGGGCGGTGGTCGCATCGCTTCCTTTTGCGCCGGAAATTGTGCTGCCCACCATCCGGTACTTTATTGAAGAGATTCGCTTGAAGGACCGCCAGGCCTATGGCTTTGAGGCCAGCTTCAATGCGACTTTTCCTGAAAAAACCAAGAACCCATTCGGCTGGGTGTCACCTTATATTTTTGGACTCAATGAAGGCCCGATGGTCCTGATGATTGAAAATTTTCGTTCTGAACTCATCTGGCAACTGACCAGGAAGTGCCCCTATATTCTTCGCGGATTGCGCCGCGCGGGATTTTCAGGCGGCTGGCTATAGGGCTTCCAACATGGAAGTAAGGACAGTCTCTTGATGCTCCCGGCTGAATTGACTTTAAATTTTCCGGCTTTTTTTCGATCGCTCGTTGTGTTTCTTTGAAGAAGAATGATTAGCGGTTAGGTCGCGGGTTTTACCCTCCGCCGTATTGCTGAAGGCGGGCAAAGCTTTGCGAACGCCATCAAGAACGCCGTTCACAAACTCAGCGGAATCTTCCCCGGAAAAGCGGCGCGCAATTTCCAGAGCTTCGTTGATGACCACGACGGCAGGAGTTTCCGCGTGGTGAAGCATCTCGAAAAGGGCGAGGCGAAGGACGTTGCGGTCTACCGCAGCCATGCGCTCCAGGCGCCAGTGTTTGGTGTGTTCACGCAACATCGGGTCGAGAATCGATATGTCATCGACTGTCCCCTGAAAGAGGCTGCAAGCGAAGTTGTTCACAGGCCTGTCGATTTCTTCCGGGTCAAGGAATGTGGCCATCACGTGGGCCGGAGAATGTTTTCCGACTTCCCACTGGAAAAGCATCTGCAAGGCGAGTTCGCGGGATTTTCTTCGAGAAGCCATGGCGATTGTCAGTGCTCGCTGGTCAGATGCTGATATCCAAAACTATTTTCCCGCAAACTTTGCCGGGCGCTTTTCCAGGAACGCGCGTGTTCCTTCTTTCATGTCGGCGGTCGCGCAGCACAGGCCAAACAACGTCGCTTCAAGAAACTCACCGGCCCCGTGAGTCATGTCCATGCCGCGGTTAACCGCTTCCAGCGCCAGCTTAACCGCCACCGGGCCATTGGCCATGATTTTTCGCGCCAGTGATTCCGCCGCGGCCATCAAATCTTTCGCGGCCACCACCTGATTGACCAGTCCAATTCGATAAGCTTCCTGGGCGCTCACAGCTTCGCCGCTTAAAATCATTTCAAGCGCCAGCCCTTTGCCCACCAACCGGGGAAGGCGCTGGGTGCCTGCGTAGCCGGGAATAATGCCCAGCTTGACTTCCGGCTGGCCCAGACGCGCGTTATCCGAAGCGAGGCGCAGCGAGCAGGCCATCGCCAGCTCACAGCCACCTCCGAAAGCATAGCCATTTATCGCCGCGATAATGGGCTTGCCGAGGTTTTCCATCAAGTCGAGAATTCGCTGCCCAGCGAGCGAAGTTTCCTTGCCCTGAATGGGTGTTTGCAAGGCAAGCTCATTGATATCGGCGCCAGCTACAAACGACTTTTCGCCCGCACCGGTCAGTATCACAGCCCTCACTTCATCATCTTTTTGGATAATCTCAAAGCAGTTACCGAGCTCCTTTATGACTTTTTGGTTGAGCGCATTCAATTTTTCGGGTCGGTTCACAGTGACGTAGGCGATGCCGGCGCGCTTTTCGTATAGCAAGGTTTCGAAAGACATATTCACTCCTTAAAAATTGGACGTTTGAATCAGCGGGCCATCAAGTAATCGGGAAAATAATACCGCGCGTCTCTCATTGGCCCAATGGTCCAATTATTCAATCTTTCAATCTTTACAAATGTCACGGGGACCTGACGGTACAAACCTTAAACTGACTCACCCCACCAGCAACTTGTTGGGTTTTGGGTTCTTCGGATCAGTGTAATCATAGAAGCCCTTGCCGCTCTTCCGCCCGTACATGCCTGCCAGCACCATGCGCTTCATCAAAGGCGGCGGAGCAAAGCGTTTTTCGCGGAACTCCTGGAACATAATTTCAGCGATGTAGTAAGTGGTATCGATGCCCACAAAATCGTTCAGTGTGAGAGGCCCCATGGGATGATTGCATCCCAGCTTCATTCCATTGTCGATATCTTCGATGGAGCCCGCGCCCTCTTCGAGCGCACGAATAGAGTCGAGAAGAAAGGGAACGAGAAGGCGATTGACGATAAAACCTGCGCGGTCGGAAGTGAGGATGGGCGTCTTGCCCACCTTGCGCCCATAGTCAAGACCGGTCTCGACCACGACCGGGTCAGTGACGACGGTCTTCACGACTTCCACGAGTTTCATAAGAGGAACAGGATTAAAAAAATGAAGTCCCAAAAATCGAGGCGCGCGTTGCGTTGCCGTCATCATTTCCGTGATGGAAAGGGATGAGGTGTTGCTGGCAAAAACAGTTTCGGGTTTAGCGATCTTGTCGAGTTGCGAGAAAAGCTCCCGCTTTCGATCAAGGTTCTCGATGATCGCTTCGATCAAAAGGTCGCAGTCGGCAAAATCATCCAGTCTGGTGGAGAACTTCAATCGGCCCAGGGCATTCGATTTTAGTTCAGCCGTGATCTGTCCCTTCTCCGCGAGTTTGCCCAAAGATTTCTCTATTATTCCCCGGCCCTTCTGAAGTAATTCTTCGGTGACATCACGAACCACGGTGGAGAAGCCGGCCATGGCAGCCACTTGCGCGATCCCTGAACCCATCAAACCGCAACCGACCACGCCGACCTTGCGAATCTCCATTGTTTATCTCCTTAACTCATTATTGAGAAGGAAAAGAGTGGATCAGAACTTGTGGCCAACGATGCGGCAACATCCGTTGAAGGGCTCCGCTGCTGCACTTTCCCGATTCTCGTCAGTCTGCAATCGGCGCGCCATCATTTGCTCAGTCCTCAAATTTTGACAAATGAACGCGCTTATCCTCTAACTTGTGGGACTCCTCAAGGGCTCCGGCCAGACGGTTAATGACTTCCGTTACGCCATCCACGGGATCAAACACGGGTCCAAGCTGAACGTCGCAAACAGCGCCGCAAAAGTTGGGCGGCGTCCTGCCGTCCAATTTCACTTGAGCCATGGCGCGCCGCAATTTCTCCACCGCCAGTCCGCCTTGCGGTAAGGCGGTGTCAGGAAAGACCACCGCGATGGCATAAGGGTTGTAACGGACAGCGATGTCATTCTGCCTCAAGTTCGATTGCAAAACCTTGGCAACCTGCTGGAAGTACTTTTGGATCCCCGCGTCTCCCAGTGCTTTCATGAGTCCTGTCGGATCTTCCGGCTCGACGAGGCACACGGACAGAGGTTTCGACAACTCCTTAGCTCGCGCCGCTTCCGACAGCAGGCAGTCCACATACGAACTCCGTGGAAGGAGCCCTGTCTCCTCGTCGGAGCCGGCAATGGAGCGCACCAAGCGTCGGAGTTTAGTGTTGTTGATGGCGATGACCACCTGGGTGCTGATGGTCATGAGCAAGACACTTTCACCGGGCGTCCAGGCGCGGCGCCTGTCGCATTGCTCGATTAAAAGCAGTCCGGCGGGCTGGTCTTTGTCCATCAAAGGCAAAGCAAGCAGCGACTTGATCCCGAGTTTTTGGATGTCGGGCAAGATCGATGCGAGTGCGGGGAACTGCATGACGTCTTCCACCAACCAGCCGTCAGGCTTTGCGGCTGCTTCTTGCATCAAGGCTGCATAAAGCTTCACCACGGCCGGTATGTCGGATGCAGAGGCGGCCGGTGAACAGTATTCCACCATGAGCGACGGCGTACGGACCGCGGTGCCCAAAGCGCCCCAGCAGCGGCTGGCAGACAGGACGCGACCAATTTCGTTCACGGCAACCTGCATCACGCCCTGGGGCGTCGCCTCGCGATAAATATTTGCGGTAAGCTCTGAAATCTTTCTGAGATCGTCAAAGGAACGAATGCCGGAGTCTGCCGCCTGAGTTCGCGGAGCTTCAACGGGTGGCGCCTGTGCTGGCGTTGGTGCGCTTGCGGCGGCCGGGGCCGCGGTCGCCACGCCTGGCGTGGGAGTAAATCCAGCTGCCTGATAGAGCTCACGCAATCGATCGCTTTTGGCCTCGGCTCCGGGATAAAGACGATTAATTTTTTCCAGTGTGACGCTCAGTTTCCCGGTGAGCTGGTACTGGAAGCACATCTCGCCTTCCACGATCAGGTCATCCAATCCCTCGGCCTTTGGCACGGGCGCGGCGCCGGGTCCCGCGGACGCCCCGGCTGTCGCGCGCCCCGAGGAATAAGGCTGAATCCGCGAAGCGATGTTTTCATACCACATCTTGTCAATGTTGCCTTCCAAATTGACCAGGCGGTCGTAATGGCCTACGCCATAGGGGTCCACGTCAATTATTTTTTCCAAAGTGTCCGCGGCCTTCTGGAAGTCTTCCGCAGCCAGGGAGAGATTAAACAAGCGGACCAGAGACCGGCGCAGTCCGTCCTCCTTGTTCATTTCGTTGTAGAGGGCGGTCAATATCTCCAGTACCGGCAGATTGGATTCATCAGCCGCGTATATCTTTTCCACAATTTGAAGAAATTCATTTTTCTTGCCTTGTTGGAAAAGGCTTGTCTTAATCTGTCCCACTACTTCCAGCGCTTTTTTCAGGTTGCCGGCTTGTATGAAACCTTCAATGACCTTCAGCAGCAATGGAAGCTTGTCGGGTTGCGCCTGGTATAGCTTCCAACATATAGGCTGCGCTTTCTCGAAATTCCCCATTCGCAAATAGGCTTGAGAGAGCAGGTCGAGGATTTGGGCGTCATCCGGTTTGTGTTCGTAGGCCGGCTCAAGGAGCGCAATCGATTCTGGCGTCCGGTCTTTTGTAAGGTAGACCTCAGAAACTGCGACGCTCGCGGCCTCATCGGCAGGGTCGTGCTGGTGAGCGCGTTCCGCCAATTCGGCCCAACGGTCTTCCTGTCCCGCAGCGCGAGCCAAACGCGCTGCCTGCAAAAATGCCGGCGCTGCCAGTTTGGGCTGGCGCGCGCTAATCGCTGTCTCGCCAAGTTCGACTTGTGCGGCCATGTTGTTGGGATCCAGCTTGACGATGTGTTCAAGACACTCGAGCATCTGGGGAGTCACGCCAGTCTTACGCTGCAGTTCAAGGGCCGAACGGTAGGCCTCCAACGCCTCGCTATTCTTTTGCGACTTTTCAAGCAGCGTGGCCAGCTTCACCAGAATGGCGACATCCTGGGGAGCTAACTTCAGGATTTTACGGCAGGTTGCAATTGCCTTTGAAACTTCATTCCGCTTAATGTAGTGGTCGGCCAACTGCGCCTGGTAACGTAAAGCGTCGGACGTGCGGTTGAGCTTTAGCGAAAGGTCGCCCAGGTTGAGCAACACTTCTTCGTCGCCCGGCTCATACTTAAAAATCTCCTGGAAGGTTTCGAGCGCAGCTTCGAACTTTTGCTTTTGAAGATATTTTTCCGCTTTCTCAAAAAGCTTTTCAACGTCAGGCATAGTTAGAGGTAAGCTCGATGGAGCTTTCTACCGAGCAAAAGCGATCAAGTATCGAATTTGACAGCATAGCTCTATTTTGATAGATTTACAAAGGTTTTGGATACAGCCTCCCAGGGTGGCGGGACACCGGAGCCTGCCGCCTCGACTGCACGGTAAGTCTGCCTTGGTCCATGCCCGGAACGGGCGAACCACCACATTCAATGACAGACTCTCGATACATTCGTAACTTTTCAATTGTGGCCCACATCGACCATGGGAAATCCACCCTGGCCGATCGATTGCTTGAAATCACGGGGGCCCTCTCGAAACGAGAGATGTCTGAGCAGGTCCTGGACTCCATGGACCTCGAGCGCGAGCGCGGCATCACCATTAAAGCCCACGCGGTGCGTCTGCTTTATAAGGCTCGTGATGGGAACGAGTACCAATTGAACTTGATCGATACACCCGGGCACGTTGATTTTTCCTATGAAGTTTCCCGCAGCTTATCGGCCTGCGAGGGAGCCCTGCTGGTGATTGACGCCTCGCAGGGCGTTGAAGCCCAAACTCTCGCCAACGCGCACCTGGCGATGAACAACAATCTGGCCATCGTCCCCGTGATCAACAAAATCGATTTGCCGGGCGCCGACGTGGCGATGGCGAAACAGCAGATTGAACACACCCTGGCGCTGGATCCGACGGAAGCCATTCTGATCAGCGCCAAACAGGGCGTCGGGATTGAGGACGTGCTGGAAGCCGTCGTGGCAAAAATTCCACCACCCGCCGGGTCGCCTGAAGCTCCTATACAGGCGCTCATTTTCGATTCCTGGTTCGATAGTTACCGCGGCGTCGTGGTGCTGGCCCGCGTCGTCCAGGGAACGCTCGCCCTGGGCATGCGCATCCGGCTCATGTCCAATAACCAGATTTATACCGTTGAAGAGCTGGGTATCCGCACGCCCAAACTGGTCCGCGTCGGAGCACTTCACGCCGGTGAGGTCGGATACGTGATCGCAAACATCAAGCGCGTCACGGATACGCGCATCGGCGACACCATCACGGAGGACAACCGCCCGGCGCCTGAGCCGCTCCCCGGATTTGAGGAAATTAAGCCCATGGTCTTTGCCGGACTTTACCCGGTGGACGCCAGCGCTTATGAACTCCTCCGCGATGCCCTGGAAAAGTTGCGCTTGAATGATTCGTCTTTTTTCTTTGAGCCGGAAAATTCTGTCGCGCTGGGCTTTGGTTTTCGCTGCGGTTTCCTGGGCCTGCTGCATATGGAAATTGTTCAGGAGCGCCTGGAACGCGAATTCAAAATCAACCTCATCACCACCGCGCCCAGCGTCCGTTACCGCGTGACCACCAAAGCGGGCCAGGTCATGGACGTCGAGAGCCCCACCAAATTTCCGCCCCAGGGCGATATCGCTAAAATCGAAGAGCCGGTGATTACCGCCATGATTTTGACTCACGATGAATACCTGGGAGGCATCCTGAAACTAGTGGAAGAAAAACGCGGCGTGCAGAAAGGGTTCGAATACGTTTCGTCCAAACGGGTTCTTCTCACCTACGAACTTCCACTGAATGAAATAGTTTTGGATTTCTACGACCGGCTGAAGTCGCTTTCCAAGGGCTACGCATCCCTCGACTACCATTTCTCCGGTTACTGGGAATCGGACCTTGTTAAAGTGGACTTGCTCGTGGCGGGTGAGCCCGTGGACGCTCTCTCCTTTGTGATCCACCGCGAAATTGCGCAAGCGCGCTCCCGCATTTTGTGCTCACGGATGCAGAAACTTATTCCGCGCCAGATGTTTGA
>DASYXZ010000165.1:0-4942 GCA_035934315.1 Terriglobia bacterium | reverse complement strand
GGCATCTTTTTCGTCGGATACGTGCTCCTTCAAATTCCCGGAGCATTGCTGGTCCATCGCTGGGGCGCGCGCCGGAGTATCTCCGCCATTATGATCGTTTGGGGTATGACTACAGTACTGATGGCTTTCATTCAGACTCCCGGTCAGTTCTACGCCGCGCGATTTGTTGTGGGGCTTGCCGAAGCGGGGTTTTTCCCCGGAATTATTGTTTATCTGAGCCAATGGTTCAGCTACAAAGAGCGCGCCCTGGCCACTGCCCACTTTATGGCAGCGATCCCCATCTCATTCGTCGTAGGCGCGCCACTGGCCGCATGGCTCCTGCGCGTCCATTGGTTTGGCTTTCATGGCTGGCGCTGGATTTTTATCGGAGAGGGAATCCCGGCCGCGGTCTTTGGTATTATTACCGTCTTTTATTTGTCCGACCGGCCGGACGATGCCAGTTGGCTTGCGCCGGAAGAGCGCGACTGGATCGTCGCTACACTCGAGACCGAAAAACAATTAAAGGTAGTTACCCACGGATACAAATGGTGGCAGGCGTTGAGGCAACGGGACGTCTTGATATTGTCGCTGGTCACGTTTTTTGCCTACACGAGTAATTACGGATTAATATTTTGGCTGCCCACGGTTCTCAAGAGGATATCCGGTTTCCCAGATTCCAAAATCGCATTGGTGTCTGGCTTGCCCTATCTGGCCGGAATCGCCGGCATGTTATGGTGTGGGTGGCATTCAGACCGCACCGGTGAGCGCCGGTGGCACGTTGCGGTTCCACTTTTCGTCAGCGGAGCCAGCCTCCTGTTTGCCTATGCTGGGGGAGTCAGCCCCTGGCTCACCGTTGTCGCCTTCTCGGGCACATTGTTTGGCTACTACGCATTTCTTGCCTGTTGTTGGGCGTTGCCCGCGGCCTTGCTTTCAGAGAGCGCTGCCGCCGCGGCGATTGGCGTAATTAATTTAGTGGGGAGCATCGGAGGGTTTGTCGGACCCTATTTGGTTGGTTACCTCAGTAGTCGGACTGGATCATTTGCCATTCCGCTTGGCGTTCTGGCAGTGTCCATGCTGCTGGCAGGCGCTCTTGCCACCATGCCGCGTGTCCCACGAAGCAGGTAGCAGCAATTTTCTGGCCGCATATTCCGGGAGGTTTGGAATAATGACCCACGCGGACTCTTTCAAAGATTTTATCGTGGACCAGCTTCGAGACGTGAAGGGCTTGCGCGTCCGGAGGATGTTCAGCGGTTACGGATTTTACAGTGACGAGGTTTTTTTCGGCATTATTTCCAAGTCGCGGCTATACTTCAAGACCGACGCCAGGAGCCGGCAGGCATACCTGGATCGGGACACCAAACCTTTTCGACCGAATCCCAGTCAGGAACTCCAGAGGTACTATGAAGTTCCCGTGGAAATTTTGGAGGATGGTGAAGAATTGGTCCGGTGGGCGCAAGAAGCCATTCGCGTTGCAGCCTCAAAAAATAAAGGCAGACAGAAAGTCGGGAAGCCACAATGAGCACCCAGGACTCGCGCAAAGAACTCGCCCTGCTGGTGAATTCGCAGTATCCCATTATCTACCTTGATACGTGGGAAGAAGGGCGGGCCACGGAAATCCTGGGTCTGGTGGCCCAGGATTTAAACCTTCCGCTTTACGTGTGGTCGGTGACGCAGGGGATGGCGCGATCCGGCGGGGCGCCGATGTATAACACGGCGGAGCCCGCCCAGGTGCTTTCTCAGATCAGCGGCCTCGACGGCGAGGGCATGTTTTTGTTGAAAGATTTTCATAAATACCTTGAGCAGGACGTCACCGTCCGCCAGCTACGTGACCTGTGCCAAAAATTCAGGCAGGAGCGCCACGCTATCCTGATTTCCGCCCCCGTCGTGAAAATTCCGGTAGAGCTGGAAAAAGATGTGGCGAAATTTACATTGGGCTTGCCCGATGAGGGTGAATTGAACCAGCTTGTGGCGATCACCGTGAGCGATTTGGAAAAAAACCACAGAATCCAGAGCCAGCTCACGCAAGATCAGACTCCCGCTCTGGTACAGAGTCTTCTCGGCCTCACCCGCGGCGAAGCGAGACGCGTTCTGAGCGAGGCGGTCCTTGAGAATTCGCGTTTTGACCTTGGCACCATCGACCTTATTCGGCGGATCAAAAGCAACCTGATCAAAGACCAGGGTGTGCTCGAGTTTTTGGAGCCGGAAGTGGGGATGGCTTCGGTGGGAGGGCTTGCGCACCTCAAGGCCTGGTTGGAAATGCGGCGGGGCGCGTTTTCCCCTGAGGCTGCGCGTTACGGACTGGATCCGCCCAAGGGCATCCTGATTTTGGGCGTGCAGGGTTGCGGTAAAAGTCTATGCGCGAAGGCCGTGGCCAGTGAATGGGACCTTCAGTTGCTCAAGTTCGATGCCAGCAGTTTGTTTGAGAAATATATTGGAGAGTCGGAGAAAAATCTTCACAAGTCGCTGCAAGTGGCGGAGGCCGTTTCGCCGGCCGTGTTGTGGATTGATGAAATCGAAAAAATGTTTCCCAGCGCCGGGCTTAAGTCGGAGGCGGATGGCGGTCTTTCCGTGCGCATTTTCGGGACGTTCCTGAATTGGATGCAGGAGAAAAAATCGCCCGTGTTTGTGACCGCCACCTCCAATGATATTTCCGCCTTGCCTCCGGAGTTGCTGCGCAAAGGGCGTTTTGATGAAATCTTTTTTGTAGACCTTCCCAATCCCGACGAACGAAGAACCATTTTTTCGATTCACCTGGCCCGTCACAAGCAGGACCCCGCCCATTTTGATCTGACGAAACTCGCCGCCGCCTCGGAAGGATTCAGCGGGGCGGAAATTGAGCAAGCCGTCGCATCAAGTCTCTATTCCGCCTTCGCCCAGAAGGCCCCACTCTCCACTGAAATGGTCCTGAAGGAAATCCAGTCCACCTATCCACTTTCCGTCACCATGCGTGAAAAAGTGGAAGGCTTGCGCGAATGGGCCCGCGAGCGCGCCGTCCCGGCTAATTGAGATGCTCGTGACGCGACCTCGATCTGGGTTCTCTTGTCCATCGCCCTACGCTGTCTTTCCCTCCCTTTGGTCATTCCCGCCTTCGCGGGAATGGCCACTCTGCCTCACTCTTCGACGAAGTCGTGCGCACCATGCGCTGCCGGTTGACGGATAAGTTCGAATAAGGTACGTTGCCCTATTGGGGCGTTGATGGATTCAGGATGATCATTTCGATTCGCAATCTCAAAATCCGCCAACAGATTTTATTGCTGACCCTCCCGGTTGTTTTTGTGTTGCTCTCCGCCATTGCGATCTTCCTCAACACTTTCTGGATGGCCCGCCGCATGGACCTGGCCGCCCGGACGTCGCTGGAAAGGATTGGACACGGGGAATCGCTCCTTCGGCATTTGGAGGAAGCCCACATCGCGTTGCGCGGATATCTCTTGACCAGCCAGCCTGAATACCTCACCACCTATGCCGCAACGGAGAAAGAGCTATTCATGGATCTGGAAATGTTGCGCAGCCTGACGCCCGCAGATTCCGCCCGCCAGGGGGAAGTGGAAGCGATTCGCGATGGAATAACCAGTTGGCGAAATGAGTGGGCCGCCCCATCCATTGCTAAAATTCGGCGTGGTAAATCTCCCGCAACCACGCAATTTCTGGACGAAGGCGAGACGCGCATTGATTCAATCCGCAGCATGATATTGAAACTCCTTAATGAAAACAATGTGGAAAGCCTGGCTCGGGCGCGGGACGCCGAGCGGTTGATGCGGCTGATGCTGGAAGGGGGAGTGGGCCTGGGTCTGCTGGTGGCGGCCATTCTACTTTTCCTCACCAGCGCGGTCTCAAGGTTGATCGCCCGCCCGGTGCAGGAATTGATAGACGCTTCCGAGCGGGTAGGCCGCGGCGACTTTCACGCCATCTCGCCCTCCGTGGCGGACAATGAATTCGGCGTGCTCTCCAGGAGTTTCTCCCGCATGACCATAGCCTTGCGCCAGGAACGCGAAGACCTGGCGGCGTTAAACAGATTTTCTGAGGCCGTCACCCAGTGCACCACGGAGGCGGAAGTCTATGACCAGCTTTTGCACTCGTTGCGCGAACGTTTTAATCCCCGGCAAGTGATCATATTCAAATTGAATGCCGTTGAAAATTTTCTGGAGGCGGCGACGTCACTTACTCCGCTGCCGGAAAAACTGCGCGCCTGGCCGGTGATTGACGAGCCCCATAATTGCAAAGCGGTTCGGACCGGGCGTCGCTTCCGCGTGAATAACGTCACGCAGGAGCCGCTTTGCCCGGCAAAATTTGCCACGCCAACGGAAGGCAGCTACTATTGCGGACCTTTGATCGCCGGCGGCATTCTGATTGGAGCTGTCCGCCTGGAAGGCCTGATCAATTTTTGGACCCCGGAACGCGAAAGCCTGCTGGAAAATTACCTGAGCGGCGCCGCCTCCGCGCTTTCCAACCTGCGCCTGCTCGGCACCATGAAGCAGCAGGCCAACGTGGATGAGCTCACTGGATTTTATAACCGCCGGTTCCTGGAAGATTACGCGCGCAAAGTAATCGCCATGGCCTCCCGTAAGGGAACGCCGCTGGGCCTGATCATGATGGACCTTGACCATTTTAAAAGCTTCAATGACACTTTCGGCCACGAGGTGGGCGACCGGATCCTCCGCCAGTTTGCCAAGTCAGTCACCCAGGCCATGCGCGAAACCAACCTGGCCGCGCGCTACGGAGGCGAAGAGTTTGTCGTTGTGCTTCCCGATACCGACCTCCCGGCGGCCGAGCGCGTGGCAGAGCGCATTCGGCAGGCGATTGAGCGCATGGTGGTGCCTTCCGGTACCGACAAGCCACTGCCTCAGGTGACGGTGAGTTTGGGAATTGCCATGTACCCTGAACATGGGAAGACGCTCGAAGAACTTTTGAAGGCTTCGGACAAGGCTCTGTACGAATCGAAACACGCCGGCCGCAATCGCGCCAC
>DASYXZ010000157.1:0-8836 GCA_035934315.1 Terriglobia bacterium | reverse complement strand
TGTGACAGTTTGCGCGAGGTGGTGCGAACCGCTTCGGACCTCGGCACGCCCATTCCAGCGTTCAGCAACACGCTGGGCTACATTGACGGCTACCGCCAGAAGCGCCTCCCCGCCAATCTGCTGCAGGCGCAACGGGATTATTTTGGCGCGCATACTTACCGCCGCATTGATAAAGAAGGCGTGTTCCATACGGAGTGGGACAAATAACAACCTTTGGGATTCCAGGGTGCGGCGACTAGCTTTCGGAAGCACACTTATGGCAACCTTGCAATCTTGACACACTTTGTATTGCATCTCCCCATATGAAGACAACCATCGAGATTCCTGATTCCCTCTTGAGGCAGGTGAAAAAACTTGCTTCCCGGGAACATACAACGGTGAGGGCTTTGGTAGAAAAAAGCGCTCAGGCGGATTGCGGTGGAACATGAACAAGCAAGACCATTCAAGCTGCGCAAGGTTTTATTCCGGGGTAAAGGCCTTCAACGGCAGATGGTTGGGGCTTCCTGGCTGCAGATTCGTGAGGCAGCATACAAGGGCGCAAGGGAGGTAATAATGAGAGCAGGAATAGCGGTAGCACTTTTACTCGTGTCAGGATTGTGCTGGACGCCGCTCAATTCGCGAGCGGCGGGAAGTCCCATGCCAAGCGCCCATCCGCAAGCAGCCCCCCAGCGGATCCGAATAGGCGGCGCCGTGGAAGCGGCGAAGATCATCAAGAAAGTCGCTCCGGTATACCCTCCCCTGGCAAAGCAAGCACGCGTTCAAGGCACGGTGCGCTTGCAAGCCACGATCGGCAAGGACGGGTCGGTGATCGATTTGAAGGTCATCTCAGGCCAGCCCATACTGGTAAAGTCGGCGCTCGATGCGGTGCAGCAATGGAAGTATCAGCCCACGTTGCTCAATGGCGACCCGGTTGAGGTGCTCACAGAAATCGACATCAATTACACCCTTGCCGAATCGCCGCAAGGCAAACATCCCATCACCTTTGAAGACTTGATGGCGGTCAAACGAATTTCCGATCCGCAGGTTTCACCCGACGGCCGATCGGTGGCGTATGTGGAGACCACGGTCGATTACGACGCCAACAAAAAGACCGACGTCATTTGGATTGCCCCGACCGCCGGCGGCGAGCCGCGCCGATTGACGATGGGATCAGATTCAAGCTCCCGGCCGCGCTGGTCGCCCGACGGTAAAGAAATTGCTTTCATTTACAATCACAATGGAGACTCACAAGTCTGGATCAATCCCGTAGACGGATGGAACCCCAGGCAAATCACTTCCATCTCCACCGGCGCCGATGGCGTCACGTGGTCGAAGCGCGGCGACTGGTTGCTCTTCACTTCGCAGGTTTATCCCGATTGTTCCGATGAAGAATGCAACAAGAAGCATGTGGAAGAAGCTGCAAAGAGCAAAGTGAAGGCACGCGTTATTGACGAACTTTTGTTTCGCCATTGGACGGAATGGCGCGACGGAAAATACACCCACCTGTTCGCCGTCCCGGCAAAAGGCGGAACGCCCCGCGACTTGACGCCCGGCGCGTTTGACTCGCCCACGTTCTTTCTCGGCGCGCCTGACGGTTACGATATTTCTCCCGACGGCTCGGAAGTTTGCTACACCTCCAACCGCACCGGGCATCCCGCCTGGACCACGAACAATGATCTTTATCTCGTTTCGACCTCAGGCGGCGAGGCCAAAGACATCACGCGCGATAATCCCGGCTCAGATGCCTCACCGCAATATTCTCCTGACGGCCGCTACATCGCCTACACCTCGCAGGCGCGCAATGGCTATGAGTCGGACCTGTTCCGCCTCCGCGTTTACGACCGGCAAACAGGAAAAAAAAAGACCTGACCACAGGCTTCGACCAATGGGTTGAGAGTTTTGCCTGGGCTTCGGACAGCGACACCATTTTTTTCAATGCGCCCGAGCGCGGCCACGCTCCGGTTTTCAAAACGTCAGTGAGCCACCCCAAAGTGGAAAAGGTTCTGGAAGGGACGAACGAAGAACTCCAGGTAATGTCAGGCGGGGAGGCGTTGGTGGTGACGCGCAGCAGCCTGACGCACCCGCAGGAAATTTATCGAGTTCTGATTCCCGGCGGCGTCCCCATGCAATTGACGCATGAGAATGACAATCTCCTGGGCCAACTGGACATGAATCCCGCTGAATTCGTAACCACCCAGGGAGCCCTGGGGGCGCAAATCGAAAGCCTGCTGGTGAAGCCGCCGGGGTTTAATCCCAACCGGAAGTACCCGGCGATATTTCTGATTCACGGCGGCCCGCAAGGCGATTGGAATGATTCGTGGGGCTACCGGTGGAACGCAGAGATGTTTGCCGCGCATGGCTACGTGGTGATGATGACGAATTTTCACGGGTCGGTGGGCTATGGGGAAAAATTTGTGGAAGAGATTTCCGGCGACTGGGGTGGCGCGCCTTATCAGGATTTAATGGCGGCCGCGGACCAATTGGAGGGGTTGCCCTACGTGGATAAGACTCGCATTGGCGCTGCCGGCGCGAGTTTTGGCGGCTTTATGATCGATTGGATTGCCGGCCACACCAATCGCTTTAAGGCGCTCGTCTCCCACGACGGCGTTTACGACCAGCGCTCGATGTACGGCGAAACCGAAGAACTCTGGTTCGCCGAATGGGAGTTCAAGGGCGTGCCGTGGAAAAATCCCGAGTTGTTTGATAAGTGGTCGCCGTCGCACTTCGCGCAAAATTTCCGCACGCCCATGTTGATTGTGGAAGGCGAGCGAGACTTCCGCGTACCCAACGGTCAGGCGTTCCAAATTTTCACGGCGCTCCAGCGCCAGGGCGTTCCTTCCAAATTACTTTACTTTCCCGACGAAGGCCATTTTGTTTTGAAGCCGCAAAATAGCGGGTTGTGGTACAAAACAGTGCTCGGATGGCTGGATCAGTACTTGAAGCCGTGATGGGAATTGGAGCGGGTCGGGGCTCGGCAACTGGAGTGGTCGTTTTTCTTCTGACTAATCTTATTTCTTTACCTTGCTCACACTTCCACCCGGGTTTCCCGGCATGTGTTTCGAGCTTCGCCGCTGCGGGCGACCCATGCGGGAATTTTTCATCCGCGTGGCGCGCGCAGGTTTATCCCTCATGGCCGCGCTCAGGTTTTGCTGGCACGCCGTCAAATTATTTTCAAATCCCACAAGAAGCTGGTCCTGATTGTGCAGGAGTGATCCCAGATAGCTGCCAATCGTCTGCTGCAAATCGAAAAGCTGGTCCCCTGCCCTGCTGAACTGAGCCGCGTACCCGGGAGTTTCATGCTCTCCGATACTTCGCGCCACGCCATTAAGGCGCGGCAGCACGGAGTTAATCGCCGCATAAGTCTGGAAGCCCAGATATATACTGTCCGTCCGTTTTTCAAACTGCGCCCGCCACTCGCCCAGTGATTGCACCTGTGCATGAAGTGTTTTGAGCGTTTGATTAAATGATTCGAGTGTTGCTCCGGACAACTTCCAACGATCGGGATGGACGTCAGTCAACAAGTCGTTGATGCGGTATTCGGAGAAACGGACTTTGGTGAGCAGCGCTTCCACATCCGCCGCGGCCAAAGATCCCGTCTCTTTGATGTCTGTGGTTGGTTGAGCCTGGGACGCGGACGGCACATCAATTTTCTGCGTCGGGATCTCCTGTGAAGGCGCCGGAGTCGATGGGGTTTGTGCAGCCGGATGCGTCGCCTGCTGGCCGTGAGGGGCAGCCTGAATTATGCCGGCGCGCGCCCCGAAAAAAAGGACGACGAAAAAAAGAATAATTTGGCCAATCTTGTTGAGCAGAGTCATAAGGACCCCCTGAATTTTTGCAGTAGAAAAGAATGGCAGGGTTTAGTTGACTTCGTCTACAAATTTTTCGAGAGACTGCCGGCTTTCTGTATTCAAATCAGAAAATTCAATCCCCATTCCCATATCTTGCCGGGAGAAAACCACTTTGCCTTTGCAGGTAATGGCGGGATGGCCGGCGGCAAGGCTGAAGGAAAGTCCCACCTGGGAATCGAGCGGTAGGGGTGTTTTCGTATTGATGAACAAACCACCGATGCTGATGTCGCGCGTGACGAGAAGTTCGTCGCGGTTCATGGATTCACATTTCACGTGGGTCACGAGCTTTGCCCTGCGATGCTGGCGCTTATCAATTTCCGGGGTGATGAACTCCCGACCCTGTCCGCCCATATGTTGCTTCCTTGTGCCGGAAACCGGCTAATTATCAGACGACTCCTGAATCTCCACCGAAATCTTAAAATAAGGACGCGGATAACCACGGCCCCATCGATTGACCGCCCAGCGCGCTTGAAGGAATTTAATTTCCGGACGCTGCTTGAGGTCGATTGAGGCGGGCGTCAGCCCGCGATAAAAACGTTCCGGAAATTGAAAGAGAGCTTTTGAACCCCAATCCTTTCCGTCAGCCGAACCCCAGATGGAGATCAGTAAGGATTCCTGCTCGATAATTTCCATGACACGAACGACCACCAGCACCGGCTTACCGGCCCTCGGCCCAAGTTCAAAACCCGGACCCTCGCCGTTTTCATCCACCACCGTATCAGGCGCCACCAGGTAGTCGGCTTTTAGTTTTACTGTTGCGCTTGAATTCATTTTATAAATTCCAAAGGCAAACCAGAATAAAAACGCCCCATACTAGCACAGGCGATTAGAGAAGCAAAAGAGAATCATGCCGGCGAGCTGAAGATTCCGCATCTTGCCTTTTTGCGGGTGGAGCGAATAAACTCAGCGCGCAGGGAAATTGGGGCGGCGGAACGTGGCCTCGATGGAACTCGCCTCGAAAGAACTTTTGCGAGCCCGGCCATCCGCCCCGACCTACGGAACAATTGGAGAAGGTTGCATGAAAAATATCATTCGGGGCTCGCTGATACTCATCTTCCTGGCAGTCTGCGCAGCGAGCAAACCCGCCACAGCAGCGGTTGCAAACGATCTCTCACTGGACGGCACTTGGAATTTCATTCCCGATCCCGCGGCAAATATAAATGTCAACGCTTTTCCTTCCGGCGCCACGGTCCGCCCCATCAACGTTCCCGGCTCATGGCAATCCGAGTTCTCTGATTTGCGTGACTACGCCGGAGTAGCCTGGTACTGGCGGTCAATCACGCTGGCCGCTCCGCCGGCGGGACAAGTGGCGTTATTGCGCTTCGGCGCCGTCGATTATCGGGCGGACGTTTACGTGAACGGGCAAAAGGTGGGTTCGCACGAGGGCGGCTACCTGCCGTTTGAATTCGATGTCACCCAATTAATACACGCGGGCGAAAACCAGATCGCCGTCCGCGTGGTCGATCCGGGCGCCAAACCCAATGAAGTTGTTGAGGGCATCAAGTATTCCGAAATTCCTCATGGCAAACAGAATTGGTATGTCCAAACGAGCGGCCTTTGGCAAAGCGTCGAGATCGATTACCGGCCACTCGCGCACATCGGACAAGTGCATATTTCGGCAGGCGCGGACGGGCAATTCAAGATTCAGATTCCTGTTGTCATCCCGCCATCCTCCCCATCGCCCGTTTTTTCGTCCGCTGTGAACGCTGCAATCCTCGATCCCTCCGGGCATCAAGTCTGGCAAAGTTCCAGCGCCACAAATCCCAAGCCGGGGCTTTTCGAAATTGCCGGCCGGCTTACAGGTCCAAACCTCTGGAGCCTCTCGAATCCCGCACTCTACACCTTGCAAGTCAAAACGAGTTTCGGCGAAACGGAAACTTACCGCTTCGGTTTCCGCACCTTCGTGACGCGGGGCGGAAGGTTTTATTTAAATGGCAAGGTCCTCTATCTTCGCGGCGCGCTCGACCAGGATTTTTATCCCGATACGGTTTACACTCCGCCCTCGCTCGATTATTTGCGGAACGAAATGCGCAAGGCCAAAGCGCTTGGATTGAACCTGCTCCGCTGTCACATCAAAGTCCCTGATCCGCGTTATCTCCAGGCCGCTGACGAGACGGGGATGCTCATCTGGTACGAAATTCCCAACTGGGACAAACTCACGCCGGACTCCGAGCGCCGCGGTCTCGCCACATTGCGTGGGATGGTCGAGCGCGACTGGAACCATCCTTGTATAATCATGGTGAGTATTATCAATGAAAGTTGGGGCGCGAACTTGAAGGAGGCCGCCGACCGCGACTGGCTCAAGTCCGCTTACCACGGGGCGAAGGCCATGGTCCCGGGGTGGCTGGTGGAAGACAACAGCGCCTGCTGCGACAATTTTCATTTGGCGACTGACATCGCCGATTTCCATCAGTATGTCGCCATCCCCGATTACCCCGCCAACTTCGATCGCCTCGTCGCTGACCAGGCCACGCGGCCCGGCTCGCTGTTCAGTCCTTATGGAGACGCTTCGCCCAGGGGCGATGAACCTTTGGTGCTTTCGGAATTTGGCAATTGGGGATTGCCGCGCTTGCCTGATCCGCGCCCCTGGTGGTTCACGAGAGATTTCGGAGGGAGAAAGATCACGCTGCCGGGCGGCGTGGAAAAACGGTTTGAAGATTACCAGTACAGTTCCCTTTTTCCGGATTTCAACGCCCTGGCGGACGCCACGCAGTGGCACGAGTACCGATCGCTGAAATACGAAATCGAGAGTCTTCGATCACACCCTGAAATGCAGGGTTACGTCATTACTGAATTCACCGACGTCAACTGGGAGTCGAACGGGCTGCTCGATATGTGGCGGCATCCCAAGATTTTTGGCGATAATCTGGCGAAGTTGCAGCAGGACGACCTGGTGATGGCGCGCGCCGACAAACGCAATTACACCTCGGGAGAGAAAGCGGCAGCTGAAATTTATTTTTCGCATTACAGCGACCAATCCATTTCCGACGCTACGGTGGCGTGGGAAATTGAGGGCACCCCGCTGCGCGGTGCGTTCGCTTTGCCCGACCTGCCTGTGGGATCCTGCGCGAAAGTGGGCAACGTTGAATTTGTTGTGCCGGGTGTCGCCACGCCTACTCCATTCCGTTTGAAAATTCGGGTGTCGTCCGGAAGCAGGATTATTTCCGATGATCCCACCGGACTGTCTTTCTACTTCTACCCATCGCCCAAGCCGGAGATTCCACCCGCGGTCGCTTTTCACGACCCCGGCGGACGTTTGCGGCGGCTGGTGCTTGAAATGCGCGCGCGAAATTATCTAGCGCCTTCGGGTTCCGAAACTTTTCCAGTTCTCATCACCTCCACTTTCGACGACGCAGTGAGGCAAACTCTGCGCGCCGGCGGCCGCGTGATTCTGCTCGCGGGTGACCGGCAGTCGCTCGCGCCGGGCATTGAAGTCGTGCCGCGCACCTCCGACAACCTCGACGGAAACTGGATCTCGAGTTTCCTTTGGGTTCGCAAAGACCGGGAACCCTTCAAGCAGATCGGGTTTCAAACCCTGGCTGGTTTTGAAATGCAAGCCGTGACGCCTGGCGCGGTTCTAAAAGGCGTGCCACCCGAAAATTTTGACGACGTGCTGGCTGGAATATTCTATGGCTGGATTCACTCGAACGTCGGCGCCCTCGTTCAGGCGAAATACGGCGCGGGAAAACTTCTAGTGTGCACCTTCTCGCTCACCGCGTCCTATGGCTCAGACCCCTACGCCACTTACTTGCTGGACGCTCTCGTCAATTATGCCGTGTCTGATTTCACGCCGCACTTCCAGATTCCGATGTAGCGGACGGCGACAGCGTACTTCAGCGGGTGCGATTTCGCTGCAAAATGGCCGAGCCGGCCGTCGGAATTCTTACTCACGCTCGCAAATTATGGCGACGACCTCTTTTGTAGCGGCGGTCTCCGACCGCCGTGTTTTCGGCGCTCAGAGAGCGCCGCTACAACGAATGAATGTCACCATAATTTGCGAGCCTCAATAGGTAGTCGCTGGTTGAGCCTGGCTTTCGGCGTCCTGTTTTTGTTGCGCGAGGACTTTGGCGACCAAACCCGGGAAGTAATTGCTGAGGACGCGCTCGCAATTACGGCAGGGCCATAGCGCGGTCTGCATCTCCACGTGCTGCCAATTCACGGCGCCGCAAGAGCACATCACCTGGAGGCCCTTGCCACTGGCTCCCTGAATAATTTTTACGTCATCGGGTCCGACCGGAAAGTTCATATCGCATGTCTCCTGCAAATTGACGCTGCCGTTGGTTTTAATGATACTTTGATCGTGCTCACGCGCGTTTGTTACGCTGCAAAATCATATCCCAAATACTGCGGAGTTTCCAGAGGTGCTGGCAAATGTGATACAGTCGCCCTTGCGTGACGGTGTACAATCCTGGGTGGGAAACAGGAAGACTGACACAAAGGACTCAAAACCGGACATGATCATCGAAACTAATAAAGTGGGCAAAATTGTGGTGATGAAATTAATCGGGCGAATGGACGCGGACACCAACAAGAAATTTGAGGAAGCCGTGGCGAAGGGTATCGAGGAAGGCTCCTTCCATCTTGTAGTGGACACCTCGGAATTGAAATACCTCAACAGCGCGGGGCTGGGTTCCTTCCTGCGCAACGCGAAGAGATTGCAGGAACACGGTGGCGTTCTTCTCCTCAGCGGCTTGCATGGCCTGGTGAAGGAAGTCTTTGAGATGACGCGTTTGATTTCCGTTTTTCCGGTTTTCGATTCCGTAGAGGCAGCCTGCCAAAGCATCTCCTGATGGGAAACGGCCTGATCCAACTCAAACTCCCGGCGACCATCGACTCTCTTCGTGAGCTCACGGATTTCATCCGCCACGGCGCCCAGTCAGCGGCTTTGCCGGAGGCGCAGCTTGACCGGCTTGATCTGGTGATGGAAGAAATCGTGATGAATGTAATTAATTACGCTTACCCGGAGGGCGGGCGCGGAACCATTGAGGTGGGTTATGCCGTGGATGGCC
>DASYXZ010000154.1:0-2162 GCA_035934315.1 Terriglobia bacterium | reverse complement strand
AATGAAAATGCCCGGAAGCACGGCCTCTCTGACCGACTGACTTATGCCGCGCGGAACGCCACTGACGTTCCCCAGAGCGGCGATTTCGATCTGGTGTTGACCTGCGATTGCGTCCACGACATGGTGACGCCCGAGGGTTGCGCGCGATCCATTCGCGGGGCGCTGAAGAAAGATGGGACGTGGTTCTGCATCGAGCCGAACGTCCGCGACCACCTGGAAGATAATATCAACCCCCTGGGGCGGCTCTTCTACTCGGTCAGTACGTTACAATGCATGACATGCTCGCTTGCATATCATGGAGCTGGTTATGGCGCCGGAATGGGCGAAGCGAATGTCCGTCGAGTGACGCAGCTTGCAGGCTTCACCCATTTTCGCAAACTGCCGATTGAGAATCCGTTCAACCAGTTTTTCGAGATACGGCTGTAATATGATGGCCAGTTGGAGGGTTCCGAATTCGCCACTGCGGCGAATTCGGAACCGGACGCTACGAAATATTGAACTCGGAGAATATCGTTCGTTCTCAGAGCGAGATCCCTCTCTTTATTCGGGATGACAGTGCAGGGCGAAGAAAACATTGTGGCCCCCACTCGCAACCACTTGAGCATATCCAACCCACCCGTTTCTCGCCGAGTCGATGGCAGAATCCCCCTGATTCAGCGAAAATCGACTATAATCGTTGGTGTTGTCAGGTCCCGCCGGCAATCGCGGTGATCCAAGAAAAACTTATCTATGATTCAACTTTCTTCCGCCGGAAAACGTTTTGGACCCAAAGTCCTGTTTGAGAGTCTCGACTGGATGATTACGCCCCGCGATCGAGTGGGACTGGTGGGCGCGAACGGCACGGGCAAATCCACCCTGCTGAAGGTGCTGGCAGGGATAGAGTCGCTCGATTATGGGGAAATGAGCTCGGCCAGGGGCATCACGGCCGGGTATCTGCCGCAGGATGGTCTTTCACTTTCCGGGCGGACGGTGTTTGCCGAATGCATGTCCGTCTTCGGCGAGCTACTCGACATGGAATTGGAAATGGAAGCCCTCACAGGAAAAATGTCTGAGCTTGACCCGGAGAGCGATGAATACCACCGGGTGGCGGAGCGCCACCAAAGTCTCGACAGCCAATTTGTGGCGCATGACGGCTACTCGCTCGAATCGAAAGTCGGGGCGGTTCTCGGAGGCTTGGGATTTCCGCAATCGGACTGGAAGCGCAAGACTGACGAATTTTCCGGCGGCTGGCAGATGCGCCTCGCTCTGGCGAAACTCTTGCTCCAGGAGCCGAACTTGCTTCTGCTCGACGAACCCACCAATCATCTGGACATTGAGGCGCGCAACTGGCTGGAAGATTATCTGAACTCCTACCCCAACGCCATCGTGCTGATTTCGCATGACCGTTATTTTCTTGACGTCACGGTGAGCAAAATCGTCGAGATATGGAACAAGCGCGTCCATTTTTACGTGGGCAATTACGACAAATTTCTCGCCCTGAAGGAGGAGCGCCGGTCGCAGGTGGAGGCCGCCTACCGCAACCAGCGCGAGAAAATCGACCAGCTCGAAGCGTTCATCAATCGCTTCCGTTACACGGCCACCAAAGCGAAACAAGTGCAAAGTCGGATCAAGGAAATCGACCGGATGGACAAAATCGAAGTGCCTCCCGACGAAAAAACCATCCATTTCAATTTCAAGCAGCCCAAACCGAGCGGGCGGACCGTGGTTGAATTTCTGGACGTGGCGAAAAGTTACGGCGAGAAGTGCGTCTTTAAAGGCGTCCACTTTGTGATTAACCGGGGCGACCGAATCGCGTTGGTGGGCGTGAACGGTGCGGGCAAATCGACCCTGATCAAACTGCTGGCCGGCACCGAACCGACAACCGGAGGGGAAATGAAACTGGGCCACAACGTGGAGCCCGATTATTTTGCCCAAGACCAGTACAAGGAGTTGGACGTGGAGGCCCGCATGATCGACGACCTCTCCCGCGTGGCCAACCGCAGCCAGACGGAATTGCGCAGCTTGTTGGGTTGTTTTTTATTTTCAGGTGACGACGCGTTCAAGCGCATCGGCGTCCTGTCCGGCGGCGAGCGCAACCGCTACGCCCTGGCCCGCATGTTGATGGTCCCCCATAATTTTCTGTTGCTCGACGAACCCACCAATCACCTGGACATGCGCGCCAA
>DASYXZ010000139.1:0-12820 GCA_035934315.1 Terriglobia bacterium | reverse complement strand
AATTACTTTGAATAAGCCAATGTCGCCTGTGCGATGCACGTGCGTGCCCCCGCACAATTCTTTTGAAAAGCTGCCGTCAGCCACCGAAACCACGCGCACCTTATCACCGTATTTTTCGCCGAACAGCGCCATGGCTCCGGTATTGATGGCGGTGTCCAGATCCATAACCTCGGTATGCATCTCTTCGTTGGCCAGCACGTGCTGATTCACCAGGTCTTCGATATCGAGCACATCCTGCTCGCCCAGCGCGGCGTAATGCGAGAAGTCAAAGCGCAAGCGGTCCGGCGCCACCAGCGATCCGGCTTGTTTCACGTGTGGCCCGAGCGTTGTGTGCAGTGCGGCGTGAAGCAAATGCGTTGCCGTGTGATTGCCCATAATTGCGTGACGCCGATCGGCGTCAACGACCGCCGTCACCGCGTCGCCCACGTGCAGCGATTCGCGCGCTACAACCTTGTGAACGGTCAGACCGCTCACCGGGCGATAAGTGTCGCTGACGTGGGCAACCTCCTGACTCTCTGTCGACGCCAGCAAATGTCCCTGGTCGCCCACCTGCCCGCCCGCTTCCGCGTAAAACGGCGTGTGGTCGAGCACGATTTCGATTTCGTCGCCGGCCTTCGCCTCGCTCACAGCTTCGCCTTTTTGGACAATCGCCACGATTTTGCAATGCGGGGAAGTGGTCTGCATGTAGCCATCGAATTCAGTCTTCTGCTTTTCTGCAAGTTGCTGGTAAATGGGCTGCGCGACTTTCTTCTCCGCGCCTTTCCAAGATGCGCGTGCACGCTCGCGCTGCTTCGCCATCTCAGCTTCGTAGCCCTCCCGATCCGGAGCCAGCCCGCGAATTCTGATGACATCCGTAACGAAGTCAGGCCGTAACCCGTATGTGTCGTGAAACCTGAAAAGGTCGCTTCCCGATACCGTGCCGCTTGCGGCAGGAGCGTTCAGAAATATTGGAGAATCTCCCGCAGCTTTGTCATAAAGTCGAACAAACTCGGGGTACTTGACCTCGACCGGTACCGCACGGTCTTCATGTTTTTGCAACACGTCCCTGAACCAAGGCGCAAGGTGAATGGTCGCCTCGGCAGTGAAGCGATCCAGGCCGAGGCGCGTCGTATGCTCGTAGCGCTCCTCCTCAATCTTAATCGCCTTGGCGATGTGATGAGCAGCCTCCACAAGCTCCGGATACGCGTCTTTCATCATGTCCACCACGTGGCCGGACATTTTGAAAAGGAAGGGCTCATTCAGGCCCAGAGTTTGGCCATGATAGAGCGCCCGGCGCATGATGAGGCGCAGGACGTATCCGCGGCCTTCGTTGGAAGGCATCACACCATCGGAAATAAGAAATGTTGCGGCGCGGGCGTGGTCGGCGATGATGCGGAGTGAAACATCGGTTTCGTGATTCGTTCCGTATTCCTTGCCAGCCAACTCCGCCGCTTCGCCGATGATGGGCCGGAACAAATCCGTTTCAAAATTCGAGAGCTTGCCTTGCAGAACAGCCGCCAAGCGTTCGAGTCCGGCGCCCGTGTCGATGCTGGGGCGAGGCAGGGGCGTCATCTTGCCTTGCTCATCGCGATTGAATTGCATGAAGACGAGGTTCCATAGCTCGACGTAGCGTCCGCAGTCGCAGGGAAATTTGCAATCGGCGTGACCGTGATCACTTGCGGCGGGGCCCATATCATAATGTATTTCCGAGCACGGCCCGCACGGGCCGGTCTCGCCCATCTGCCAGAAATTGTCTTTCATGCCAAGCTCGAAGATGCGGTCTGTGGGAAGGCCCAGGCCGAGCCAGCAATCGTATGCCTCGGTGTCGCGCGGAATGTCGCCTGAGCCTTCAAAAATCGTGACGTATAGTTTGTCTTTGGGAATGGCAAACCAATCCGGGGAAGTGACGAGTTCCCACGCCCACGGAATGGCTTCCTTCTTAAAATAATCGCCGAAAGAGAAGTTGCCGAGCATCTCAAAGAGTGTATGGTGGCGGGTTGTGCGGCCCACTTGTTCGAGGTCGTTGTGTTTGCCAGCCGCACGCACGCATTTCTGCACCGAAGCAGCCCTTGCGTAGTCCCGTCTTTCGATGCCTAGGAAGACATCTTTGAATTGGTTCATTCCCGCATTCGTGAAAATGGTCCGCATCGAAGGATCATGCGCTGGCACCAGCGGCGAAGAAGGCACAATTCGGTGTCCCCTGTCGGCGAAGAACTTCAGAAATTTGGAGCGAATTTCGTTTGATCGCATAGGTGCCAGGAAAAGATTTCAACACAGAGGGCACAGAGTCCATAAGAAATGTCTATTGTTCGTTTCTGTGTTCTCTCTTGTTTTTCCTCCGTGTCCTCTGTGTTAGATCTTTTTGCTCTTCAAATCTTGCCGTTGATGAACCTTCGTATTCCGTCCTTCAATACAACCACATTAAAATTAATCAGCAGAGCCAGCTTGCATCCGGAAAGTTTCAAATATGACATCACCTGGGCTTCATGAATGGGAGCGAGAGCCTCGACGGATTTCACCTCAACGACTACAGAGCGTTCAACCAATAAGTCCATCCGATAACCACATTCGAGTTTGACCTGTTCATAAACCAATGGGACAGCTTTCTGCTCTTCTACTTCCAGCCCTCTTTTGTTGAGTTCGTATGCCAGGCATGCAGCATAAGCCGACTCGAGCAACCCTGGGCCTAGTGTGCGGTGAACCTGAATAGCGGCTCCAATGATGGTCTCTGTGATCTTATTCAGCCGCTCAAACTCAGTCATTTCTTGAATGATTTTAACATGGAGTTCACTGAGACTCTGCGATCTCTGTGTTAAAAGCTTTTGCTTTCCTTCTTTCAATCATTAAGGGTCTCGAATCCTTCGGAGACAGGATTTAGTTCCGGCCTTGCGCGCACCGCTTTCATAATATCACCGGAGTTGAATCCGCGGCGCATCAAGCTCTGGCAAAGTGACGCGAGTTTCTGCCGCGTCACGGGCAATTTGAGGGTGAGGAGTTTCCGCTTCAGGACCTCTTCCAGCAACTGGCGCGCGCTGGTTTCTTCAAAAGCAGATTCGACGGCGGGCTCGATAAATTTATAATTGACCAGTTTCGACTTCAACTCGCGGCGAATGCGATGCGGTCCATAGGCGCGGTTGCGGGCGAGGGAATAGGCAACTTGTTCGGCCACCTTCTGATCGTCCAGGTAGCCGAGCTGGCGCAGGCGCGCGATGGCGTCCTGAATGGCAGGATCGCCCGGGAATTTTCTTTCCAGCGCGCGCTTGATTTCCGCCACGGAATAGGGCCGGCGAGCCAGCATGGCGAGCGCCGCCGCAAAGGGATTGGCGGGCTTACTTCTTGGCAAACCGGTCCACCTGGCTGGCCTTCTCCATCTCCTCGCGCGCCGCGTCGCCCGTGGTTCGAATGCCCTGGATGCGGAGCTTGAACTCGTCGGGGTTGGTCGAGCGGATCAAAGCTTCGTCCAGCGTGATCAATCCCTGAGTGTACAAATCATAGAGCGACTGGTCGAAAGTCTGCATGCCGTACTGCGAGACGCCACTCGCGATGGCGTCATGAATCATGCGGGTTTTATCCGGATTGATCACGCAATCGCGGATAAATTCAGTGGCAATCAAAACTTCCACGGCGGGCACGCGGCCGATGCCGTCCGATTTCCGCACCAGGCGCTGGGAGACGATGGCCTTGAGGGTGCTCGCCAGTTGCAGGCGGATTTGCTTTTGCTCGGGCGGCGGGAAGACGGCGATGATGCGCTGGATGGTTTCCGTGGCGTCCAAAGTGTGCAGGGTTGAGAAAACCATGTGGCCGGTTTCCGCGGCCAGCAAGGCAGTGCCGATCGTTTCCAGGTCGCGCATTTCGCCCACCAGAATCAGGTCAGGATCTTCGCGCAAGGAAGCGCGCAGGGCGGTGGAGAATCGCGCCGTGTCCACGCCGATCTCGCGCTGGTTGACGAAACCTTTTTTGTCGCGGTGCAGAAATTCGATGGGGTCTTCGATGGTGATAATGTGGTCGGTGCGCATGGAATTGATGCGGTCAATCATGGCGGCGAGCGTGGTGGACTTGCCGCTGCCCGTCGTCCCCGTCACCAGCACCATGCCGCGGCGCTCCTCGCAAATCTTGTCAATAACCTTGGGCAGGTAAAGCTCTTCCAGGGTGCGAATCTTGGTGGGAATCACGCGCAGAACCATGCCCACGTTGCCACGCTGCTGGAACACGTTCACGCGGAAACGGCCGAGACCGGCCACGCCGTAAGCCATGTCGAGCTCGGTCTCTTCCTTGAACTTCTGCTTCTGGCGGTTGCTCATCATGCTGAACGCCATGTTCAGCATGTCTTCGCTGGAGATGCGCGGGAACTGGGTGAGCGGATTCAACTCGCCATCCACGCGATTGTAAGGGTAGTTGCCCACCTTTAAGTGCAAGTCAGAAGCCTTGTTCTCACAGGCTACTTTCAGCAGTTCGTCAATATTCATTGGTTGTCCTCGCCGCTTTCATTCACAAGTTTACAAGTTTAAATGAAGCTAACACATTGAAAGTCGAAAGTCGATTGTAAAGAAGTTAAAAGTCAAAAGTTAAAAGGCAAAAGGAAAAATCAATCAACACCAGACTTAATAAGGTCACTGCCTTGCGCGGACCGACTTTTAATTTTCCTTCCTACCATTCCGTAAACGATCCGTCCGGGCGATGAAACATGGGAATGGGCCGCGCGCGTTCAGTGACTTCAGCCGCCAACTGCAAGGGCTTGGTGTCGAGCGTGACGCCGAGGCCCGGGCGGCGATTTGGCCACATTTTACCATTGCGAAAATCGTAGTGCTCCGGCAAATGCGGAATGGGGTGGGAACCGTCGCCCAGCATTTCCATCATGACCGGCCCGGGAAACACGGAACAGGCATGGACCAGCGCGGCTTCCGAAAGCGGTCCGGTGAAGTGCGGAATCAGCCCGACGTAATGGGTCTCGCACATCGCCTGAATCTTCATGTACTCGGTGATACCGCCCACGTTGGGCAGGGTGACGCGCGCGTAATCAATAAGCTGTTCTTCAATCAGTTTGTTGATGTCCCACTTGCTGCCAAACTGTTCGCCCACGGCGATGGGTACTTTCACGTGGGCGCGCAATTCGCGATAAACTTCGGGATTCTCGGAGCGGATCAGGTCTTCGGCAAAGTACGGCTCCAGCGGCTCGATCAGCGTGCTGAGGCGCACGGCATCAGGAAAATCGAAACGTGTGTGATAATCAAGCGACCAGTCGCCATCTTTGCCCACGCCCTCGCGAATCTCCTGGCAACCTTCAAAAGTTTTTCGCACGGCCTCGTGGGAGTTGAACGTTTGGCCGTCGGGCGGATCCGCGGTGGCCCAGCGAAAGGCGCGGAAGCCGGCATCCATGCAGGCGCGCGCGGTCTCTTTCAAGCTGCCGTGTTTGGGAAACGCGGTGGAATAACATTCCACGTGGTCGCGCGACATTCCGCCCAGCAACTCGTATACCGGCACGCCCAGCGCTTTGCCTTTGATGTCCCACAAAGCGAGATCGATGGCGCGCAGCGCGTCAAGTTTTTCGCGTCCCGCCGGATAAAATAATCCGCGAAACATCATCTGCCACAAATGATCGATGCGCCCCGGATCTTCGCCAATAATCATTTGGGCGCACTGCGTCACCGTATCTTTTGAGCCGCCTTCGCCTATGCCCGTGATGCCTTGGTCGGTTTCAACGGTGACGAGGTGATAGCTCTGATTGAAGTGAGGGGGCGAGTTGGGGTTCAGATAAAAACGAACTCGGGTGATCTTCATCGGAGGTGGCTCCGAGCGGGTTGATTGCCCCGCGGAATCATCAGCGCGCATTGGCGACGCCAATGCAGCGGCCCCGCCCAATCCTGCGGTTTGCAAAAATGAACGGCGTTTCATGGATCCTCCGTCGTCAGAGTTCCGGCGCGCCAGTGGAATTCGCAGGCGCAAGCGGGTAGAATAGCACCTATGCAGCCTGTGGTCGCCAAATTTCGAACTCACCGCGAAGCCGAAGAGGCCACACGCGAGTACTATCGGCGGCTTAGCCCGGCGGCACGCCTGGAGATTCTCTTCGAGCTTCGCGCCCGCGCGAACAAGGAGGACGATGCCCCTTCCGAAAGAATGGCGCCAGTTTATCGAATCGTTGAACTCAAACGGGGTTGAATATTTGATCGTGGGCGCGGTCGCGTTGGCTCACCATGGATGGCCCCGCTTCACGGGCGATCTTGATATCCTGATCCGTAATTCTCCGGAAAACAGCACGCGGCTTGAATCTGCATTGCAAGAATTTGGGATGGGCTCGCTTGACTTGAAAGCGGCCGACTTTGTAGATTCCTATCGAGTGATCCAGTTAGGCGTGCCGCCCAACCGAATCGATTTGCTGACCTCAATTTCGGGTGTGACCTTCGATGAAGCTTGGGCAGGAAGGATTGAGGTCGAAATTGCGGGTACGTCTGCGAAATTTATTGGTCGGCAGGCTCTGATTCAGAACAAGAAATCCACGGGCCGTCCGCAGGACCTGGCAGACCTCGACGCTATGGGAGAAAAAATAGCCGGAGGCGGGCAGGCGCACCGTAAAATGCGATTTTAACGCGCCGCACCAACCGGCTGATTGCAGAACGTGAGCCAGCCGTATTTATCCTCGGCGTGGCCCTGAACGATGCTCATAAAGCGGTCCTGAAGTTTTCGGGTGACGGGACCGGGTTCGCCTTTGCCCACGGCGATGCGGTCCACCGACCGGATGGGAGTGATTTCCGCCGCCGTGCCGGTGAAGAAAAGTTCGTCGGCCAGGTAAAGCATTTCACGCGCCAGCGTCTGCTCCACCACGGTGTAGCCCAATTCCCGGGCCAGCGTGGTGACGGCATCGCGGGTGATTCCGGGAAGGACCGAGGAGGCGAGCGAGGGCGTGAAAATCTTGCCGCCGTGGACCAGGAAAATATTTTCACCACTGCCTTCGCTCACATGCCCGGTTGAATCCAGCGCGATGCCCTCCACGTAACCGTTGGTGAGCGCTTCCATTTTGATGAGCTGGGAATTCATGTAATTGGAGGCGGCCTTGGCGAGGGCGGGCAGCGTGTTGGGCGCCATGCGGTGCCAGGAGGACACGCAAACCTCAACGCCATCTTTGGTCGCGTTCTCGCCCAAATATCTGCCCCATTTCCAGGCCAGCAGGTAAATCTCCACTGGGTTCTTCATGGGATTCACGCCCACTTCGCCGAGGCCGCGAAACACCACGGGACGGATGTAACAGGCTTTGATGCCGTTCACGCGCACCAGTTCCACCATGGCCTGCTCGAGCTGGTCGCGCGTGTAATCGAGATCCATGCGGTAAATCTTGCAGGAATTCACCAGCCGGTCAGTGTGTTCTTTCAGGCGAAAAATCGCGGGCCCTTGTTGCGTCTCATAACACCGGATGCCCTCGAAAAGGCAGGAGGCATAACTGACCACGTGCGAGGCCACGTGGATGGTGGCGCCGCTCCAGGGAATGAATTTACCGCTGTGCCAGACTTTTTCGTAATGTTCGACCGCCATAACTTTAATCTCCACTTGCCCCGGCGTTAACTCCCGCGGGAACCTCGGGCAAAAAATAACGATCCGCGAATTGCATGATTATAGCACGGCGATTTTTCTGCGCGTTTCGAAAAGTATTGATGGCCTTTTTTTGGCTCTTCATATTCATCATGAATTGGCTGGGTTGAAGGAAGGGTGCGGAATTAATTCCATTGTATTGGAAAAACTCCACCATGGCCTTGCGGGCGCTGCTGCCGCGCGCTCGCGGCCTGGGAAGTCTCTACCCATTTGAGATGCGCGTTTTCGGTTTGGGTGGCCTGCCACGCCGCATAGAAGAAAAATTTATAGTGGCCCATAGAACATTTTTCTTGCATTCACCCGGCCTGTAGTGGATATTCTTCCACTACAGGCCGTGCGGTTCTGGCTGTATTCGGCCATGGGTTGAATTCGAGCACCAATTCTGTGCACCTTTTCGGTGGATCCTGCGTTTTGCGCGGAAGGCGGGAAACTGAATTTCAGCTATGTTGTTGGAAGCATTGCCTGAGCCAGAGAGTTGAGTTTTGGCAATGGAATTGCTCTTTACCTCATGCGTAGTGGAAATAATTCCACCACGGACGTGAGAGGCGTCCTGGGTGACGACTATGGCTTTTATTCGCAAGCGCGGGCAGTCGTATTATCTGGTTCATAACACCCGGAAGAAGGGGCAGGTTTACCAGTTGCATCTTGCCCGCCTGGGTCACCGGCCACGCATTTCGGAGGAAGTGATTGAGGGCGTGAAATCCAGGCACCCGTTTGTGAGGGTCGATTGGAAAGGGCTGAGGGCGAAGACATCGCGTGATTTGGTCCAACCCTTTGCCAACGATTCCGAGTACCTGCGGAAATTGCTCGCCGCCGTCCGCAATCTTCATCTTGATATTGCGGACCTGCCGCTGCCCGCATTGGAAATGGCACGCGACCGCGAGTTGATGTCGCAAATGGTTTCCGGACTCAAGCTTCTTCGCTCGACGCTGGACGTTAAATTGACTCAAATTCGAAAGGGAAGGTCCATGACACTGAGAAATTAGGCGACGGAGGTGGCTCCGATGACCAACCATCAGACAAGACTTGACCCAACGATGCACAGCCCGGAAGTTCGGGATTTTGAAGATGCCCTGCTGCAACGCGTGGTGGGGCAGGATCGCGCCGTGCGGCGCCTGGCGCGTGTCTACCAGGTGTTCATGGCGGGACTGAACGTGCCCGGCCGGCCGCTGGTGAATCTGCTTTTTCTCGGGCCGACAGGCTCGGGCAAAACACGATTGGTGGAAGCGGCGTCGGAAGTTTTGTTTGGCGACGCGCGCGCCATCATCAAAATCGACTGTGCCGAGTTCCAGCATAGCCATGAAATTGCCAAGCTGATTGGTTCGCCTCCGGGATATCTGGGGCATCGCGAGACGCAGCCGTTATTGACCCAGGAAGTTCTGGACCAGCGTCACACGGAAACGCTCAAGCTGAGCCTGGTGCTTTTCGATGAAATCGAAAAGGCCTCAGACGCGTTGTGGCAGCTTTTGCTGGGAATTTTAGACAAAGCCACCCTGACGTTGGGCGACAACCGCCGTGTGGATTTTTCACACACCATGGTTTTTCTCACTTCCAACCTCGGGTCGCAAAGCATGATGCAACTGATGACAGGTGGGATTGGATTTTCCACGGGGCCAACCGAGAGTGATGAGGCCATGGACCGCAAGATTTACCGCACAGCCTCGGAAGCAGCGCGGCGGAAATTCTCTCCCGAGTTCATGAACCGCATCGACAAGGTGATCGTGTTCCGCACGCTGCAAAGACCGCACTTGGAAAAAATCCTGGACATCGAACTGGGCCGCGTGCAGGAACGCATCATCTCCTCTTCGATTGGCGGCAATCAATTCGTTTTCAAGTGCCAGGACCGCGCCCGCGATTTCCTGCTGCGCGAGGGCACCGACGCCAAATTTGGGGCGCGCCACTTGAAGCGGGCCATTGAACGTTTCCTGGTTTTTCCGCTCTCCAACCTGCTGGCCACCCGGCAGATTCAGTTGGGTGATCTGATTACTGTGGATATGGACGACGATGGAGCAAAGCTGGTCTTCCTGAAGGAAGACCAGGGCGCGCTGGTGAAAAGCATGGACGACCTCACGCCGGAGACGGCGATGGTGCATGTTTCAAGCCGGCACGCCAGCGCCTCGCGGGCATTGGCGCGCCGCGCCCCGCGCGACTGAGAGTGACGTGCGGGTGCGGGTTATATTGCCGGGCGAAAAAGGAATGTGGTAACCCGCAGGTGACGCGCGGGCGCCCGCTGCAGTCGGGCGCCCCGCGTTTTTTATTCCTTGCCCCGAAATAGTCTGTGTGGTAATTGCAATTTTAGCGGCCAACAAAGTCGAGGGAGGGTTCAGCGTTCCGTTTTACCTTGTGATCGATGACGGTGGCGTGGTGCGCTTTTGGGTTCTGGGGGGCAACCCCATGAAATGGAAAATGTGATCGCGCCACTCCTGGGTGATGGCGCCGCAAAAATGAACAGCCCTTAAAATATGCTGTCGGATTTTGGTCTTCAGCGTCCTGGCTTATATTCATGATTAACAATTTCAATTGGACATCAACTCCCTCTCACATTTAGAGTTACATGGGGGCGCAGCGCAGGTTGGAAAGGCACGCCCCATTCGAACTTTAGTCAATTCCAAGCTTGCAGTTGGCGCGGCCAGTGGCCGCAGCCAAAGGGAAATTCTCGGTGGCCTCCATATTTCAAAGATCTCAACACGGAGGCCGCAGAGCGACTCTGTGAACTCTGTGTTCAGTCTTTGTTCAGCACAGAGGACAGCAGGGGCAAAGAGATCGCCTGACACCCGGATGAAAATCAGACCGTACGACTATCCGCGCAAATAATAATCTGAAATCTAAAAAGGTGTGTACCAATGGCAACGCAGAACCTGGGGCTTGAGCGCGAGGACGAGGATTTACAAATCACAAGTCAAACTTCCAGCGAGCGGGACGTGAATTACGTCTTAACCCTGGAAGAGATTGGCAATCTGGCGGCCACAGGCGGCAAGCCGGCGGAAACACTGATGAATGTCGCTGCGTTAATTGCCAAACGGTTTCAAACTGATGTTTGTTCAGCGTACCTGTTGGAACCGGATCGAGCCAACCTTGTTCTGGCCGCCACGGTCGGACTTCGCCCTCAGTGTATTGGCACTCTTCGCATGGCGCTCACCGAAGGGCTTACCGGCCTGGTGGCGGAGCAGATGCGCCCCGTGGCCGTGGAGCAGGTAAAAACCCATCCTCGATTTAAATACTTTAGTGAAGCGGGCGAAGATGCCTACCACTCATTCCTCGGGGTCCCGCTGATCGATCGCGGCGTTTTGCAAGGCGTTCTGGTGGTTCAGACTGTGGAAGCTCGGGTCTACCAGGAACATGAGGTTCGGATGCTGGCCGAGGCCGCTGCGCAGGTTGCGCCGGTGGTGAGCGAGGCCCGCACGCTCGATCGATTTATCGCGCCCGCTCAAGAGAGGCTCTGGTCGCTGGCCCGCAACGTGTGGTGGAGCTGGGACCACGATTCCAGCGGCTTGTTCCGCGACCTCGATCCGGTCCGCTGGAGCGAGTTGAATCACAATCCCATTTCGCTGCTCGCGGAAATTCCCCTGGCAGGAATCGAGCGGCGCGCGCGCGAGTTGGTGCTGCACAGCCGGATTAATTACGCCTACCGCCGCCAGCAGGAATATCTTGAACTCGACCGGACCTGGGGCGCGCGGAACGCGGGAATTCTGCGGCCGCGTCCGGTGGCGTATTTCTCCGCCGAATTCGGATTGCACGAATCGATTCCGGAATATTCCGGCGGGTTGGGCGTGCTGGCGGGCGACCACATCAAGAGCGCATCCGACCTCGGCATTCCATTGATCGGTGTCGGCTTGTTTTATGGCCAGGGTTATTTTCGCCAGCAGCTTGATGCGAACGGCTGGCAGCAGGAAGAATATCTCCAGACTGATGTGAACCAGTTGCCCATGGAACCTGCGATTGGGACGAATGGCGCGCCGGTGATGGTGCAAATCGAGACTCGCGGCGGTCCCATTCGAGCCAAAGTCTGGCGCATGAAGGTGGGGCGCTGTGATCTGCTTCTGCTTGATTCCAACGTGGAAGGGAACGCGCCTGAGGACGTGACGCTCACTTCCCGTTTGTACGGTGGCGACGGCCGCATTCGAATCCGCCAGGAATTACTGCTGGGCGTCGGCGGATTCCGCGCTTTACGCGCCATGGGAGTTACGCCCGGGGTTCTTCACCTGAACGAAGGGCACAGCGGATTTGCTGTTCTTGAAGCGATCAGAAGCCGCATGGAGGATGAGGGCCTGAGCTTTGATGATGCTGTGCCGCGCGTTTCCCGTGAAGTTGTTTTTACCACTCATACTCCGGTGCCGGCGGGCCACGACCGGTTTAGCGCCGACCATATTGAGGAACATCTTGGACCTCTTCGCGAGCTGCTGGGCCTTTCCCAAGAGAGACTGATGGCGCTGGGCCGCACGAATTCGTCCAACGCCAATGAAGAATTTTGCATGACCATCCTGGGCCTCAAACTTTCACGGCGCGCCAACGCCGTCTCCGCTCTGCACGGCGAAGTTTCGCGGGCCATGTGGACGGGATTATTTCCGGGCAAGACAGAGGACGCAGTGCCCATCGGCCACATCACCAACGGCGTGCACGTTCCTTCCTGGCTGGCGCCGCAAATGTTTCGCCTTTATGACCGCCATCTGGGGACGGACTGGGACGAGCACAGTGGAGAAGCGCGAATTTGGGAGGGCATTGAGAGCGTTGACGATGGCGAGTTGTGGGAAACACATCTGAGCTTGAAAGCGCAGCTTTTGGAATTCGTGCGGCGGCGCGCCGTGGAACAGGCCACGCGGCGCGGCGAGCGGGAGGAAATTCTGCAGCGCCTCAGCCGGGTGCTGAGTCCTGACGCGCTCACCATCGGATTTGCCCGCCGCTTTGCCACCTACAAAAGGGCCAATTTGATTTTGGCGGATATTGAAAAGCTGGCCTCTTTGGTGAATGACCCGAAGCGCCCGGTGCAATTCGTTTTTGCCGGGAAGGCGCATCCCCGCGATGATCCTGGCAAGCGGATGTTGCAGCAGATTGCGGAACTGATGCGCGACTGCCAATTTTCCGACCGGTTTGTTTTCGTGGAAGATTACGACATTAACGTGGGCCGTCATTTTGTGCAGGGCGTTGATGTTTGGCTGAATAATCCGCGACGGCCGTTGGAGGCCTCGGGTACCAGCGGCCAGAAAGTGGTTTTGAATGGAGGCCTGAACCTCTCCGTCCTGGACGGCTGGTGGGCGGAAGC
>DASYXZ010000101.1:0-13075 GCA_035934315.1 Terriglobia bacterium | reverse complement strand
AGGGCGCGATCGCTTTTGGGATTTATTTTTTCAAGAACAGTTTGGAACGCGGTTTTCGCTTCATCGTAATGTCCCAGATAGATAAAATTATCCGCCTGGTCCAGCAAGCGTTGCTCCTCGGTCTCGGTAGAAGCTTTTTTGTTTTCCGGGACTGGCGGATGCGGCGTGAACTTTATTAAGGCAAGTTTCTTCATCTCCCCATCCACGTCAATCCCCTGGACCATTGGCTTGTAGTAAACGTTCATCGACGTGTCTTGCTGTTCAAAGTCCGCCAGGGCTGAGTAAAAATAAGGCGTGAGAATAAGGCCGGACGCCGTAAAGTCCTGCAGGGCTTTTTCAGCAGCGGCCTTCGGCTGTTTATCCATCCGCAGTTCAACCGCGTGAATCAAACATTCCGTCAAGAGGAGCGGGAAATCCTGCTTGAAATCGTCCGCCAGCATGGGCGCCTGGCGCACCGCCGCGCGCAACTCCGCTTTCTCATGAATTTCCTGCGCATATTTCACCGCCAGCGGGTCCAAAAGGAAGTGAAGGTACTGGTGGCGGATCTCATTCAATTTGGATTGCCTGGAAGGTGTCACAACCAGGAAATAATTCGAGCCATAGATTCGCGCCTGGACCTGGTCCGGCGCCCCCAGGAGGCTCAAATAAATTGCACACGTGCGGCCCAGATAGGCGCCGCTGGGAAAGCGCAGATAGGCATCCGCCAGTCCGATGCTGGTTCGCACCGGATCACTGTAGCGTTCGATCTCCGCCTGATAACGCGATTGCAGGCGTGACCAGAGGTCCGGCAAGTCCGCTTGCTGGTAAAACGTTTTGAGGAGCGGGACGATACCCACCACCGCTTTGGCATCCGGCGGGAGATCGCTCTGCGGCACGGTTATTTTGAAATCGGGTGGAGGCCCCAGGAGAAGCGCCAACGAAATGTATTGACCCAGATCCCCGCCGGGATCGCCCTCAATTTTGTGAGACTCGTAAAATTTTCGTATTTCCGCGACTATAGGAATCTTTTTTTTAGCAAGGAAATCCCGCACGAGTTCGCGCGTGTTGTTCCCCGTGTCGATGCCCATGCCGGTGTCGTACCCGGAAGCATTCAGCGCCGCCTCAATGGAAAACAGTTGCTCGTTTGAGTCCAGAGTTACATTGCCCGGTTGTTGTGCATTGATGGAGGGCGGGACGACGAGCGCGGCAAATAAGAGCGCAATAAAGCCCGCACTCTTCCAGCAGTTTTTCAGGCCCACATCGCGCTTCGGAATATTGCGCCTCCTTCGCCCCGCCTGAGGGAAATTGCGGGCGGAGACATGGCAACCCTGGCCGGAAAAAGCATCTGCGGGCAAAGGAACGTTGAATAGCAAACGGGCTAACCTCGGACCGTGATTCGCCGCAAAGACAAGACCACTTGCCCATCGGTTGGCTTGCCGTACATGGTGGCAGGTTTGAAATAACTGGAATACATCATCCGATCCAGGCGTTGCATCAGTGCCGGCGATTGCTGTCCCGACAATACCTGGTAGTAAGTCACGTGGCCCACGTCATCGACATGACCCATCAAGACCACAGCCTGTTCGTTGGGGGAAAGATAAATAGGTCCCAGCGCGCGCACACGCGGCGGAGTGGAAACCGCCTGGGGTATGTCCGGGACGCTGGCCACCGGAAAGGCCTCGGAACCCATAATCAGGCCAAAGCAGATGATGGCAGTGAGCACGCCTGCTGACGCGGGAAGCATCAAGGGTTTGACGGCATTTTCCAGATAAACGGCCAGGCGATCCAATAAATTGCGGTGAAGATGCCGGGACAATGTCACGCGCATCCGCAACGATACTTCCGCCGGAACGTGCTGCAAGGGGAGCGCGCGCAGGTCCGCCCGGAGGGTGCAGGAGAGTTCGAGTTCCTCGCGGCAACTCACGCAATGGGAAAGGTGAAACCGGATGGACCTCAAAATCTCACGGTCGCACAAACCGTCAGCGTAATCTGAAAAATGGCTCCGAATTTCCATGCAATTTTCGAACATATCAGTCACTCAACGAGTGGACCAGCCGTCCAGTTTCCGCCTGAGTAATTCCCGGCCGCGCATCAATCGTGATTTCACTGTTCCTTCGGCGATCCCAAGAACCTGCATGATTTCTTCATATGAAAGACCTTCAATCTCACGCAGAATCACCACCGTCCGGTAGGGCTCGGCCAGTGCAGCCAAGGCGCGCCTCACCATGAACTGCCGTTCCGCCAATTCCAGCGCCTGGTAAGGCGTCTCGACCGCTTGCCGTCCGTCCGCTATTACCGCTCTGGGCGCGCTCCATTCATCGTCGATAGAAACGGGTTCATGCCTGTGCCGTCGCAGCCAACCCCGCTTCTGGTTCGAAGCCTCATGCACTGCAATACGATAAATCCAGGTCTTCAGGCTGCTTTCGCCATGGAACTGGGTAATTCCTTTGAACACCTTGACGAACACTTCCTGGAGCACGTCCGCGGCGTCAGCGGTATTCCCAACGATGTTCAGAATAAGATTAAAGACAGGGTGCTGATAAACGTTCAGCAAATAAATGAAAGCGTCCTCAGAACCCGCTTGCAGTTCCGCCACCAGTCCGCGGTCCTCGCTGACCACCGGAAAGGTCTGGTCGAACCCTATTCCTGCGGATCGCGTCATTCCCATAGTGCACCCACGATAGCAGTTCCGGGACAGGACTGCAAGGCACGCGCCAACCTGGAGCCCACCACTTACTTAGAGTGACACCGCAGCCCGAAGGTTTGTTCCATAAAAAATTTATTGGAGCTTGCCGGGAAGGATCATCCGGGCTGGGCGCGCGGGTAGTGGGTCAGTTGGCCCTCGGGTAGCGCCGATCTTTAGATCGGCACCTTGATTTTCCTTGACTTGCCGACACTGAAGGTCGGCGCTACAGCAAGCGAGCCCATTGCCGCCGCGCGACGTTCATTGACACTCCGGTTGCGCCCGTGCTACAAACAAGTATCAGCGATCAATGCAACGGTTTGGGATTTGACCCGTTGACAGAATTGTACGAGTGGGCCTGTGGCGCAGCTGGGAGCGCGCATGACTGGCAGTCATGAGGTCGTCGGTTCGATCCCGACCAGGTCCACCAATATCTTTAGCACCCCAGCCGCCGGGACGATCAGCACTTTTACTCTGGCACTATTCCAGCACTGCTGATACTGATGATGGAGCCCACACAAACTCTTCCCGCCGCAGCGACTCCGGATGCAGGTTTTGTTCGCGGTCTCGGCCTGTTCGATTGTGTGATGGTGGTGGTCGGAGTGATGATTGGCTCCGGCATTTTCATCGTCTCCGCCGATATGTCACGGCTTATTGGCAGCCCCGGCGGCCTCTTGGCAGCCTGGTCCGTCACCGGCATCCTCACTGTCACGGCCGCGCTTTCCTACGGCGAACTTGCTTCCATGATGCCGCACGCGGGCGGCATGTACGTTTACCTGCGCGAAGCATTCTCGCCTCTGTGGGGATTCCTTTACGGCTGGACGCTTTTCACCGTCATCCAGACCGGCACCATCGCCGCGGTGGCCGTGGCGTTCGCGCGCTTTCTTGGAGTTCTCCTGCCCGGCGTCGCCGAGGATAATTACCTCATTCACCCCTTGCATATTTCAAGCGGCTACGCCGTGTCGCTTTCCTCGGCTCAACTGGTGGCCATTTTCGTGATTGTCTTTCTCTCATGGACCAACAGCGGCGGCCTCCAATACGGAAAAATTGTGCAGAACATTTTCACCTCAGCCAAGGTGGGCGCTCTGGCGGGTCTGATTATTGTCGGCCTCCTATTCGGCTGGAGCACTTCGGCGGCCCACATTAACTTTGGGAATTTTTGGACGCCGCATCCCCTGCAGCCATTGAGCGCGGGACTGGACGCCACAACGGCATTTGGACTCTTCGTGGCCATTTGCGTGGCGCAATCGGGATCATTGTTTTCCGCGGACTCATGGCATGACATCACTTTTGCCGCAGCCGAGGTTCGCGATCCGCGACGGACACTGGCCCTGGCGCTGGGGCTCGGCACCATCACCGTGATTATGCTCTACCTGCTCGCCAATGTCGCTTACCTCGTCACCCTGCCGCTCGCCATGATCCAGAACGCGCCTCATGACCGCGTGGCCACGGCGATGTTGCAGGCCATTTTCCCGGGGTGGGGCGCTGTTCTGATGGCGGCGGCCATCATGGTCTCCACTTTTGGCTGTATCAATAGTCTGGTTTTGGCCGGGCCGAGAGTCTTCTACGCCATGGCTCAGGACCGCCTCTTCTTCCCACATGCTGGCCGCTTGAACCGCGCCCAAGTTCCGGGATGGTCGATCCTGGCGCAGTGCGTTTGGTCGGCAGCGCTGGTGCTGCCACGGACCTATGACCCGGCCACAACCACCTACGGAAACCTTTACAGCAACTTGCTCGACTACGTGATTTCCGCCGCGCTTATCTTTTACATTCTCACCATCGCCGGCCTGTTTCGCCTTCGCCGGAAGCGGCCGGACATCGAGCGGCCGTACAAGACTTTTGGATATCCGGTTGTTCCCGCCATATATATTCTGGGCGCGGGCGCTGTGCTTGTTGTTCTTTTCGTCTATCGCCCCGCCACCACCTGGCCCGGATTATTAATCCTGCTTAGCGGCGTGCCATTCTATTGGTTCTTGAGATCCAGGAACCGGCTGAAGGCGTGACGCCGTAACATGAAGTCCGCCTTCCGCCCATTTCCTTAAGAACGTAGCGCAACTTCCGTCCTTTGAAGTTGCGGCTCTTCCACATCTTTGCCTGCGCGTGGAGGCCAATCGCGCACGAGCGATTCGCGCGCCGTGGAGAATCCGCGAAAACACGTTGAGGATTATTTACGAAAAGAAATGGAAACGCCGCAAGATTACAATGCGAATCTTGCGCTACGGATTTGTGGCGTAGCGGCTTTCACACATCATTGCGCCGACGGCCGCCTCAGGAATTTCCCCCTCTCAATTTAGGTATCTTCCCGATTGTGCCCCGCCGCTTCCTGTCCTATCGTTGGCTCTGTAGAAATGACGCAAAGGGCAAAAGCGAGATACTGTTTCCGACGAAAAGGAGCAAAGCGTGTCAAACAATACCGAGGTCTTCGGAATTTATTCCACTCGCCCGAGTGTTGAAGCGGCGAGTGAAAATTTGGAAAGAGCCGGTTTTCGCGGGACGGACATCAATGCCCTATGTCCTGGAAATCAGGAGGAAAAGATTTGACAAGCCCCATGAAGCCCACCAACGCCGAGGCGGGGCCGGAGTGGACCAATGCCATTATTTATTATATCCGGCCCCGCTGCCTGCCTTTCCAGAAGAAAAGCAGCGCGATCGTTTAATTCGGCATCAAGGGGCGGAGAGGGAGATGGCGATCCGTCTGTAAAGGTCCGAAAAGGGGGGACGCGTTATGCTTTATTACGCATTGGTATTTTTTCTGATAGCGCTGGTAGCTGCACTTCTTGGCTTCGGAGGCATCGCCGTGGCCTTCGCCGGAGTGGCCAGAATTCTGTTTATTCTTTTCGTGATTTTTTTCCTGGTCAGCCTGATCATGGGACTGGGGCGGCGAGGCCGGGTCTAATTTATCCGAAACGGTAAATGGGCAGGCGCGCAGCGGAGGGTCTGGCGCAGTCGAGTAAAACTTTGCTTGCGGCTCTGCCCGCCCAGTTGGCGCGCAAGAACAAAAAACAAACAGGAGGTACTTATGAGACAGGGATTGGCTTTCTTAGCGGGCGCGGGTGCAGGGGCGGCGATAGCGCTCCTTTATGCTCCGCAATCCGGAGAGAAGACTCAGAAAATGATTGCGAAGAAAGTGCAACAGGGCATGAACCAGGTTACCGCTACCGGCAAGAAAATCCAGGAACAGGCAAAGGACCTGGCGGAGATAGTTGAGCAGGAGAAAAAGCGAGTGGTTCACGCGTTTGAGGCTGGCGTGGAAGCGTACGAGGCGTAGCCGACTGCGCTCAGGAATCAAACGTTGCGCTTGATGCACGTAGGGTATCAGTCCGAACACTGCCTGAGGCAGCGCCAATTCAGAGCAGGGTTCGGACTGCTTTTTGTCAGCCGGGCAGTCGCCCTGCGTGAGAATAATTGCCCTCCAAACAAGCAGCCCATATCCAAGCGTGTTCCTTCATGGCCACGTCCGCGTTTTGAATCACATTCAATTGCACCTCGTTAACACCGAGTGGTGGTGACGTTGCAAGCCTGTCCCATTGGAGCGCGATCCTCCGAGAAAAATCCGCATCAGCGCGCAAGAATAAGCGCGCAGCGGATTGATGTATACTTGCAACCACATCGCAGGCCAATTATGGAAACCGCATGGTAAGAACTTGCCTGCGATTTATCAATTTGGATTTGCCAAGGGGAACAATGCGCGGTCTTACAATTTTCGCGTTTCTGTTAAACCTGTCACTTTACATTCCAGTTGCGCGCGCTGGGGAAGGTCCCCACAGGGCGCTTGCTTCCTTGGGCGGTTGGAATGCCCCGGCACAAAATGCGCACGTCCCGCCGCGCCAGGTAAAGAACCAGGAAGAGCTCGATGCTATTCAAGCCGTGGTGGATGAGAAAGACCCCCACAAAAAGCTTGCGCTTGGCGAAAACTTTCTGAAGCGATTTCCGAACACCGAAGTGCGCGATACAGCTTACGGGGAAATTTTGGTGGCTTACGCGCAGCTTGGAAATCGGGCCAAAGCCATCGAGGCCGGACGCCGGGCGGTGCAAAACAATCCGGACTCAATTCACGCCTTCTTCAATTTGGGTATAGTTTACGCTGAATCCCCGCCACTCGATTTCGATCAGGGTGTTTGGGACATGGCACGCGCCGTGGCGCTGGCGCGGACGGCCCAGGACAAATCAACCGCTGAGCTTGAGAGCGCCCTGACGAAAGTTTATGTGGATTTTCACGGTAGTATGGAGGGCTTGGACGGCCTGATCGCTCAAGCCGGAGGATTGCCCAGTCCTCCCGATGGTTTTCAAATTCCGGGTCCGAAATTATATGGACCTGATGGGATTTCACCAGAAAGCGTCCGCCAAGGGGGCCTCGGAAGCTGCTACTTCCATTCCACGATCGCCGCGCTGGCCCAGTCAAATCCCCAGTTGCTCAAAGATATGATTACCGAAAATGACAACGGGACGTACACCGTCCTGTTTCAGGACGGGAAGAAGGAGACCGTCTACCCGGAAGATCTCCGTTTTGCCCGGCTGTCTCTCTTTGACCGTTCCGACGGCCAATGGGTGGGAGTTCTCTTTCGTGCTTACGCGCAAAGAGTCCTGCGCGCCTCGTTGCTGAAAGGCATTGACCTGACCGATATGTTTCCCCTCCTTAAACCCTACGCTAAAGCATTTGTGGAAACGACCGATCCCCTCCTCCTGGCCTACGACCGGTCAATCCGAGCAGTCGTGGACCAGAGCGGAGACATGGATAAAGGCAAATTTATGGCTCTTCTGAATGAGGAGATAAAGGGGATTCCCATTCCGGACACCTATAAGGACTTGCTCGTGAAGTCGATGGAATCCGCCGGCGTCTTTGATGCCGTCGCGGATGAGGTAAAAAAGAATGGGGAGCTTTTTGGCGCGTATCGCTCCGTCGGTCACGGGGGCATCCCCGGGCGAGTGATGGAAACTTTTCTGGGCCATGAAGCTTTGGGCGCAAAAATACAATCCCTCAATCAGGTGGCGGAGTTGCTGAGGCAAGTTTCTCCGAAAAAACAGCCGGTCATCGCGGGAACAACGGACAATCCGCTCCAGGAATTGCAAGCTCAAAAGTTATTGCCGGATGATGCCGGCGCGTGGTATTCAGAGAAACACGCCTATACGATCCTCAGTTATGACTTGCAGGCCCAAACGGTAACCCTTCGTAATCCCTGGGGTGAACACCCAAAACCGGATGGTATTTTCACCATTCCGCTCTCTACTTTCGCGGATTCTTTCGAGATGATCCAGACTATTGCGCCTTAAGATCATGTAGCCGCTTTGCTTGCGCAGGGCGAAGATCGCATCCCGATTTCGTCTGGTTTGCTTGTGCGCCAAGAGTAATGGCTCAAGTGATGGCGGGCGAAATATCAGCAAACCGTGGTAAAAGAAGAATCTTATGCCAGTGTGCAGGAAATTTCCATCGCGCCGAGGTCCATCGTGAAACTTCTTTATTGGATCGACGTAGTCTTCTTCCTTTGTTTCGGAGTGTATGTGGTGGCGCAAACCGCAGTGGACAATCGCTACATCATCGGAATCGGAATGGCAATTTTTGGATTTGCGCTTTGGGTGATGGCAAGGATTCAGCTTGGGGAGTCCTTTAGCGTCACAGCCCAAGCAAAAGCTCTGGTGACCACCGGCCTCTACTCGAAGCTTCGCCATCCGATTTATTTCTTCGCCGGAATCGCTTTCCTAGGCTTGTTTATTGCCTGGGGCAAATTGATTCCCTTGCTCGTTTTCCTGGGCGGATATCCGATGCAAATCTTTAGAATTAAAAAAGAAGAAGCCGTCCTCGAAGACGAATTTGGCGAGGAATACCGCCGCTACCAGGAGAGCACCTGGTTCTAAACATAAAAAACCCGGTGATGACAATCGACAAATATTTAAGAGCGCTGGTTTCCGGCCTGCGTGAATGCGAATAATTAACGGGGCCGCGCGTTAAAGCTCGACCATATTGTTGCGGATTGCGTAATGCACAAGTTCGCTGAGGGAGTGGAAAGACAGTTTGCGCATAATATTAGCCCGATGGCTTTCTGCGGTCTTAAAGCTAATTCCCAACATGGCGGCTACTTCCTTATTGCTATTGCCTTCCGCGAGGAGTTGCGCAACTTCTCTTTCCCGGGGAGTCAGGGGGCTGCGACCAAGATCGACCTCCTGTGAATGAATGCCAGTCCGCAAGTAATTTTCCAGGACCATCTTCGTAACCCGAGTAGTAAAAAATGGGCGGTGCCGGCGCAGGCTTTCCACAGCGGCCACCAGATCCTGACCATCGTCAGATTTCAGGATGTACCCGTGGGCGCCCGCCGCCAACACTTCCCGCTCCACCTGCTCGGACTCGTGAATCGTGAGGATGAGGATTTCAATTTTGGGAATCGCCTTAAGGATTTGACGGGTGGCTTCCAACCCATTTAGTTCGGGCATGGAAATATCCAAAATTACCAAGTCGGGCTTCAACTTTTTTGCCTTATCCACGGCGCCCCTGCCTGTCGGTGCCTCGCCGCAGACTTCCCATCCTGACTGCGCTTCCATCACGGCGCGAATTCCCCGCCGGACCATTTCATGATCATCGGCAATCAATATTCTAAACGTCTTCAATAAACACCGCCGGCTTAGAGTGAATTCGCTGCTTTCTCAATTGTAAATCGCTTGGATACGTCCGCTGCTCCGCAAAAGATGAGCAACCCGGATTTTGCATTTTGTTTTCTGCGCCTAACCAGTTCATCTTATAACACAGTGAATGTGTTAATGGTAAATGTCAAGTGCGTTATTATTTTATGCTGTTGAAACGGAATATTGATCCACAGCCTGCGGATGTTTTCGCCTAGCGCGCGCCAAGTCCGTGCCCAGGGGCTATTCCAGGAAAAGTCCAGATAGGGGAATCACCTACGCCGTCTTAAGGTCTTCTAGGGTATGGAATATATATAACCTAGTAGTTTCATGGATTGCCAGTATATGAAGCTTTCTTTATTATCGCTACCATTCTCAAGAGCGGGGCCTCATCGCCTCGTTGTGGGAAACAAACATATGCGAACCTACCACTCCTCCTGCAAACTCCCTACCCGAATGTTAAACCGACGGCCGGGTAAACGATGCCCTACAGGCTGGACTTTTTTTGGTCAGAGGCTGGCGGGTGATAATTTGAAATCATGAATGCAACTCCGGGCAGTCTACCGGAGGCGGGGAGGGTTTCAATTTTCAATCGAAATTCATTCTCGGATGGAATTAATCAGCGCGCGTCCAGCCTCTCCCTCGGGCCTCCAAGGCGCCCTCATATTGGGGTTTAGTTTTTTCTGACCCTCGTCAGGCCATATGAATTGGGATGTCCCTTGGGATGGGGGACGGGTGATTGTACGTTGCCACGTCCAAGCCATCCCCGATCTGGAATTTCAGATCTCCCGACAATGATGCCCGGCTCGCGGCGGAAAAAAGAAAGAGGGGCGCAGTCCAGCCACTCTTTCAAAGTTTGGCGCGCATCTGAGCCATCTCCCTTTGCAAGTCGGTGGCGAGTTTTTCAAGGATCCGAAGCCGTTCGTCACGACGTTTCAGAGCCGACTCAAGTTTCGCGACCTGGCGTTGGAGGCGGTCATTTTCGCGCTGCATCACCTTGAGCCTATGCGAAGGATAAACCGCAGGGGGCGGGATGGCGCGAAAAATACCCGCACCTTTCGGCGCAGGGCCCGGATGATTCGATGTAATGGGACTACTTCCTTCTTGTATGCCACGGATCAGGGCGTCGAGATCCTTGCGATCCGGGGAAGGTGGACAAAGCTGGCGGAGGGCCCACAAACGGCCCAGGCTGGGAATATTGCGGCCTCGTTCCCAATGTTGGACGGCGCCCTTGGTGCTGTTCATCAAGCGGGACAAGCCTTCCTGGCTTAATTCAAGCCGCCCACGAACTTTACGAATGATTTTGCCGGCATTAAGAGCAGCCATGATTTTCTTCCTCTCAACGGTGGAACATGATTCTCTGGCGCGTCCTTGCGTGGTGGGTGGCCATCATCAAAGGGCAAACAGTTTCCCACTGCCGGTGGCGTCAATTCAGGCCGGTCTGGCAACGTCTTGCGTCACTATTTCGCCAAGCGAGGCCAGGAGAGTTCAACGAAATCCAAAAGTAACTAACGAATTGTGCACAGCCAAGCAGTCATTTGTCAATGCCATAAACGGAGTCATCCCATCTCAGCGCCCAAGGAGCCATCCCATGATATACCCGCAAAGGCAAATCCTGATCACCATCGCCCCGTCGCCATCGTCAACGCCTGCAGACTTCTTCCTTCCGAATAAAGGCAACCTTCAGCCCATTTCGCCCGGGACATTAAAAGCAGGCAATCTGGAAGGGCTGCCCCCGCCACGGCCGCCAACCGCGATGGGCGCAACCCCGATGCTTTTCAGCGCGCGTTGCAGAATTAAAGGATGCGTTTTCCCAGCCTCAGACCCCGCCACAGGAATGTGCCATTCCCACGGCCGCCAGGAAATAGAACCTGAATTTTTCCAATCCTATCAACCCATACTTTACGTGCTGCAACAGGGCAAATACGGCATTCCTGACCCATCTTTTGACAATGCCCATTTTCACAAACGTCGCCTTCTTTTCAGGCATCGCAAGGCGGCCAAAAAAGGAGCAGCCTGATATGAATCACAATTACGAACGCATTCTCAACGACCGGGAAGCAAGGCCCGAGGATTTAACCGCGGCCCCTCACGTGAAGGTTCGTTTATCGAAAACGATCCCGCAACCAGCCAAACGAATTTCCAGACGTCCAGCCGACAACTTGAACCCGGCGCCGGCAACTCCGCTGATGCTCACTCCCAATGTGGCCTGGCGCAGGCTTTGTGCCAGAACCGGCGGCAGCATTACGATCCAGACTTTTTATCGTTGGATTGGGAACGGCAGCGTTTATTCAGTCCGCATGGGCAAGAGAATTTTCGTCCCCGTCGATAAAGTGGAAAATCTCATTGAAATTTGTCTTGCCGGAGAAGACTTGAAATCGTCTCCGGGATAAACGCCCTCGCCCAGATCGTCCAAGGGCGGCGCTTATTGTGGCATATTCAGAAGGAGGTACAGGATATGAATCACCCACGCAGGCGAAGTCGCAAAGCTCAGGAAGCAAGTTCCAAACTTTTACCCGAAAAGCTGAACCCGGGATTTATTTCCACGGAGGCGGCGACTGACGAATTAAAAAACGTTGGCCCCGATCCGACTGGCAGTTCAACGGTGCATGCCGCCCCGCCGTTAATGCTCAGGCCCAGGATTGCCTTGCGCAGGCTCTGCAGGGGGACAGGTTGCGAAGTTGGCCTTTCGACTCTTTACCTGTGGATTGCAACGGGCAAAATTGATTCGGTCCGGGTGGGTGACAGGATCTTTATCCCCGCCCAGGTGGTGGACAATCTCATCGAGAGGTGCCTGAGGGGAGATCGAATGTATTAAAAGGTGAACGACCTCATAGAAAATTGTTTTGTCGTAGTGTCATTTGCGAGTCGCGGCCGGGCCCGGCTGGAGTGATTCCCGCGAAAGCAAACGTAGCGCTGACCTCCGTTGTTGAGGTCTGCGGTTGTTGAAGATGAAGAACCGCGGACCCTAAGAATGGGAATCCGCGCTTGTAGCTACTCGATGCATATTTAGTCCGATACATATTTGGAAGGAGGCGCCTGGTATGAATCATCCAGACAAAAAAAGCCGCAAGGTTCGGAAAGCAAGGCCCAACCCCATAGCGGAGAAGATGAAGGCGATATTGAGCGCGATGGAGGCGGCAGGTAAAGGCGTAAAACCCGCTGGGCCCCATCCGCCTGACTTGTCAGTGATGCGTGCGGCGGCACGACCGGTGATGCTCACCCCCATGGCTGCGTTGCCCAGACTTCGCGCCGGAACCGGTTGCCCCATTGCGCGGCGAACTCTTTACCTCTGGCTTAAGGAAGAGAAAATTTACGCGGTCCGCATGGGCCGAAGAATCTATATCCCCATCGAGGCTCTGGACAATCTCATCAAGGATTGTCTTGCGGGGCTGTGATGGCAATGAAAGCCGTGAGGCGGGCAAGGGTTACGTTGGGGGGAGTCTGTAAGAAAACTTGCATTTTCGCGTTGTAGCGGCGCTCTATGAACGCCGAACGCAATGAAAAATCATGATCGGCGAGTGGCGCAGACATCGATTTGTGATGTCTGCGATATTCCGGATTGAAGCCGACGCGGGTGGCGCAGACATCGATTTGTGATGTCTGCGACATTTTTACGGCGGGTGGCGCAGACATCGCGCGGGTGGCGCAGACATCGATTTGTGATGCCTGCGACATTCCGGATTGAAGCTGAGGTAGAATCTTTTCATGCCTCGGCTGCGACATTTTTACGACCTCAATCATCTTCATTACGTGACCACCAGCACCTATCGTCGTGCCCGCCTCTTCGACTCGGAGCGG
>DASYXZ010000023.1:0-30123 GCA_035934315.1 Terriglobia bacterium | reverse complement strand
TTTTCAACAGCCGTGGCTGTTCCGGTGCAGGCCAGCAATACAACACCCATCAAAATTGCGAAGGGCAGCCTGCATCCGAAAAGCTTCCAACAAGAATTTTTCTTTATGATTCGCATTTGTTGTCTCTGAACAGAATGAATTGGGATGCGATGCATCCCACGATCAAATTTCGCCTGCATCGCGACTCTATATGAGTTTTGGGCAACGATAAATGATTAAATGCCCGGCTGCAGGAATGCGCAGGTTAAGTTGGAAAAGGCATATCGAGCTTGAAATGTCAGGTCCGGCTGGCGTTCCCCAATCGCCCTCACACTACAGAAGTCTGGTCTTGATGGGAAGCGGCATTGCCGGGAAGAGGCGTGGGGCCAGCGGACACATGATGACCGAGCGACTTGTTTGGTGGTTTAGATCTGAACTTAGTCTCAATCGCTTTTGCAAAGACTTTATAGATCGGGCTCCGATTCTCGAAAAGAACATGCAACCATTGGCGGCGCTTCATCTGAGGGAAATAAATCCCGCGGAAAGCAATCCGTGAGAGAAGATGCATCAGACGATCACCGAGCGGCCGGTCATGCAGCCATTCCATGGCGGACGCGGTGGTGGAGGGATCATAAGCGGAAGTCCAGGCTTGCCTGACTTCGGCTTCAGCCTCCTCAACAGATAGTCCGAGGGGTGTGTGGGCCATGTGAAAGGGTTTGAAATCCAACCAATGTTTCGGGCGAGTCAGGCGACCGGCTGCGGCCAGCCTGTCGTAGAGCGGCGTCGCAGGGTAGGGGGTGAGCAAGCCAAAAACAGGGAGCCCCGGCGGCCAGGAACGAATTTGTTCCAGGGTTCGCTCCGCCACGCCCGGGCGGTCGCCGTCCATTCCAAAAATAAAAGAGGTAATAGCGTAGAGGCCGTGCCGGGCGAGGCGCTCCAGTACGGCGGGATACTCGGCGGGCTTGTTAAAACCTTTGGCCACGCTCTTCAGATTATCGGGGTCGATCGATTCCAGTCCCATGAAAATCCACTTGGCGCCGCTCTCCGCGATCAGGGAGACCAGCTCCTCGTCGCGCAAAAGGTTCATGCTGATCTGCGCAGTCCATGGGACCTGGGCGCCGGCGGCAATAATCGCGCGCAGCAACGATTTGGTGCGTTTTGGATTGATGGCAAAATTGTCATCGATAAAGAAGACGGCGATTTTTCCCTTTTGTTTTTTCTCCAAAGATTTGAGCAATAGCAATTCGTTAACCACACTTTCATCGGAGCGAAAACGAATAGAGTCGCCAAAAAATCCGGTGACGGTGCAGAACTCGCAACCATAGGGGCAACCGCGGCCTGATTCGATGGGAATCATCAGAAAACTTTCCCACTTCATGCCAATGCTTGACAGCGCGCGGCGCGCCGTCTTGGGAAGATGCTTAATCATGTCGAACTGGGAAAGGTCCATCTTATCCCAGGGGATCACGGGATAATCGGAGAGTGTGGGCTTCACTTCCTTCCCATCATTATTGAGGGGCGCATAAACTTCTTTCAGGGTCCCCCGCTCGGCATCGGCAACAATTTGCGGCCAGGTGGCATCTGCCTCGCCCAGGGCAATGGCGTCCGCGTGTCGAGGGCTGCCGTCGCGGCCCAGGGGTTCGTCCGGCACCTCGGTAACGTGAGGGCCACCCATCACAACACGTACGCCCGCGGCGCGAACTGCGTCCGCCATCTTGTAAGCTTTCGCCACCATGCGGGTCATGGCGCCGATGCCCACCAGTCCCACATTGTTTTCCTTAATGTAATCCACCAGTCCTTTTTCGGTCATTCGCTGGGCGTTGCCATCCACCAGGAATACTTGGTGGCCCGGGGGGGTGAGCGATTTGAGAAGGAACATCCACAAATGAGGCATGAAATTATTTGTGACTTCATTGTCCGGATTGTAGAGGAGGATGTTCACTGGTCTAAGTCCTATGCACGCCCAAATAGTCGGGTCCTGGATCTTTTTTTGGGAGTTGCCAGCCATGCAGATGGAGCCAAGTTCTGAGTTGCAAAGGCCGCACTCAGTACGATCGTCTGCCGGCCTACCAAAATCTAGATGCAGTCACTGTGGCGAATGGATTCTATTTTGTTTGTAAGGAATTAGCAAGGCCGGAATTCTTTTGAAACAAAAGCCGCAACCTTCCATGCGCCGCCTCATTCTTGCATGCGTCTTCTTTCATGCGTCCCCCTGGTCTCGACCCCATCATTCGTTGACGGTTTTGTGAACCGTTTGCTAATATGGATGGTTAAGCCGTCAATGAAAAACCCCATGAGAGTTGGCGTTCACACATCGATTGCCGGAGCAATTGAAAACGCTGCGCATCACGCCAGGAAAATCGGCTGCGACACTTTCCAGATGTTTTCGGCAAATCCGCGCGGCTGGCGCACTTCGGCTCCCACGACGGAAGACTGCGAACGGTTCAAGGTGGCGAGGAATGGCTATGGGTTATCCCCCTTGGTGATCCATGACAACTATTTAATTAACCTCGCTTCAGCCGATGAGCTCATCAAGGAAAGGTCGATTGCCGCTTTTCGCCGGGAGCTCGAACGGGCGCTGGCCTTGGGCGCCGAATTCCTCGTTACCCATCCCGGCAGCGCAAAGGGAAACACCCCTGCGGCGGCGATCGCCATTTGCATTGAGTCGCTAAAGCAATCGGCGAAAGACCTGCGCCTGAACGGCCTGACGATCCTGATTGAGAATACCGCGGGTCAGGGCTCGGCTATCGGCAGAACGTTTGACGAAGTGGCGGAAATTATCCATGGCGCGGCGCGCGACCTGCCCATGGGAGGGTGCATTGACACGGCGCATTGCTTTGCCGCCGGTTATTCCATCCACACCGAAAACGGACTGGCGGACACAGTGAAGAAATTGAACGCCACAGTGGGATTGAAGAATGTTTGTGTCATCCACGCCAACGATTCCAAGACACTTTTTAACTCTCACGTGGACCGTCACGAGCACATTGGCGAAGGAAAGATCGGGGCGAAAGCTTTTGCAAGGATCGTGCGGCATCCGAAGTTGCGGGACATTCCGTTTATCTGTGAGACGCCCATCGACCGGCCCGGCGATGACAAACGAAATTTGCGCAAGATGCGTGAGCTGTCGGGAAAATTATGAATTCAAAATTAGAAATGGAAGAGTTGAACGCGTCTAATATGTTTTCTAATTCGTAATTTTCAGATCCAAGCAAACGACTGTTTCCAAAAATGGATAGCACTTACGATCCGCAAAAAATCGAAGCCAAGTGGCAGGCGCGCTGGGCGGAGCAAAAGCTCTTCGAGTCTGAGGTGGACTCCGCCCGAAAGAAGTACTACGTCCTTGAGATGCTCCCGTATCCCTCGGGCGACATTCATATGGGGCATGTGCGGAACTATACCATCGGAGACGCCCTGGCGCGGTACAAGTGGATGCGCGGGTTGAACGTAATTCATCCGATCGGCTGGGACGCCTTCGGTTTGCCTGCGGAAAACGCTGCCATCAAAAATCAGCGGCACCCGTCGGAGTTTACTTTCAATCATATTGATCGCATGCGGGGGCAATTGAAACGGCTGGGCGTGAGTTACGATTGGCGCCGCGAGATTGCCACCTGCACGCCGGAGTATTACCGCTGGAACCAATGGTTCTTTATTCGCATGTTTGAGCGCGGCCTCGCGTACCGCAAGAAGAGCCGGGTGAATTGGTGCCCCAGTTGCGCCACCGTGCTGGCCAATGAACAGGTGGTGAACGGCTGCTGCTGGCGCCACGAAGAAACGCCCGTGGTGGAACGCGAGATCGAGCAGTGGTTCTGGAAAATCACCGCCTACGCCGAACGCCTGCTCGAGGACATGAAGGAACTGGTGCAGTGGCCGGAGCGTGTCCTGAGCATGCAGCAGAATTGGATTGGTAAATCCGTGGGCGCCGAAATCGCTTTCATGGTAAATGAAATCGAAGAGCCGTTGCGAATCTTTACCACGCGGGTGGATACCATCTTCGGCTGCACCGCGGTCTATTTGGCTCCCGACCATCCGATTGTTCAAAAATTAATTTCCTTTTCAGAGGATCCGGAAAAACTTCGCCGGGAAGCGGATCGCGTGAAGGCTTCCGCGATTCATGCCCGGGTTGAAGTGGAATTGGAAAAATTGGGCGTGGACACGGGTTTTTCGGCGCGCAATCCCTACAACGGCGAAAACGTGCCCATCTGGATTGCAAACTTCGTGCTAGCGGAATATGGCACGGGCGCCGTGATGGCCGTCCCGGCACATGACGAAAGAGATTTTGAATTCTCCACGACCTTCGGGTTGCCCATCCGCTCCGTCATTGCGCCTGTAGGGGCGGGGTTTGTCCCGCCCAAGGAGAGCACCGTAATTAACGTTCCTTCGGAAGCCTTTGTGGAATACGGGATTCTGTTCAACTCCGGGCCATACAACGGGCTGACCTCTGAAATCGCCATCGAGCGCATGACGCGGGATGCCGAGACACGCGGGTTCGGGAAGGGAACCATCCAATATCGAATCAAGGATTGGGGCATTTCGCGCCAACGCTACTGGGGCACTCCCATTCCGATTGTTTATTGCGACGCTTGCGGCATGGTACCGGTTCGCGATCAGGATCTGCCGGTAATTCTTCCGCCTGATGTCAAGCTGACAGGCCAGGGGCAGTCCCCACTCGCCAGTGTGCCGGATTTCGTGAACACTCGCTGCCCCAATTGCGGTGGGCGGGCGCGACGTGAAACAGATACCATGGATACGTTCGTCGATTCATCCTGGTATTTCTATCGCTACACAAGTCCGCACTTTTCGACCGCGCCCATTGACACGGAGGCCGTGAAATATTGGTTTCCTGTGGATCAATACATCGGAGGCATCGAGCACGCCATCCTTCATCTTATTTACATGCGCTTTTTCACCAAAGTCATGCAGGATATCGGCCTGGTGAATTTCTCTGAGCCCGTAGCGCGGCTTTTTACACAGGGCATGGTGATCAAAGATGGCGCCAAAATGTCGAAGAGCAAAGGCAATGTTGTGGATCCCAAGGAAATGTTCGCCAAATATGGCGCGGACACGGTGCGGCTCTATACTTTGTTCGCCGCCCCTCCGGCGCGTGATTTTGATTGGAGCGATTCTGGAATCGAAGGGGCCACGAGGTTTTTGAATCGGGCCTATCGCCTGGTGGCGAAACACGCTTCCACATTTCCTCCCGGCAAGGCCGACCATCCAAAGGACAACCGAAGGCCTCGATGGGATCTCGGCCAACTTTCATCGGAGGAGCGGCGACTGATCCGAAAGACCCACCAGACGCTTCGGCACGTTACTGAGGATTTGGATGGTCGCTGGCATTTTAATACGGATGTTGCGATGGCCATGGAGCTTGTGAATGACCTGAGTGAGATGGAAGAATCCATTGAGGCGGGAAAGGTTCGGCCTAAAATCCTGAAAAACTCACTCGAGTACTTGGTTCTCATGCTTTCTCTTTTTGTGCCTCACATGGCGGACGAGCTCTGGGAAGGTTTGGGACATTCCGAGCCAGCGCTGCGCGCGGCGTGGCCTGCTTTTGATCCTGAATATGCTGCCGAAGATGAGTTGGAAATTCCTGTGCAAGTGAATGGCAAACTGCGCGGGCGGATTCTGGTAACTGTCGCTGTGGGCGAGGATGAAATCCGCGAGCGGGCACAAGCGGAAGAAAAGGTCGCACAAGCTATCAATGGCCGGCAGATTGTGAAGATCATCGTCGTGCCGAAAAAGCTCGTCAATATCGTTGTTAAATAGCGGAGTGGTGGGGTGAAAGGCGGAAAAATCCATTCAAGAGGATTGTTTCTCACAATGACAGAATCATCTCTCCACCCCACGGGTCAAGTATCCGATCACGCCATCAATCCATCTCCCCGTCCCGTGGTTGTTCTCGATTTCGGCTCCCAATTTACCCAGTTGATCGCCCGGCGTATTCGCGAGATGCAAATCTTTTCGGTGATCGTCCCCTGCACGATCCCATATGACGAGCTGGTGCGCATGCGCCCGCAGGCGCTGGTACTTTCCGGCGGGCCATCGTCAGTTTACGATCCGGCTTCGCCCGTTTGCGACGAGCGTATTTTTGATTTAAACCTTCCGGTTTTGGGCATTTGCTATGGCCTGCAATGGATGACGTGGAAATTGGGAGGCAAGGTCGAGCCTGCGTCACGGCGGGAATATGGGTTCGCACAACTTAATTTTCTTTCCGGCACAAAATTGCTGGCGGGTTTGAAGTCTCCGCTGCGAGTGTGGAACAGCCACGGCGATCACATTGCGGAGGTGCCGCCGGGTTTCACGATCACGGGCCGCACGGAAAACGCCATCTCGGTGATCGAGAACGCGGCAGCGAAAATGTACGCGGTGGAATTTCATCCTGAGGTTCATCACACGGAGGAGGGCGCGGAAATCCTGAGGCGATTCGTGGTGGAGATCTGCGGCGTGAAGCCCAACTGGTTCCCGCGATCCTTTATTGAAGAAACAGTGGAACGAATTCGCGAGCAAGTAAGGGATCGGAGAGCATTGTGCGCCCTCTCGGGAGGCGTTGATTCCGCAGTGGCTGCCACATTGGTTGGCCGCGCCATTGGTGGCCGCCTGACCTGCGTATTTGTAAATAACGGCCTGCTCCGCAAAAATGAGTTCGAGCGGGTCACCGCGGCGCTCAAGGAACAGGCCCATTTGAACGTTCGGGCAATTGACCGGTCGGAGCGATTCCTCACTCGGCTGCGCGGTGTCACCGACCCGGAACAGAAACGCAAGATTATCGGGGAAGAGTTCATCCGGGTTTTTGAAGAAGAAGCGCGCAACCTGGGCGACATTCAGTTTCTTGTTCAGGGCACATTGTATCCGGACGTCATCGAATCGGTTTCGGTAAAGGGGCCGGCCGCCGTGATTAAGAGCCATCACAATGTGGGCGGTTTGCCCGCTGACCTGAAATTCAAATTAATTGAGCCTCTGCGCGAACTCTTTAAAGACGAAGTTCGCCTGGTGGGTAGGGAGATGGGTTTGTCGGAGGATGTTGTGAGCCGGCAGCCGTTTCCGGGGCCGGGACTTGCGGTCAGGATCGTGGGCGAGATTACAGAGGAGCGCCTGAGGATGGTGCGCGAGGCAGACGCGATTGTGAGTGAGGAGGTTCGGGCGGCGGGGCTGTACACCAGCCTCTGGCAATCTTTTGCAGTTCTTTTACCGGTCTCGAGTGTGGGCGTGATGGGCGATGCGCGAACCTATGCATCAACGATTGCGGTGCGGGCGGTGGAGTCCGAGGATGGCATGACAGCGGACTGGGCAAAGCTTTCGCCCATTCTTCTGGAGCGAATAGCCACGCGGATTGTGAATGAAGTCAAGGGTGTAAACCGGGTGGTCTTTGACATTACGTCAAAGCCTCCCGGAACCATCGAATGGGAATAGTCAACGTCAGCGCCGGTTTTTGGCGACCGTCGACACACCCACCCCTGGTTTATTTAGAAAGACGTTACCGGCTTGCCAGTTTCTGAGCCATGTACAGCAAAAGTTGGCGGTCTTTCTCATCGATCTTTGTGACGAGCTTCCTTACTTTCTCGAAGAAGCGAACTTCTTTTTCGCTTCCTCCGTCGAGTAGCAGCTCTTCCGTTGACCGCCGTTTGCTCAGATTCGGCAAGGGAGGTGGTTCGTCTCCCTCGTAGAACAGTTGGTAGAGAGGAATTTCCAAGGCCGACGCAAGTCGCTCCAGAGTTTCAAGTGAAGGGACCGTGTGGCCATTTTCCACTCGAGAAATGTAGCAACGGAGTAATCCCGTTCTCTTCTCGATGTCGCCCTGGGAAAAATCCTTATCTTCTCTCAACTTTCGCAATCGTGTGCCTATGACCATTTGGGCATTGTTTCACAGCATGATAGATTGGTCAACTACAAATTGAAGGGGGCTGGCTTGGGGCGAAGATCCCCAGGTTGGTGACTGTAACCCCTGAGCCGCCTCATTCGTCATATTGTAATGGGGAAGGCATTTATGGTAACTGGATGGATAAGCCGACGCCCGACGCAGGCCAGGAAGTTGATTGGATTAAGCGTGTTCAGCAGGGAGAGCAAGAACCATTTGGCCTCCTGATTGAGCTCCACCAGCGCCGTGTTTTTTCCATAATTTATCATTTAATTCGGCGCCGGGATGATGTAGAAGATATTGCGCAGGAAATATTTATCAAGGCTTTCCAGGCCATTCGGAGTTATAACTTTGAATCATCATTTGGTACATGGCTGTCCCGTGTGTCGGTGAACCACTGTTATGATTATTTGCGCCGGCTACGTTCCTCGCGAGTCCGGTATTTCTGGGAAATGGGTGACGAGGCCCGTCTTCAACTTGAAGCCAGGGCGGAAAGGGAAGGGGAGGCGGGTCTAAATCAGGAAGATCAGATGGTGCTTAAAGAATTTACCACCAAGTTGCTGGAGCGTGCGCCGGTAGAAGATCAGGTGGTGTTGGGCCTTAAAGAATTAGAAGACCTGTCGGTGGAAGAAATTGCTGAAATAATGAGTCTGAAAGTGAGTACGGTGAAGGTGCGGTTGCATCGCGCGCGGAAACGAATGCTTAAGGACGTGATGAGAATGCGGGAAGGGAGGTGAGCCATGCGCTGTAAAGACGTTGAAACTATTTTGGGAGAGGCAAAACCGAAATCACTCCCCGAACCTGTCCGGGAGCATCTTTTAGGCTGCAACTCCTGCCGGGGCATTTGGAGAGATTGGCTACTTCTTCGCGCAGGCTTTGTCGCACTTGCTGAGGATCCGGCTCCCCAGGCATCGCTCGGGTTTGGAGTGCGGCTGATTCGCCGATTGGAATTTGTTCAAGATCCAGGCAGCGCGGCAGCAGAATTTTTTGAGCGCGTGGGCCGGCGTTTCGTTCTGGCTGGCCTGCTTCTGGCCATGCTGTTTATTCTTGCCCTGGTACTTCCTTCCTCCGGCCCCCTGCGCGGGCCGGCGACGGCTGAGGTTTATCTGGCACAGCCTGAGCCTAGCACACAGCGCGAGGGTCCGATTCTAGGAGATGAGTTTTCAGACTCTAATGAGATCACACCGGTTGATTCAACCAACGGGAGTGGCAAAAGATAAAAATGACTCGACGCGCTTATTTCTACTTCGTTCTAACTTTCCTCCTGGGCATAATTGTAGGCGGTGCAGGATTGTTTTATTATGGCTGGTACTCGGGCCACTGGCGCCGCGGGTTTGACCAGAAGCGAATAATTCTTCACATCAAGCGGGATTTGAATCTTGATGACTCGCAGGTTCAGAAGTTGACGCAAATTTTCCAGGAGTCGAGCCGGAAGTGGAAGGAATTCGAACAGAAAAACCAACCGGAAATGGATGCCCTGCGCAAAGAGACCCGGGATCAAATCCGACAAATCCTGAATCCGGAGCAGTTGGCCAAATTTAACGAGCACGTCCGGCGTTCCAACGAAAGAATGAAGAAGCAAAAATCGCCTTAAATCCGGCCCGCTGCTTTAATCCCCAGATAACCAACCCTATGGTTCAGGAATCTAAATTCAAGTGAGGGCTGATCGAAGCAATGGCCTTGCGAAATTATTATCAACATCATAGAAAATTGGTAAATCTTTCTGCGATCGCCCTGGCGGCCGTGCTGACCCTGGGCATGGTGATGCGCGCGCGGTCAGGCGAAATAAAATATCTGACAGCCACGGTGAAGCGGGGCGACATTACCGCCATCGTCCAAGCGACGGGAACCATCAATCCCTTGACGACAGTCCCGGTGGGGTCCTACGTCTCTGGCACCGTGCAATATATTTTTGCGGACTTTAACAGCCGCGTCCGTGCCGGACAGGTATTGGCCCAATTGGATCCTTCAATATATGAAGCGCAAGCCATCGAAGCGCGGGGGAATCTGGGGAACGCGGAGGCCAATCTTAAAAATCTGGAGGCCAGCATAGGCGGGGTGGAGGCGGCCATCCAGACGGATCAAGCCAATATCGCGCGTTTAAAGGCAGCGGCGGATTATGCACGATCGAATGCCCGGCGAATTGCCAATCTCGCAAAAGAAGGGGTGCTTTCTGAAGACCAGAAAGATTTAACCCAGTCGAACCTGGAGCAGGCGGATGCCCAGGTGCGCGCCGAAGAGGCCACATTAAATCAGGCGCGCGCGCAATTGGAGCAAACGAGAGCGCAGGTGCAGCAAGCGCGCGCTGTGGTACAGACCAATAAGGGAGCTCTCGACCAGGCAGAAACCAACCTCCGTTACACCACCATTTTGTCGCCCATCGACGGAACCATTGTGGCTCGCAATGTGACCGTCGGCCAGTCCGTCGCCGCGGCATTGCAAGCGCCCGTCGTATTTTCCATTGCCCAGGATTTGACGCGCATGCAGGTTTATGCCGCTACGGATGAATCCGATACGGGTAACATCAAAATAGGCACCGAGGCCAGCTTTCAGGTGGATGCCTTTCCGGCCGATGTGTTCCATGGACAAGTCAGCGCCATTCGTTTGAACGCCACGATGGTTCAGAATGTTGTGACCTACAACACCATTATTGATTTCGAGAACCCGCAGGAAAAGCTTCTGCCGGGTGAAACCGCCTACGTCACCATCCCCGTAGGGCGCGCGTCCAATGCAATCAGCATCCCTAACGCGGCTCTGCGATTTACTCCGGAGTTGCCTCGCAAAGAGCTTCAGGGTCTTTATGATCGTTTCCATATTCCTGCTGCCGCCGCCACTTCTCACCTGGGCGGGTGGCAAGTGGTATGGAAGCAGGGGTCCGACAAAAAATTGATACCCTTGGCCGTCCGCGTCGGAATTACAGATTACAGCTTTACCGAACTCAAACAGGGGCCGGTAAATGTGGACGACGTCCTGATTACTGGAGAAGAAGATGCGGGCGGATCACAGCAGCAGCCCGGCCAGCTCTCCGGCGGGCCTCGCTTTGGCGGACCACGGAGGTAGTGTTTAGAGATGGCCGAAGAGCTGCTTCAATCTCAGCCGGAAACTGAAAACCAACCGCTGGCGTCGGCCGCTATCATCCAGGTGGAGAATCTCCACAAGACCTACGATCTGGGGGAAATTCAGGTTCACGCCCTGCGCGGCGTGTCGCTTTCCGTCAATCGAGGAGAGTTTGTGGCCATCATGGGAGCGTCCGGATCAGGAAAGTCAACTTTCATGAATCTGGCCGGATGCCTCGACCGTCCCACTCGGGGACGCTATTTGCTGGATGGTCAGGACGTTTCAAAATTATCCAATCGCAAGTTGGCGGGAATCCGCAATCGCAAGATCGGCTTTGTTTTTCAGGGTTTTAATTTGCTTGCCCGCACTACGGCCTTGGAAAACGTGGAGCTGCCTCTGGTTTATTCCGGCGTCTCTCATCAGGATCGAGTGGAGCGAGCCCGGGAAGCGTTGCGGTCCGTGGGTCTTGAAGGGCGTGAAGCTCACCACCCGGCGCAACTTTCCGGAGGTCAGCAACAGCGCGTGGCGGTGGCCCGGGCCCTGGTGAATCATCCGGCCATCATTCTCGCTGATGAGCCAACGGGAAATTTGGACAGCCGGACCAGCGTGGAAATCATGGAAGTTTTCCAGCGATTGAATGGGGAGCGCCACATCACTATTTTACTCGTTACGCATGAACCCGACATTGCGCGCTATGCCCAACGTGTCATTACATTCCGCGACGGCAAAGTGCGCCGCGACATGCTTGTGGAAGACAGGTTGGACGCCGCCCGGGAATTCGAGAATTTACCGGCCATGGAAACTGATGACGAAGACGAGGAGAATTCCTGATGGACTTTCCCGCCGTCCTTCGAGTTGCAGTAAGGGCGCTGGCGCGCAATAAAATGCGTACCATCCTGACCATGCTGGGCATCATTATCGGGGTCGGAGCAGTTATTTGCACTGTGGCCATTGGGGAGGGAGCTTCCCATCAGATTCAAGAATCACTGAGAAATCTCGGCGACAATCTTGTGTTTGTGGCCGCCGGAAGTGTGAACCAGCACGGTGTCCACATGGGGAGTTCGGCCACCAAGACGCTGACCGCCGGGGACGCGACGGCCATCCTGCAGCAAGTTCCGCTCATCACGCGAGTCTCGCCGGGCGTCATGGCGTCAGCCCAGGTTGTTTATGGAAATCAGAACTGGTTTACACATATCCGCGGGGTTGGTCCTTCTTATCTTGAAATCAGACACTGGCCCATCCAGGAGGGAAGCTCATTTACTCAACACGATGTTGATTCGTCAGCGGATGTTTGCCTGGTGGGATTAACGGTGGTGCAAAACTTGTTTGGGGATGAGGATCCGCTGGGCAAGATCATCCGCGTGCAAAACCTGCCATTTCGCGTCGTGGGCGTCCTTGTGTCCAAAGGACAATCACCTTTTGGGCAGGACGAAGATGACACCATCATCATGCCTTACACAACGGTGCAGAAAAAAATTGCCGGCATCAGTTGGCTGAATTTCATAACCACCTCGGCCTCATCCCAGGAAAGCATCCGGCCTGCGGAATTACAAATCGCCAGCCTCATCCGGGAGCGGCATCATCTGAGGCCGGATGAAGACGACGACTTTATCATTCGCAGTCCTACCGATCTGGCGGAAACCCAGGCGCAGTCGGGTCGCATTATGACACTCTTGCTCGCCAGCATCGCTTCAGTATCGTTGCTGGTGGGCGGAATCGGCATTATGAACATTATGCTGGTGTCGGTCACGGAGCGCACGCGGGAAATTGGCGTGCGAATGGCCGTGGGCGCCACTGAACGCGATGTGCAGATGCAATTTTTGAGTGAAGCCTTTGTCCTCAGTTTGCTGGGAGGAGCTGTCGGAGTGCTGGGCGGGGTTGCGGGTTCATTGGCTGTATCCAGCATGTTGAGCTGGCCCACCCGGGTCCCCATCGAGGCCATCGGGGTTGCAGTATTATTTTCAGCCGGTGTAGGTATATTTTTTGGCTATTTACCGGCGCGGAAAGCAGCGCACCTGGATCCGATCGAGGCGTTACGATATGAATGACCTCACTTGGCCCAACTGTTTTTCTAAGGGGAATGGGCAGGGCAATATTTGAAAGCGAAAGTGAAGGCTGGTTTGAAAAAAATCGACGCAGGTCTCTAATTTAATCTGGGAAACAACAACCTATGAAAAGCCAAATCTCACCAGCCTTACTTGGTTTGTCACTGATGTTTTTACTGGCTATGCCCTGGGCGGCGGGGAGGCAGGAGAAGGGGGCGGCGCCATCAGGCGATGAGTTTTTTATTATTTCGTCCGTTGATACGGTAAAAGATCAGCTTGTTTTGAAACATCCAACGGAAGTTACGGAGCTCATGTTGCTTACTCCAAAGACGTCGTGTCTCGACGAACATGGAAAGCCTTTCTCATGTAAAAATCTTCGAGCCGGTGACACCGTTTTCGTCGTGGCCGGGAGGGCTAACGGAGGCGCTCGGACCGCCACCCGAATCCGAATCGGCCCCATGACCGCCGCCGAAGTCCACCGCAGGTATATGACATTCCAGTGAGAGCTTCTCAGAAAGGAATGTCTTCATCAGTGATTTCCGAGGCTGGTGGTGAAGGCGGTTCTGCGGCCGGAGGGTTGTCGTCGGAGAAGCCGGGAGAAGCCGTGGCCGCTGCTGTTTTCGTATTGCCCGTCGAGGACCGCTCAGAGTCCGACTTTGAACCCAGCATCTGCATGCGCTGCGCAATAATTTCGTACGCCGTGCGCTTGCTTCCACTTTGGGCGTCTTCCCATTGTCTGCTCCGTATGCTGCCCTCGATATAAACCTGCTTGCCTTTGGTCAGGTATTCGCCGCAGATTTCAGCCAGTTTGTTCCAAGCAACAATGTTATGCCATTCCGTGCGCTTCTGTTGCTCGCCAGCGCGGTCCTTGAAAGTTTCATCCGTGGCAATGGAAAACTTGGCGTAAGCCACGCCACTCGGAGTGTATTTTAATTCCGGATCTTTGCCCAAGCGTCCGATCAGAATAACTTTGTTCACTGAGCCAGCCATCGTAACCTCCCGCGCGTTTCAGTAAATTCCAAGCTCCTTTATTCGCAAATGCCCTGGCGATCTTTTGCCATCTCTGCAAACCCAGCCGCCCATAGGGGTCAAAGTTCATCGCCCGGCTGGACGGTGAACTATTATTCCAAGTTGGCGAAGCTTTTGCGCAGCCAGCGCCGCCTCGTGCGAGTTGGGATACCTCTGCACGAGAGACCGAAGTTCCCGCACCCCCGCCGGCTTCTGGTCAAGCGCCAGCAAAGCGTAACCTTTTTTTAGTTGTGCGGCGGGCAATTTGTTCCCATTGGGGTAACGCTCCAGGCATTTGTTGTACTCTTCGATCGCTTGCGCGTAATTCTTCTGGCTGTAGTAGCAATCGCCAATATAGAATTGGGCGTTTGACGCCAGATCGGTATCGCCGTAGTATTTTAAATACTCCTGAAAAGCCTGAACCGCCAACTGGTATTGGCCGCCGTTGTAGGCGCTCAATCCGGAATTATATAAGGCATCAGCATCGGGAACATTGTTCGTCTGTTTCGCATCCGGTGGCGCGCCCGTTGTATTGGCTGCTGGAGATGCAGTTGCGGTCGTGGTGAGTGTCTGGATAATGTTTTGAGTCTGGGCTGCCTGGTCGCTGAGCTTGGCAAGGCGCGCCTTGGCTTCATCCAGGCTCTCACTGATTGCCTGAATCTGGCTGGTCATGGAATCGAAACGGGCGTTCGAGCCGGCAAGGCTTTTTTCCGTAGATCTTCTGAGCTCTTCCACATCCGTTTTCATTGAATTTACTTTGTCATCCGCCTGTTCAACCAGGGTGCGCAAGATTGCGGTCTGACTATCGACTGTCTTCTGCAAGTTTTGCACGGCCTGCTGGAGTGTGTCCAGTTGCTGCATCATCTGCAGAGTTTCTTTACTCACGCCGTAAGCGCAGGACGGCATGATCGCGAAAATAAAGGTAAGGACCAGGGTGACGTAGGCTGTCTTTCTCAATTTTGATTCGACCTCACTCAAAGAAAATATGTACACTTTTTCAGTCTACTCTTGACCCGGCACTCAGGTCAACCGACCGGAGAGATTTGATCGGGGAGAAAACTGCTTGCGGAGGCGGAGACAGGCGGCACAGCGCCCGCATTGAATGCTGGCGCGTGACTCCACCGTTTCAAGTACTGTCGACTGAGATTTCCAATTGTGATGCGAGCCGGGAATTCTATGAATCCCCGCCCCTCGGTTCTCAATCAAGATCATGCTTATTTCATGGTGAAATGAGCCCGCCGATTCTTTTGCCAGCACTCCTCGGTGGACTCCGTGCATTGTGGGCGATCCTTGCCGTAGGAAATGGTTGTCAAGTGATCGGCCGGAACTCCAAGATTGACCAGAAAGTTCTTGACCGCCGTGGCGCGGCGATCGCCCAGGCCAAGGTTGTACTCTTCGCTGCCTCGCTCGTCACAGTGGCCTTCGATCGTGACATTGACGTCGGGGTTTGATTTCAAAACATCGGCGTCTGCGGTCAAGGTTTGCTGGGCGTCGGGACGAATATCCGACTGATCTAAATCAAAGTAGGCGTCTTTCAGATCGTTTTCAATTATTTGTTCTTCAGAAACTCCAGGAGTTCTTCCCGCGGCCGGCGGTGGTGGGGGCGGAGGCGCAGTCACGGTGACTCGCGCGCTCATGGTTTCAGTTCCGCCTGGGCCTTTTGCCGTCAGCACGTAGGTGGTGGATTCCATCGGTGTGACTGTGGTTGATCCATTCGCCTGCACTTTGCCAACCTGAGGCTCGAGGTCCAGTTCGGTCGCATTCTCCGTGCTCCAACTTAGCGTGACGGATTGTCCCTTTTCCACTGTGGCTGGTTCTGCGGTGAGATTCACCACTGGGGCCGCAGCAGCGGACGGCGTTGCCTCAGGGGGCGGCGGTGTAGCTGGGGCGGGGGTTTTCTTATGGCAACCGCCGAGCGCGATCGCCATGGCTAAAATACAGAAAAGAATTGTGTGGGTACTCCTTCTTGCACTCATGTTCTAATCTCCTTTGGCGGGGAAGGATAAGCGTCTTTTCCCCTGAATGATTTCAACTCTTTGAATTATAATTCCGCATGAAATTTGGAAACAAATCTGTTAAAGCCATTCCGGCCCACCCTTAACCTCATGGCAGGCGGTAAACATGCACATCCTAACACCAGAAGAAATGCAAAGGCAAATTTTCGTCATGACTCACTGAGTTTTGATAAACGGGAATGCTTTCACTTTTCAAAATCTGTTCCGAAGGTCTTAACTCGAAATTTACCAGGCCCAATGGAGCGCTAATTTGACCAACTGGGGTTCCAATTGCTGCCCTTTCGTGTCAGTTGTTCCGGTTTGGACCCATCAGCGAGCATCGTCCAAACTTGTTTCGAGCCGGAGCGGTTCGATTCGAATACCAGATGCCGGCCATCCGGTGACCAGTAGGGGTGTTCGTTGCGGCCCACATCGTGAGTTAATTGGATGATTCGGCCCGTGGCAATCTCGATCACGTAAATATCAAATGTTCCCGTATCCGAAACACGCCACGAAAACGCGATGAACAATCCGTTGGGTGACCATGAGGGAGAACTGGCATCTCCTCCTCCCGTGATCAGGCGGCGCAAATTGGTGCCATCCGAGGACATGACGTAAATCTGCGGTGAGCCGCTCCGGTCCGAGACGAAGGCAATTTCGTTCCCGGTCTTGGGGTTCCAAACGGGTGAGATGTCCACACCGGGCGAAAACGTCAGGCGTTGGAGATTGAATCCGTTAGCGTCTGAAACATAAATCTCCGGATCCCCGCCCATGCTGGAACAGAAGGCAATTCTCTTCCCGTCGGGTGACCACGCAGGCGTGGTGTTCAAGCCGGCATACTGGGGGAAGGGAATGCGCTTGTTGGTCTCCAACGAGAACACAAAAATGTCCGGATTGCCCAGCACATAAGTGGTAAAAGCCAGTTTGGTATTATCCGACGACCATCGGGGGGTCAGCGAAAGGGAACCGTAGCTGGTGATGGGCCGCTGGTTGAACCCGTCATAGTCCATCACCCATATTTCCGGATGCCCGGTCCGGTTGCTGACAAAGGCGAGGCGGGTGAGCGCAATGCCCGGGACGCCAGCTCCCAACGTCTTGATGACCTCATTGGCGAACCGGTGGGCGGCGTCCCGAATGGAGATTTCATTCATGGTTGCCACGTAACGCCTGGCCAGCACTGAGGGCGTGCCCGTATTGGTTAAATCATAAAGGCGGCATGTGAGGACAAGGTTTGAATTAATAACCTCAGTCTTACCAAAAATCAACATTCGCGCGGCCGCAGGCGGCGCCGTCCAATCATTGAGAACAACATCCCCGGGCTCCTGGGGAGTCTTGAGCGGCAGCAAACTTTTGCTGACCATGTCGAAAATGCCGGAGTTGTCCAAGTCGTTCCAAAGTACCTGATTGAATTCCTTAGTCAATCCTACCGCCGGCGCACCCCCCGATCGAGACGGAAGGTCGGAAACCGCCAGGCGTATCCGGGGGGCGCCCAGATTAATGCCGGTGGTGAACCAATCCTGGCTGCGACCGGCCCGCAGGGTAAGGAACAGGCCCGAAAGCGTGAAGATAAAAATGATAAAAGATAATTTGAAATGTAAATGTCTCATATGCAGAAAGTCTTCCCGATGGGGTAGATGCAAAAAAACCAATGGATAGATGTCTCATCTTGCCGCAGTTCCATTTTCAGCCGGTTCAGAAGGTCTTTCTATATCCTCATTTATCGTCGGCGAAAATCGAAGTAAAAATTCACTGAAACCTTGTTGCCGGAAAAATCAGGAGGAAGCGCTCCCAGTGGATTTGAGGCGAGGACCGCTCGCAGGGCGGAGCGGTCAACCTCCGGAATTCCGCTGGACTGGGTGATTTGCACGTTGTCGATTGAGCCGTCCCGCAGAATGTCGAAAGTAAGATAGACTCGCGGCGCCGTCAGTATATTGGGGCTGATAGTGGAAAGCAGCCAGTTGGTGCTGATCCTGCTGCGAACCGCACTGACATACCAACCATACCGTTCCCCGAAATTTCCCGTGCCCACACTCAACTCGCCCTCGCCCGCGTCATTTGAAAATTGTCCCGTAGTCATCACGGGCCTGCCACTGGCGCCAAAGGGGATGGCATTTGTTGGAGGTTCCACTACTTCCTTTGGAATCCTTTTGTTGATGCGTAAAACTTTCTCTGTCTTGACCTCCTCCTTGAATTTGGGAATCTCCTCGGCCTGTGGGGCAGGTGGGGGTGGGGGCGTTGGCTCACTTTTATAAAGGCCGGGATTCTGAGTGGCAACATTATTCAGAGTGGCCAGCATGGGCGCAGGCAAGGGAACTCCGGGCAGCGAGGAAACTGCGTGGGCATGCATAGCGCCACTGGTATCCCAGTTTTTCCCCCATCCGGGACCCGAGTGAGGTCCCAGATTCGCGTAACCGATTACAATAAAAAATAAGACGCCGTGGACGATGACAGAAAGGAACAAAGTACCGCTCAGTGTTTCTCGTCGCGCGGAAATTGGGGGAAAGGTTGCGGTGCCCATCAAGTTGCCGATGCCTCGGACAGGAACGATTCAAATCTCCCGATTTTCAGGAGGCTCCCCTGGTTGATAAGGGCTCGGTCACAATATTGACGTTGGTCACTTTGGCTTGCTTGAGCGCGTCCATCACCTGCGCAAATGCTCCAAAGGGAACCGCTTGGTCGCAGCGGATGAACACGGGGGAATCGCCGGCCCCGCGAAGATGATCGAGTACGGCGGTTCCCAGGCGATGAATATTGACCGTATCGTTCCCGATGTAAATCGTTTGCTGCTTGTCGATTGTGACCACCACTTTCTCATCCGTCGCCACTTTCACGGTTTTGGTTTTGGGAAGATCAACCTCGATTCCGGACTGAAGGATGGGGGCGGTGAGCATGAAAATGACAAGCAAAACCAAAACCACATCGACAAAAGGGGTAATGTTAATTTCAGACAGGGAAGTGTTCGTTCGTCCTCGAGTGTTGGTGAAGGCCATGGTGTTCCTCGCAAAAGCTACATGAAATATCTCTCCGTCATGTTCAGGAATTCGAGCGCAAAATCATCCATCATCGCGCCGAATTCCTTCACCTTCTGCAAAAAATAGTTGTAAGCCATGACTGCCGGGATTGCCGCAAACAATCCCGCGGCCGTGGTGATGAGCGCCTCGGAAATGCCGGGCGCCACGCTGCGCAGGCTCGCCGTGCCGGCGGCGCCGAGGCCAGTGAAGGCGTCGATGATGCCCCAGACGGTTCCCAAAAGCCCCACGAAGGGGGTGATGGCGCCGATGGTCGCCAGCCAGGTGAGCCATTGCTCCATCCGATTAAGTTCGGATGAGGCGGCGATCTGCAAAGCGCGTTGAACTGAGTCCAAACTCCGGATGTGCGGAGCCTCGGAATTTTCCGCCACCATTGCTTGATTTTCTATTTCGCGGTATCCGGCGAGAAAGACTTCTGTAAGCGGGCTGCTCCTCAGAGTCTTGCAAGCATTACGAATTTCCGAGAGCTTTTTGCCTTCGCGGAAAATCTTTAGGAATTCCCTCGAATCGCGGCGAGCCGTCCTGAACCGCCGGAATTTCTTAAAAATGATGGCCCAGGAAAACACGGAGAAAAAAAGGAGGAGCAGAAGAATGATGCGGGCTACAAGCTGTGTGTTGGCAAATAATTGCCAAATCTCGCCCTGACCTATGACCAGTATGGCGGCGACCAACCAACCTCCCAAAACGCTTGGCTCTATGCAAATTAGCACAGCGCATCACGTCCGTCAATGAAAGAGCTTTAATTTTTAAGCGGCCGAGATTAAGACGGTCTTGGAATTCGATCACGTCGACCCTCTTTGATTCGCTTCCGCCCCTCCAATCAAAGTGGTATCGGATGATGTGATAAACTCTTGGCAGGAAACTATGCTGCGCGAGATTCACATCCAGAATTATGCCGTGGTGGAGAAGCTGGCGCTGGAGTTTCATCCCGGCTTGAACTTGCTCTCGGGCGAAACCGGTTCGGGCAAATCCATCCTGGTGGACGCGCTGGGGCTGGCCCTGGGCGGGCGCGCTTCTCCGGATATGATTCGTACCGGCCATGACCGCGCGTCAGTGACCGCGATTTTTCGACTCGATGGGCGGGCCAAGAGGCATGGCCGTTGGAAGGACTGGTTTGAGGAATGTGGGCTCACCGGTGCCGATGACGAAGAAATTATTCTTCGCCGCGAAATTCACTCGAGCGGCAGGAGCCGCTTGCTGGTGAACGACCAGCCTGTCACTGTAACGGCGGTCAAAGCCCTGGCGCGCCATCTGGTGGAGGTTCACGGCCAGGGCGAACACGCGGAATTGTTTGCGCGTGACACACAGCTTGACCTTCTGGATGAGTTTGCTGGTGTGGATTCTTTGCTTGAAGAAGTTGGATATCTCGCGAGTCGCCGCCGCGAGTTGGAGCGCGAAAGAGATGCCTTGAGTCAGAATGAGCAGGACCGCCTGCGAACCATTGACCTGCTCAGCTTCCAATCCCAGGAATTGCAGCGCGCCCAGCTCCGGCCGGGTGAAGACGCGGAGTTGGAAGATGAAAAGCGCATCCTGGGCAATTTGGAAAAAATCCGGGCTGCTGCAACCGCCGCGTATGGCGGACTTTATGATGAAGAAAATTCCGCGATTTCGAGGGTGAGCGCCGTAGCCCGCGCAATGTATGAATTGCGCAGCTACGACGCAGCTTTCGAGCCTCACGTCGACTCTTTGGCTGCCACCAAGGCCACTATTGAAGACCTTGCTTTTTTTCTGCGCGATTATCTTGGCAAGCTGGAAGCGAACCCGCGCCGACTGGAAGAGGTGGAAGATCGGCTGGCATTGATCGATCGGCTGAAGCGAAAATACGGAAAAACCATTGAGGCAATGCTGCTCTACCAGGAAGAAACACAGCAGCGTCTTGCGGATCTGGAACACGCCGACGAACGCCGCGGCGAGTTGCAGCGCCAAGTCGAAAAAGCCGAAACCGATTATCAAAAAGCCGCCCGGACTCTTTCGGCCTGTCGGCGCGAGGCAGCACGGAAATTCGAAAAACTGGTGCGGCAGGAGCTCGCCCAACTCGGAATGGAAAAAACGCGGTTAGAAATAACTTTTGAAAAATCAACGCCGTCCGCTCAAGACCAGGTGGGACAGGGCAGCTCCAAAGGCATCGATGAAATCGAGCTTCTCATTTCTCCCAATCCGGGCGAGGAATTGCGGCCGCTTGAAAAAATTGCATCGGGCGGAGAGCTTTCGCGGCTAATGCTGGCGCTCAAGACTGTGGTGGGCAGTGCTAAAAGTGCGAATGGCGACGGGACAAACCGTCGGATGGCCGCCACGTTTATTTTTGATGAGGTGGATGCGGGCATTGGCGGCCGAGTGGCGGAATCAGTTGGCCAGCGATTGAAGCGCCTGGCGCGTGACGCACAGGTATTATGCGTTACCCACCTCGCGCAGATCGCTTGCTTTGCCGACCACCATTACTACGTGGAAAAGTTCGAGCGCGGGGGCCGCACTGTCACAGAAGTAAAACTTCTTGCGAATGAAAAAGAGCGCGCGGCGGAACTGGCGCGAATGCTTTCGGGGAGCAAGATTACCGATGCTGTCCTGAAGCACGCGGCCGAGATGCTCAAAGAAGCAGGAAGTGGGCCGCTAAGTGAAAAAGGTGTCCACATATAGCGCCGCAGTTTGATGTGGAGGCGGTTTTACGCCGCCAACTGACGAGGTAAACTCGCCGCTCCAACTGGCAAACTGCAATGCTGCCAAACTTCAAAAGAGCTTCGTGAGAGCTAGGCAAAGATGGCCTTTCCGGCTATACTGGGCGCGTTGGGGTGAAGAGCCTTCCATGGGAATTGACCTGATTCAAATTTCGCCGTCTTCACTTATTCAACAAGAAGATTCATCCGTCCGGCCGTTGCCCAGCCACCTCATCCACAGTCAACCGGAAAAATATCCCAGCTTGATTTCAAGCCAGGGCAAAACCTTCCATATTGAAACCTTCGGATGCCAGATGAACGACCACGACTCGGAAAAAGTGGCTGGCGTCCTGATGGCTCGCGGATACCGTCCGGTGGAAGACTCTCACAAGGCTGACGTGGTTTTTTACAATACTTGCAGCATTCGCGAGAGGGCGGCGCAGAAAGTTTTTTCGCATCTTGGACAAATCAAAAAAGCGCGCCGTGACAACCCGCCCATCATTGGCGTTCTCGGGTGCGTGGCCCAGCAGGAAGGCGACCGCATTTTTGAACGCGCGCCGCAGGTCAGCCTGGTGTGCGGCTCAGCGAGTTACTCGAAACTTCCTGACCTTCTGGCGCAACTTGAAGCGGGCAACCGGCGAGTGACGGGACTGGGGCTGGACATTGACGAATGTTTTGAGACCGAGATGACCCGGCGCGATAATCCGTTTCGGGCCTATATCACCATCATCGAGGGTTGCGACAAGAAGTGTTCATATTGCGTGGTGCCCATGACGCGCGGCCCAGAGCGCAGCCGGCGCAGCGATGGAATTCTGGCGGACTGCCGGCGCCTGGCCGGCGAGGGCTACACTGAGATTCAACTATTGGGGCAGACAGTGAATTCTTATCGCGACCCGTCTCCGTCCGGGCTCGATTTTTCCGAATTGCTTTTAAGCGTGGCTAAGGTGGAGGGCGTTCGCCGGGTGCGCTTTACCACCTCGCATCCGAGCGACTTCACGCGTGAGATCGTACGCGCCATAGATGCAACACCCGTCCTGTGCGACCACATCCATCTTCCGGTTCAGAGCGGATCCAACTCCGTGCTCACCCGAATGCGCCGGACATACACCCGCGAAACTTATCTGGCAAAAATCGATTGCATCCGAAGTGCCAGGCGTGCTATTAGCATTTCGACGGACATTATCGTGGGGTTCTGCGGGGAAACCGAAGAAGATTTTGAACAAACGCTCTCCTTGCTTGATACGGTTGAGTATGATTCGGTTTATTCATTCAAGTACTCACCCCGCGCGATTACGGCCGCGGGCGGTTGGCCCGATGATGTGCCGGAAGATACAAAGGTGCGGCGGTTGGCAGCACTTCAGGAGCGCCAGCGAGAAATACAATTGCGACGAAATCAGTCGTTGGTCGGAAGCGCTTTCGAAGTTATGGTGGAAGGTTTTCATCCGCGTCTCGGGCACGCCATAGGCCGCACGACGAGTAACCGAACGATTAATTTTTCCGGAGAGCCCGGCTGGGTCGGTGGGTATATGAATGTGCAAGTAATTGAAGCCGGGCCGAACAGCCTGGCGGGCGCCAGGATTGAAGAAAGCTGCCGCGGAGGCGATGAGCAGGGTTAAACTTCCGACAACCGCGCTCTGACTTTCAATGATGTTCGAGGAGGGTTCAATGGAAGTTGAAATGAAAATCCGCGGGCTTATGATGGACCCCGTCACCAATATGCCCATCGTGATCTTGAAGGATGCGAACGGCACGGCCGTCCTTCCCATCTGGGTGGGCATTTATGAGGCCAATGCTATCGCGCTGGAAATCGAGAAAGTAGCCACGCCGCGCCCCATGACCCATGACCTCTTGAAGAATTTATTGCTGGGACTCGAGACGCAAGTTCGCCGTGTCGTGGTGAACGATTTGCGCGATGATACTTTTTACGCCGTCATCTGGTTGGAGAAGGACGGTCAGGTGATTTCACTGGACTCGCGCCCCAGTGACGCACTGGCTCTGGCGTTGCGCGTGGATTGCCCAATCTTTGTGGAAGACGATGTTCTTAAAAGCTCGAAGGTTTCCGGGGCGGCAGCCGACAAAGTTTCGAATGAAGAGTTGCGCAAGTGGCTGGAGAACCTGAACGACGAGGACATGGGTCGATACAAGATGTAACGGGCGATGCCCGTCTCGCAAGCGAAATCGCAGCCACCATGGCGGAGCAGGCCGGAGCACTGATTGGCCACGGTCATAGTGATCGCAAACCAGAAGGGCGGGGTGGGCAAGACCACCACAGCTATTAATCTTGCGGCTGCCTTTGCCCAAAAGAAGAAACGGACTCTGTTGATTGACCTTGACCCGCAGGGCAACAGCACCCTGACCTTTTTTTCTCCTGAAGAAATTACCAATTCCATTTACGACGTGTTGGCGGACCATCAATTGACGATGGCGGAAATTGTAAAGCCGACGAAGTGCGCCAATTTATCCATCGCCCCGGCAAAAATTTCTCTGGCGAAATTGGAATCCAATCTGGTGGGTCAGTTTGACGGCCCCTTTCGCCTGAAGGATGCCTTGACCCCGCTCAGGAAAGATTATGATTTTATTTTGATCGATACACCGCCCACACTGGGCATCATGACGGTGAACGCCTTTGTGGCCGCCACCCACTTGCTTGTCCCCATTCAGGCGGCGTATTACGCTTTGGAGGGTACCGACGATCTTATGGAAACTCTGGAGCGAATTCGCGCCCGGCCCAATCCCGATTTACAGTTACTCGGAGTGCTGGTGACCTTGTTCGACAAGCGGACCAATCTGGCACGGGATACTTTCAAACATCTGCAGAAAACATACGGCGCCAAGGTTTTTAAAACCGTGATCAGTAAGAACGTCAGACTGGAAGAAAGTCCGGCGTATAAGGAAACGATTTTTACATTTGCCCCTGATTCTTCAGGAGCTGAAGAGTACACACGTCTGGCGCGGGAGGTCTTACAACGTGTCAAATAGACGCACCGGTTTACCTATAACTTTGAAGATGCGGCACAACGCCCATTACGTGGAAGAAATCATTTCGCGCAGCGGCGCCGCCATTGGCAGGATGATTGCCATCGAGCAGGTGCAGCCCAACGCGGACCAGCCGCGCAAGGATCGAGGCGACATCCGCGGGCTCACCGAGTCTGTGCGCGAAAAGGGCGTGCTGGAGCCATTGCTGGTGCGCTATCTTCCTGAGTCGGAAAAATACATGATTATATCCGGCGAGCGCCGTTACCATGCGGCGCGCACGGCCGGGCTTGCCGAAGTCCCCTGTATTGTGAAAGACGCGGACGATGCGGAAACCCTGGAGCTGGCGCTCATTGAAAACCTCCATCGCAAAGACCTGACTCCTTTTGAGGAAGCTGATGGCGTCCAGGCTTTGGGGGACCGGTTCGCGTTGACTCATGAGGATATCGCCCGGAAAATCGGAAAGTCGCGTTCATCCATCACCGAATCGCTCAGCCTTCGTTCGATCCCCGATGAGATTAAAGCGTACTGCGTGGAAAGCGGCGTGCTTTCAAAATCCCAATTGCTTCAGGTGGCCCGCCAGCCGAACGAGCCCAAAATGCGCGATCTCGTGCGCAGATTTTCCCTGGGAATGGTCAACCGCGAACAGGCGCGCGAGGAGCGGCACCCCGATAAGAAACCGCGTAATGCTGTTTTCCGCTTTGTCCCCCCCGCCAAAGAATTCCAGTTGGTGATGAAGTTTAGAAAGAACAACGTCCCCCGCGAAGAAATTATTCATGCCTTGCGGGAAATTATTGCCAAGCTGGAATCTGAGGCCTGAGTCATTCAGCCCGGCATGGACAAATGCATTGTGCCTTTCCGGCGCCCAGGAGGAACCATCGCCGGTGGGAAGGAGAGACGCGGCGCGTTAATTATTAAGAGGTCTGGTTGTAATGGCCGAGTTTCAATCGCCTGAGCTGACTCAGGGCCAAATCAAGGCACTCGAAAAACTATTCGACGCCGGTTTTCAGTTCACCAGCTTGGAGCATATCACCCGCCATCTGGTGATTGAGAAATCTGGATTCATCGCGTTGCTCGATCCCACGGAAGGAAAACTCAGGCTCTTTGGTCAGGTGGGATATCGAGTGGGCGACGGCATCGGCATGTTGATTGAACAACGCGCCCGCCCGGCTTTTGTCTGGAAAAAGCAATCGGTCGCAGCCACTCCGCAACTCTTAACGGCATACCAGCGCGTGAAGGCGGAGTTGGCCGAATTACTAAAAATTGAAGTATGAGGACAAGAAGTTTCTATCGAGAAATCTGCTGTTCTCATACCATGTTTTGATCTTTTACTTTTGCATTTCACCTTTCATCATGCCGGAACCTTTGGACATCATCGTTGTCGGAGCGGGACCCACGGGCCTGGCATGCGGCATTGAAGCGGGGCGCGCCGGCCTCGGCTTTTTGATTGTTGAAAAAGGGTGCCTGGTAAATTCGCTGTTCAGTTATCCCGCCAACATGACTTTCTTCACCAGCAGGGAACTGCTGGAAATCGGCGACCTCCCTTTGCCCAGCATTAATGTAAAGCCAACGCGGGCCGAAGCGCTGGAATACTATCGTCGAGTCGCGGAATCGCACCAATTGCCTGTGCGTTACCATGAACGTGTTATTACGATTCACAAAACGCCGACCTCTGCCGGGTCAATGTGGAAGGAAAGTTTTGTAGTTAAGACGGAAGGCCCGGCAGGGAGGGAACAGGCTTACGCGGCTCGCAACGTCATTATTGCCACCGGCTATTACGACCTGCCCAATATGCTGGGAATTCCGGGCGAGGACTTGCCCAAGGTTTCACACTACGCCCGTGAGGGGCATGAATATTTCCGGCAGCGCGTCGCCGTGATCGGCGGCGCAAATTCAGCCGCGGTTACCGCGCTAGATCTTTATCGTCATGGCGCGGAGGTCACATTGATATACCGCGGGCGGGAATTGAGCCGCCACATCAAGTATTGGATCAAGCCCGATCTTGAGAATCGAATCAAGGCGAAATCCATCCGCGCAATGTTTGAGAGTGAGGTCAAAGAAATCGGATCGGACTGGATCTCGGTTCAAACTGCGACAGGAGAAATCCAACGAATCGAAAACGATTTTGTGTTTGCTCTCGTCGGGTATCATCCGGACGTCGATCTCTTGCAAAGCGCGGGCATCAAAGTTGATCCACAAAGCTACCGGCCGCAATTGAATCCCGACACCCTGGAGAGCAACGTCCCGGGCCTTTATGTGGCCGGAGTCGTTGTTTCCGGACTTCAGACCAACGAGATTTTCATCGAAAACGGCCGATTCCACGGCAAGCAAATCATTGGGGCCATCAAGAGCAAAATATAAAGTTGGGGGCGCTTCACGAGCAATTTTGGACGGCGGGCGGCCGGACTATTGTGCTGGTGCATCCATTGGCTTCGCCATCCTCTTCGCAATCGTGGCGCGGGCAATCACGAAAGTCAATTCGGTTCCTTGGGAAAGGACGACGTCTTTGTGCCTCTTGATCAACTCGCGAGCGATTCCCGCCACCGCGCCGATGGCCGCTCCATACAGGGCACCGGTGCCGCCATCGCCAATTACTCCCACTCCGGCGCCAATGCCGGCCGCCTTGCCCGCATCCTTCGCGCCTTGTTTCTTGCTCTTTCCAGGCCCTTGAATTGTTCCTTCTTCACCACTCACTTTAACGCCGTCAGCTCCGCGTGCATCCTTGAGTCCGGCAGAAATGTCATACTTAACGCCGGCCGATGTGGTAATGCTCTCCGCAACCAGCCGCATTTCTGCCGCGCCTTTTACGCGACCCGGATCTTTCACAAACGAAACGTGGCCTTCCAGAGTGCTGCCCTCCGGAACGATTTCTTCGCCATGACCAAAAACTGGTTCGACCACGCGAGCCGAAAACGGATCGCCCGTGTTGCTGTTTTTGCTGCTGAGTAGGGTGGACAGTTCTGCCTGGATGGTTGTCCCTGCAGGAATCGTGAAAGTGTCGGCCGCTTGAGAGGCCGGAGGCGCTTGTGGATCTTGCTGCGCGCATCCGGCGCGGGCAGGGAATTGGGCCGTAAGAAGAAAGCCACACAGCGCAACGACAATCTGTTTCTCCATAGGTAAATCCTCGTTCGTGGTTTATGGCATATATCCAATGGCCAGGGGGAATCATTTACGCGCCGCTCGATGCCAATTCGCGCTTGCAGCGTGTTATGGCACTGACGCCTAAATTAGATTCCCTGTGTCGCGCGGATGTTGCCCGCAGGGCACGTCTCACATTCGGTCTGGCGCTTGATTAAATCCGCGATTGACCGTTGGCGTGTATTCCATTATATTGAATCTGCTGCTCCGCCATGCCCAATATTTTAGTTGGAATTGCCGATTCCGCCGCCGCGCTCGCCAGGGGTTTTACCATCACCCTGAAGACGATGTTTTCCCGCACGGTCACAGAAAATTATCCGGACGAGCCGGTCCATTTTGAAGACCGCTATCGCGGCATACACGTCTTGCGCCGGGACGAAAACGGCCTGGAGAAGTGCGTGGCGTGCTTCCTCTGCGCGGCAGCGTGCCCTTCCAATTGTATCTACATTGAGGCCGCGGAAAATACCGCGGAAAAACGCATCAGCGCTGCCGAGCGTTTCGCCAAGGTTTACAATATAGATTACAATCGCTGCATTTTTTGCGGCTACTGCGTTGAGGCGTGCCCTTGTGACGCCATCACCCACGGCCAGGGTTTTGAAATCGCCGCCTATAATACCAATGAGCTGGTGTGGCGCAAAGAACAACTGCTCGATGCCGGTCCCGCTCCAGCGACAGGCAATCAGTAATCCCACCCTTGCGTGTGGTCTAGACTACCAACCGAGAACGTAGGCAAAAATGAGCGGCGCAACGATGGTTGCGTCGGACTCGATGACGAAGCGGGGCGTTTCCACTCCGAGTTTTCCCCAAGTGATTTTCTCGTTCGGCACCGCACCAGAGTAAGACCCGTAGCTCGTTGTGGAATCGCTGATCTGGCAAAAATATCCCCACAGCGGCACGTTATCGCGCCTCAAATCCTGGTGCAGCATGGGGACGACGCAGATGGGGAAGTCGCCCGCGATGCCACCGCCGATCTGAAAGAAACCCAGCGACGACTTGGCGGTTATTTCTGTGTACCACCGCGCGAGCTCAATCATGTATTCCACACCACTGCGCATGGTGGTGACGTTTTTCAACTCGCCGCTGATAACCTCGGCGGCAAACATGTTGCCCAGCGTGGAATCTTCCCAGCCGGGAACGAAAATGGGCAGCTTTTTTTGTGCCGCCGCCGCCATCCAGCTATCTTTGGAATCGATTTGGTGAAATTCTCCCAGTTTTCCATCGCTCAAAATCTTGTAGAGAAACTCATGCGGGAAGTAACGCCGGCCGTCGCGATCCGCCGCAAGCCACTCCTCCTCCACGATGCGCTGGATGCGGCGCATGGCTTCTTCCTCGGGAATGCAGGTATCCGTGACGCGGTTCAAATGACGGTTGAGGAGACCAAGCTCCTCCTGCGGTGTGAGCTGGCGGTAGTGGGGCACGCGTTCGTAATGATTATGCGCCACCAAATTGTAGAGATCTTCTTCCATGTTCGCCCCGGTACAGCAGATGCCATGTACTTTGTCCTGCCGGATCATTTCGGCGAGCGAGAGGCCGATCTCGGCGGTGCTCATCGCGCCGGCCACCGTGACAAACATTTTTCCGCCACCCGCGAGGTGTTTGTTGTAAGCCTCGGCCGCGTCGATCACGACAGCCGCATTGAAATGGCGATAGTGATGTTTTAGGAACGATGTGATTGGACCCGCAGCGGAGCTACTCATAGACTCATCCTTTCCGAAAATCAAATTTACAGAGCACCTGTGACCGCAGGCGCAACGGTCCGTGGGTAAATTGCCGGTCGTAATGCCCGGAATTTGAAACAGAGCACCCTGAGATCAACTGATTTGCGCCGTGCGGAGATTCGTGCCGCATGCCACGCAGAATGGATAGCATAACCGCAAAACAATTTCTACTATATTCCATGAAGTGTTGCGAACGTCGGCCAAGTCGACCTGGGTTCACGTTCAATTGGCGCACCTCAATCCCATTGGGTCGCACATGGACAGCGACCCGGAGAGGGTAGCCTCCATTCTATGAGTAATGAACAGAAAGACTGGATGGGCAGGATCGTCGCAGCGAATGCTTGATCTTAAATTCAATCTTTTCTTGCCGCAATCGGGAAGGGAATTGAAGTCTTTGGGTGAGCCCTAATTTTTACGCCGACGCGGAGGCAAGCCCGGTTCCGTCATTCGCCGCGGATTCATAATGTTTTCCAATTCCCTTTCTGTGAGAACTTTCTCTTCCAAACAAATTTCAGGGATCGACTTGCCGGTGGCCAAAGCCTTCTTCACAATCTCGGCCGCGCGCGCGTAACCGATTACCGGATTGAGCGCGGTGGCGATGGAAGGCGTGCGAAAGGCGTAACGCGCGCACGTTTCACGGTTGGCATGGATGCCCAGGACGCAGCGTCGCGCC
>DASYXZ010000019.1:0-46975 GCA_035934315.1 Terriglobia bacterium | reverse complement strand
GTTATTGGAACAATTCCAAAACGCGGTCCGCGGGACAATGGCGGGGAGGCAAGCCGTTTCCTTGTTGAATGACCAGAATTGCAATCCGCCAAGCGGGTTCTTCAATAAGTGGCTTCCGTGCTTCACAAATGAAATATGCGAAACACATAAAGCCTGGAGATACTCTCTTGTGCTATCTGACTGGCGTGATGCGATGGGTTGGAGCTTTGAGTGAGTTGAGTTTTAAGTAGGCGGTGGGAGCGGGACGGGATGAACGCAGGAAGGCGGTAGGCAGGAAGCAGCAGGGCCGCTTTGGACTGCGGTAGCGAAGCTACCGCCTTGTTCAAGCGAGCTTGCTCGCGAGTTTTACGGCATCACGGGCGAAGAACGGAAAAACATTGAACGTAGCGCAACTTCCGTCCTCTGAATTTGCGGCTATTCCAGTTCTTTGCCGATGCAAGCCAAAGGCTTCAAGAAAAGATGTGGAAAAACCGCAAGATTGAAGAGCAAATCTTGCGGTACTTTATTGAGAAGCCTGTGGGCAACGGAGGCTTGTTTCCGAGCTTTACGGGATCGCGGGCGGGATATAGAAAATAATCAGAAACAATTCTACTTGCCTCCATCGACCCAGAGTAATAGCATCAGGATGGAAACTTAAAAATGGGAAGTCGAAATCCATGACGAGTTTTTAATTTCCAGTTTCCAGTTATAAATTTCTAATTTCCAACTTCGCCCAAAACAGGAGATTCTTTCTATGAAACGCATAACTCTGTCCCGCCGCGGCTTCATGCAATCGGCAGCGGGCGCCACGATTGCCGCGCATTCCTTCTTGCTGGAGTCCGGCTCTGCGGCGGCCGCAGCGCTCGCGCCCGTTCCGCCCAGCGACACGGTTCGGTTCGGCATGATTGGCGTGGGCATGAGGGGCGCGGGGCTGCTGGGCACGTCGATCCGCCTGCCCGGAGTCGAATGTGCCGCCGCCTGCGACCTTTACGAAGGCCGCCGCACGCTGGCCAAAGAAATCCTGAAGGATAAACCGGCCGCCATCACTGCCCGCTACCAGGAGCTGCTCGATAATAAGGATATCGATTGCATCGTCGCCGCCGTGCCGGACCATTGGCACAAGCAGATCATCGTGGACGCCTGCGCAGCGGGCAAAGACATTTATTGCGAGAAGCCGATGACGCATCTGGTTGAGGAAGGTTTTGAAATTATCGATGCCGCCAAGAAAAATAATCGCATCGTGCAGATTGGCAGCCAGGAACCAAGCTCCGTGGTTTACACCAAGGCGAAAGATTTGCTCGCTGGGCACGCCATCGGCAAGGTTTGTCTGGTGGAAGCAACCATGGGGCGCAACAGCCACTGTGGCGCGTGGTGGTATTCCATTCCGCCCGACCTTTCGGCGCAAACTGTTAACTGGGACACATGGCTCGGCTCCGCTCCCAAGCGGCCTTTTGACGCGACACGCTGGGCTCGCTGGCGCGCGTTCCAGGATTATGGCGAGGGCATTCCGGGCGACCTGTGCATCCACCATCTGACCGGCATCCACTACGTGATGGGCATTACGGCGCCGCCCAAACGCGCTTTCACCCAGGGCGGCCTCTACCGATGGAACGATGGGCGCGACGTTCCGGACGTGATGACCACGGTGTACGATTACGGCGACTTCAGTTGCACCCTGCGCGTTACGCTGAACACCGAAACGGAGAATGGCTTCCGCTTTATGGGCGACCACGGGATTCTGGAAATTCACGGGGTTGAAAATCCCGGCTCACTCAGCGTCGGCGTGCAGGATGGCCTTGAGCACAGCCCGTGCACTCCAGCGTGGCCGAGCGCCATGCGCTCCGCGTATGCCCAAAAGTGGCGCGAAGAGCACCAGCCGAAACCAGCCAGTCAAAAAGTTGACTCGGCCACAAATTTCCACGCGCCTGCCGGCTATGACGATACGCGCGATCACCTGTGGAATTTTTTCCAGTCGGTCAAATCGCGGCGCCAGCCCATTGAGGATGCGGAGTTCGGCAACAACGCCGCCATCGCCATCCACATGGCGAACTACTCTTACTTTAATAATAGCGCGGCGGTTTGGGACGAGAGCGCAAGGCAAATCAAGAGCTAGCGGGCTTTTCGACAGTCTGTTTGGTCGGAATTGGTGTTATTTGGAATTGGATCCATCTCGACACCCGTCAACTGACGGATCATTCCCTCTCAGGCGAGAATGACTGCGCTCGCCGATGCCTTCCGAAGCATCATTTACATGTACGTAAACACCATCGTGTGGTATGTACAAGTAGCGTTCGGGGGACACAGGATCGGTGCACAGGAAGATACGAACCGCTAAAATACCAAAAACATATCGGGAGGTCTTTTGCCAATGCGCTTTCATCCATTTCGAACCTTGCCCTTTGCCGGCGCTGCCCTTGCGGCGGTTCTTATGATTCCATCGGGGATCAGCAGACCCGCTTCCAAGGTCAAACCATTTTCTGCCTACGACTCCCAAGCCAAGGCTCTGCTGGCGAAAATGACCCTGGACGAGAAGATAGGCCAAATGACCCAGGCCGACCTCCGCGGTCTGAAAGACCTCAGGGACGTTCAAAAATATTATCTGGGCTCGGTGTTAAGCGGTGGCAACTCCGACCCGAAGTCCGGCAACACGCTGCAGGACTGGACTGACACGGTCGAGCAAGTTACGGCCGAAGCAATGAAAACGCGCCTCGCCATTCCTCTACTTTATGGAATTGACGCGGTGCACGGGCACAACAACATTCTGGGCGCGACGATCTTTCCCCATAACATCGGCGAAGGTTGCGCCCACAATCCGGAACTGGTGATGAAAGCGGCCCGCATTACCGCTGAAGAAGTTCGCGCGACGGGAATCAACTGGGCATTCGGCCCCTGCGTCACCGTCCCGCAAGATATCCGCTGGGGCCGCACCTATGAGGGCTACGGGGAAACGCCGGAGATGCCGGCGCTGCTAGGCCGGGCTGCCGTGATGGGATTCCAGGGGCAGGACCTGGCAAGTCCTCTTTCGGTTTTAGCATGTGCCAAGCATTACGTGGGGGATGGAGGCACTACGATGGGAACGGGCCTGAATCATGGACTTGACCAGGGCGACACTCGCGTTGATGAGGCCACGCTGCGGAAAATTCACATGCAAGGTTACGTCGCCGCTGTTCGGGCCGGCGTCGGTTCCATCATGCCGTCCTACAGTAGTTGGAATGGCACCAAATGTTCGGCGAGCAAAAGACTGCTAACGGATATTCTGAAAAATGAATTGGGATTTGAGGGCTTCCTCATCTCGGACTACAACGCGCTCGACGAGCTGCCCGGAGACCGCAAGCAACAGATTGAGACTTCCATCAACGCCGGCATGGATATGGTGATGGTGCCGGACAAATATAGGGAGTTCTACGATACCTTGAAAGAACTGGTGAATGAGGGCAAAGTCCCGATGTCTCGGATTGATGACGCGGTCACGCGCATCCTGCGGGTTAAGTTTGCCATGGGCCTGATGGCTAAAGGCTATTCGCCGCTCGCCGACCGGAGACTTTGGAAAACTTTCGGGTCGCCCGAGCATAGGGCAGTCGCGCGCGAGCTGGTGCGCCAGTCGATTGTGCTGCTCAAGAATGACCACAAAACACTGCCCATTTCAAAGACTGTGGCGCGCATTCACGTGGCCGGCAAAAGCGCGGACGACATGGGAAACCAATGCGGAGGCTGGACCATCACGTGGCAGGGAGCGAGCGGGAACGTTACGCCGGGCGGGACCACCATTCTCGCCGCCATCCGAAACACCGTTTCGAAAAATACCAAAGTTACTTTTTCCAGGGACGGCACCGGGGCTGAAGGCGCATCGCTCGGAATTGTGGTGGTGGGTGAAACTCCCTACGCTGAAATGCTCGGCGACCGCACCGACCTCACGCTCGCGCCGGAAGATGTTACGGCCATCAACAACATGAAGAGCGCCGGAATTCCTGTGGTGGTCATTCTCATTTCGGGGCGGCCTATGATCATCAAAGATGTATTGGATAAGGCTGATGCGTTTCTCGCCGCATGGCTGCCCGGAACGGAAGGCCAGGGCGTAGCCGACGTGCTCTTTGGAAATTACAAGCCCACCGGCAAACTAACTTTCTCCTGGCCGCGCACCATGGCCCAGGTTCCCATCCATGTGGGGAGTCCGCATTACAATCCACTTTTCCGTTATGGCTACGGGCTGACGTATTAAAAGTATGTTTCCGGAATACTTTGTACAACTGTGCGCCGGTAGCACGTCCCCTACCAGTCAAGGCAAACACTTTGCTTCTATAAATCTTTCATTTGCAATTGCACGTCTGCGTCCTTCCACGCTTTCTCAAACTCCTGGTGAACCCACTCCGCGTCCGCCGTTTTGTGTTGCGCTTTTAGCGTCTGCCACAAGCCGAAGAGAGAACGCGGGTTGCGCGGATTTTGGTCAAGGTCAGCGCGAAAAACTTTTGCGGCCTCGTCATATTGGCCGTCACTGGCGAGCGCGGCGCCCAGCGACTCACGCACAGGATAGTACCAATCGGGAGGCTCATCGTAGAGCATCGCGTCCTGCATCGCCACAGCGCGCCGCCAATGCTCGATGCTCCCTTTGTGGTCACCCTGTGCGGCGCCAAAGCGGGCATCAAGAACTTCCAAGGCCAGACCCAAAACGCTGCGCGCGGTATTGAAACCAAACGTTGCGTCCGCCGGCTGTTTCTCAATTGCGGCTGCAAGCGCCTGTCGCTCTTGCTTTGCTTTGGCTGTGTCACCATGGCCTGCGAATGCGACGCCGCGCGCGTAGTGCCAAATGGCGTTCGTCACGCTCAGCGATGCGTCAGGCGCCGGAAGGTTCAAAATGTCATCCCAACGATTGAATCGAACCAGCATGTAAATGGGCACGGGCAAAAACGATTCAAGCATAGGCATTTGTTTCACGCTGGCGCTCACATTGCCCACTAGTTGGTCAGCGGCCCCTTTCGCTTCCGCAAACCGCCCCTCCATGCTCGCAGAAAACGCCAGGAAATGGAGATTGTGGCTGTAGTACATCAGGTCGTAAACGCCACCCTGAGTTCCAGTGGTTCTGAGATAGGCGCGATCGGCGGCGGCCGCGTTCCGATTGGCCCGGGCCGCTCTCGAGTAAAATCCTGTGCGCTCATAAATGTGCGCCGGCATGTGAACCAAGTGTCCCGCAGCAGGTACCAGAGTTTCAAGCCGGCGCGCGCTGGTCAGCGCTTTCTCGGGATAAGGCGACGCCTCCGTTGCATGGATATAGTAATGATTGGCGCCGATGTGCTGCGGGTCGCGCCGCAAAACAGATTGAAGAACGGCGATGATGTCATCAGTGTCTTCGGTCGGCTTCCCGTCCAGCGTCCACAATTGCCAGGGATGAAGGTCCATCATGCTTTCGGCATACAGGGTGGCCGCATCAAGATCATCCGGATAGCGCGCGACGACGTCACGCATGGCATTCTTGTAATTCACCGCCAGTGCTTTCAGGTCAGCTTTTGGGTCGCGCGAATATCGCCGGGCCAGCGCTTCGATATAGGCGCGCTCGTTTTGAGGGCCGTTCGCGGCCAGCACGCGCGCTTTTTGAATCGCGTCGTATGCTTCTTTCTCGCGAGCCGGGTCAACGTCCATGTTGTAGTTCGGGCCAACGGCCAGCGCGATGCCCCACCACGGCATCGCAGCTTGCGGGTCGAGTTCAGCAGCGCGATGGAAGGAACGCGCGGCTTCTTCATGGTTAAAAGCGTAGACCAGCGTCAGCCCCTGGTCGAAGAAGCGCTGGGCCTCAGCACTCTTGGTTGAAATTGGGTGGAGAAGATTTCCCATGCCTGACATCAGAACCGCAGGCTTGGCCGAATCCATCGACGGGTGATCCTGAGCGGCGGCCATTCCCACGGCTAGAATTAATCCGACCGTTACGAGCGCAGGTTTCATGAGAGTCGTTTGACGAGTTCCTGGTTCACGACTACTTTTATCATCACTCAACAGTCCAATGAATTGAAATCTTCGGCGATGGAGTGAGTTAATTTATCACACATAATCGTATGTGATGGGAATTTCAAATTGTTTCTCAATTCCCAATGGTTCTGCTGTATCACCTGGATTACCGGAGCAAGGAAAATGATTTATTCTTCATGGCCTGATGGCAATAACCCCTCGATGGCAACGATGTCAGGGTCTCCCTCACCGGGCGCGGCATGGATAAAGTGATCATCCGCGGACCACTCCAATCCCATCCGCCGGGGAGTGGGCTCGTCTTCTATAGCCCCGCCCTTCAGGTCGGCAAGTCAAAGAAATTCAAAGTGCCCATCTAAAGATCGGCGCTACAGGAGGGCAAAGTGACCCGCTACCACCCGGCGCAAACCCGGCGCAATACGTTGACACAACTCCAGAACCGCCTGTATAATCAATAACTCAACAACATAAAGGGAAGGTCAACTAATGTACGCAATATTTCAATCGGGTGGGAAACAATACAAAGTGTCTCCCGGAGACGTCATTCGCGTGGAAAAACTTCCGGCGCCGGAGGGCTCACGCGTGGAATTCAACCACGTGTTCGCGGTGCGAAAAGAGACTCTGAACGTCGGCGCGCCTTTGGTGGAGAACGCCAAAGTGACGGGTACCATTCTGCACAATGACCGCGCCGCCAAAATTCGTGTGTTTAAGGTGAAGCGCAAAAAGCAATACCGCCGCACCGCGGGACATCGCCAGTCATACAGCGAAGTCCAAATCCAGGACATCGTAACCGCGTAGAAATATCCGGTTGCGTGTCCATCGCATAAAAAGGATTTTTCATGGCACACAAGAAAGGGTTGGGCAGTTCACGCAACGGACGCGATTCCAACGCGCAGCGATTGGGCGTCAAGCGGTTTGATGGGCAGTTGGTTCCCGGCGGATCCATTCTGGTGCGCCAACGCGGAACAAAATTGAAGGCGGGTGATAACGTCGGGATGGGCAAGGACGACACTCTGTTTGCCAAAATTACCGGCGTGGTGAAGTTTGAGGACAAGGGCAATCGCGGACGCTTCGTCCACATTCTCGATCCATCAGCAAGCTAGTAGCGCCGCCCTTTGGGGCGGCACGTGCCGGGCTAGAGCCCGGCGCTACTGCTCTGGTTCAATCAAGGAAATTTCTTCCTCACCCGGCATAGGCGAAATTTAAGAGCAACTGCAAACTGCGCAGAAATCCGCTGACCTTGAACCGCCCATGACTTATTCCCCGACCCCAATCCTAAATTCCTGATCTCTGGTTTTTCTGTGTTCATCGACGAATCCAAACTTCGTATAGCAGGTGGCGACGGCGGAAACGGCTGCGTGGCGTTTCGGCGGGAAAAGTTTGTGCCTCGCGGCGGCCCCAGCGGCGGGGATGGCGGCCGGGGCGGCAATATATACCTTGAAAGCTCCGACCACTTGAACACGCTGCTGAAGTTTCGCTACAAGCGTGATTTTTCCGCCGAGCGCGGACGCCACGGCGAAGGCTCCAATTGTCACGGGCGGGACGGGGGCGACCTGCTCATCCAATTGCCGGTTGGGACTATGGTCTACGACGAGGAATCGGGCGAAAGGTTATGGGATTTTGATGCGCCGGGCCAACGCGTACTGGCCGCGAAAGGCGGACACGGAGGCCGGGGCAACGCGCATTTTGCAACCTCCACGCATCAGGCTCCGCGCAAGGCCGAGCACGGCAGGCCCGGCCAGGTCCGAACCTTGAAACTCGAACTCAAACTGCTGGCGGACGTGGGGTTGGTCGGTTTCCCCAATGTTGGCAAATCAACTTTGATTTCAAGGCTTAGTTCAGCGCGCCCCAAAATCGCCGACTACCCGTTTACGACGCTCGAACCACAACTGGGCGTGGTGGGCCTCGATTCGGACCGGTCATTTGTGATGGCGGACATCCCTGGCTTGATTGCCGGCGCTCACGAAGGCAGGGGCCTCGGCATCCGATTTCTCAAGCATATTGAGCGTACGCGCCTGCTGCTCCACATGATTGACGTGGCGGAAGAGTCAGGGCGCGATCCGGTGGAAGATTACAACGTCATCCTGCAGGAACTCGAAAGTTTCAGCGGCTTGCTCGCCCAAAAACCAATGTTGCTGGTCGCCACGCGTGTTGACGCAGCAGGCAAGGGCGATCGACTGAAAGCATTACGGAAATTCTGCCGCAAACAGGGCAGGCAACTTTATGAAATTTCCGCCGTGACAGGAGAAGGGTTGGAAGATTTAAAGAATGCGGTCTGGGCGATGCTCGAACAAATCCCCCGGCCCTCCACTCTTCCAGAGTTGACACCGGTACATCAGTCCTAGGACTTATCACCTATTGAACATCGCTCTTTTCGGTGGAACGTTCGATCCTATCCATGCGGGGCACCTTCGCGCCGCGCAAGCAGCCGCGCGCAAGTTCCGTCTGGATAAAATCCTCTTTATCCCCTCAGGCAACCCGCCCCACAAACCAACCAACCATCTCACGGCATTTCATCATCGTTTTTCGATGGTCACGCTTGCCTGTGCGGGCAAGCCGGGATTTGTTCCCTCGCTGCTTGAAGCGCCCAAGGCGGACGGACGATTGCATTACTCCATCACCACGACTGAAAGAGTGAAGCGGTCGCTTGGGTCGAAGGATCATCTTTATTTTCTTCTCGGTCTGGACGCCTTTCTCGACCTTCCCCACTGGAAGGAGTATCAACGTTTGTTGGATCTCGTCGATTTCATCGTGGTTTCGAGGCCCGGTTTTTCCAACACCCACTTCAGCCGCATCGTGCCGCCCAGCCTTCTCCGGCAGGGAAAAAGCAAGCGGGTGCCGGATACGATTCCTTTACGAGAAAGTACTCTGCACATCCTGCGCGGATTGGATGTTCCCGCCGCTTCCCACAAAATCCGCGCCAGCATCTACGCGGGGCGCCGGGTAGCTGGCCTTGTTCCGCCGCTTGTGGAAGAATACATACGGAAGGAGGGTTTGTACCGCCCCGGCAGGATCGCCAAAACTCAATGATGACTCCACACCTGCGGGAAGCCGTGCTCGCTGCCCGGAACAAGAAGGCGGTGAATCTGGACATTTTAAATCTGGAAGGGCTTTGCGCTTTCACCGACTATTTTCTGGTTTGCAGCGGGACTTCCACGCGTCATACGCAGGCCATTTGCGACGGGATCATGGAGGACTTGAAGAAATCCGGCTTGTCTCCGACTCACGTGGAGGGCTATATGCAGGCGGAGTGGATTCTGCTCGATTATCTGCAATTTGTGGTGCATATTTTTTCCGATCGGGCCCGGAATTTTTATGATTTGACCCGCTTATGGAAAACAGCGTCCCGCGAATCCGCGCCGGAAGATATAGCCCAATAGAGGGCGGGTATCGCTGGGGGCCTCTGTCCGAACTTCGAATGAAAGCGACTCACGCCATTAAAAACAATACTCTCGCGCCCGTCTGGGTGGGCGAGGACCCGGCGAGCGAAAGAATCCGCGAACTGGCTTGCAAGCTGGCCGCGACATCCTCCACCCTGCTCATTGCCGGGGAAAGTGGAACGGGTAAGGATCTCCTGGCAGGAATAATTCATTACCTCGGCCCGAACCGCTCCGAGCCTTTGTTGAAAATCGATTGCTCCACTTTGCCCGAGGCTCTGATTGAGAGCGAGTTGTTCGGTCATGAACGCGGCGCCTTCACCGGAGCGACCTCGGTGAAGGAGGGGCGATTGGAATTGGCGGGCCGAGGCACCGTGGTGCTGGATGAAGTGGCGGCGCTGACCCCCGCGATGCAGGCCAAGCTCTTGCGCGTGGTGGACGAGCGAACCTTTGAGCGGTTGGGTGGGACGGCTACGCAAAGACTCCAAGCGCGCATCATCGCGCTGACGGCCGCAGACCTATCGCGCGCAGTCGCGGATGGTTCATTTCGCGAAGACTTCTATTTCCGGTTGAGCGTGATTCCCGTAACCCTGCCGCCGCTCCGCGACAGGCGGGGTGACATTCGCCCTCTTGCGGTATATTTTCTGGACCGCCTCGCTCCCCGCCATCGCTCCCCGGCGCGAGGGCTCGCTCCCGAGGCTCTGCGCGCCCTGGAACAATTCGATTTTCCGGGGAATGTGCGGGAGTTGAGAAATATAATTGAGCGCGCGCTGGTGGAGTCACAGAACGACAAAATTGAACGCGAGCATCTTCCTGCTTTTATCGCACGGTCCGCGGGCGGCGCAAGTGAGCGAAAAGTTACGCTTGCAGAAATGGAAAGCGATCACATTCGCGGCGTGTTGAAGGCAACAGGGGGACGGAAATCCGAGGCCGCTGCGATTCTTGGGATCAGCCGAAAGACTCTTTTGGAAAAGCGAAAACGATATCACCTTGACTGAAGGGCCACATGCGGATCCGTATTATTTGCGAAGGCAAAACGAAGGACGCGAACTTGCGCGCCGTGCATGCCGAATTCCGGAGCCGCATTGCGCATTTTGGTGAAATCGTGGTGGAAGAACTCCCGCCCGCGAAATCCCCGGGTGATGGAAAGGGAAAAGCGCTTACCCCAACCGAAAGCCACTTGCTGGAAAAACTACGCGGAAGTTACAAGGTTTTTCTTGATGGACGGGGTCGCGAATGGACGTCAGAAGAGTTCGCCGAATGGCTGGGCGAGAAAGCTCTGCGCGGAACCCGCGAGGTGGCTTTTGTGGTGGGAGGGCCGGACGGATTTTCCGAGGCTTTCCGGAAACAAGCCAACCTTCTTTTGGCGCTATCGAGGATGACCCTCACGCGCGATTGGGCTCGCGCATTGCTTCTGGAGCAGATTTATCGCGGATTCACCATTCTGCGCGGTTATCCTTACGCGAGGTGATTCGCTCAACACGTTTAGAGGTGAGCTTGGCGGAAACCCGACACGGATTGATTATCGTTCACACTGGCCCCGGGAAGGGCAAAACCACCGCGGCGCTGGGCACCGCGTTCCGCGCCGTCGGGCAGGGAATGAAGGTGCTGATGGTACAATTCATCAAAGGCTCGTGGCATTATGGCGAGCTGGATGCGGCCAAGATGCTCGGTGACGCGAGATTTGAAATTCTTCCGATGGGCCGCGGGTTTGTGAAAATCGGCGCGGAGAAACCCGACCCGGAAGATGTTCGCCTGGTTGAAGAAGCATGGCAGTTTGCCGCGAAAAAAATCAGGAGCGAAGAGTACGATATGGTTATCCTGGACGAAATCAATTACGCTATCAGCTACAAGATGCTGGACCCCGAAGCGGTGGTGGACGCCCTGCGCCAAAAACCGGAAATGGTTCATGTGATTCTTACCGGCCGGAACGCCCACCCTTCGATAGTGGAGTGCGCCGACCTGGTGACGGAAATGCGCGAGATCAAGCATCCTTATCAGAAAGGCATTTTTGCCCAGCGAGGGATAGAATATTGAGCGTTTTGGCGTTTGAGCTATCGCAAAGGCAAAATCGAAATTCGGAGCTCGCAAGGCAGACTCTGTATTCAAGCTCAGTCTTTTCCCTCAATAGCGGCGGAATGATTCAATTATTCAATAAATCAATGATTCAATAACCTTATGGCCTGGTTTCGCAAACAAAAAAAGCCGCTTGAAACGACGCGGGAGAAGCGCGTCCAAACCGAAGGATTGTGGATCAAGTGCGAAGGCTGCAAACAAATTCTTTGGAAAAAAGATCTGGAAGCCAACTTCCAATGCTGTCCCAAATGCAACCATCATTTCAAGATGAGCGCCCGGTCGCGCCTGGAAATGCTTTTTGACAACGGGCAATATCTTGAGCACGACGCCGGCCTCGCCTCAACCGACCCACTGGGGTTTAAGGATACCAAGAGTTACCGCGCGCGTTTGGAAAAAGCCGAGCAGGAAACAGGTTTGAAAGACGCTCTCATCACGGGTGAGGGAGAGCTTGAAGGCAAGCCGGTGATCATCTGCGCCATGGAATTCCAATTTGTGGGCGGAAGCATGGGGGCCGTGGTGGGCGAAAAAATTACCCGCGCCATCGACCGCTGCATCGATCAGAAATACCCGCTGGTCATTGTATCGTGTTCGGGCGGGGCGCGCATGATGGAGGGCGCAATCAGTTTGATGCAAATGGCCAAAATCAGCGCCGCGCTGGCGCGAATGGACGAAGTGGCCAAACCTTACATTTCCGTACTCACCGATCCTACGACGGGCGGCGTCACGGCCAGCTACGCCATGCTGGGAGATTTGAATATCGCAGAGCCGGGGGCGCTAATTGGGTTTGCCGGACCAAGGGTGATTGAGCAAACCATCAAACAAAAACTCCCCGAGGGGTTTCAGAGTTCGGAGTTTCTTCTGGCGCACGGCATGTTGGATGCCATCGTTTCGCGCAAAGACTTGAAAGCTTACCTCGCCCGTACGCTCACGCTTTTGAGGGCCTATGAGCCTTGAGGACAGTTGAATAGACCGATTCTGAAATATTGAATGAAGAAATACATCGTGCGGCTGGAACGGAAAAAACGAATTGGAGTTTTCGCTCCACCCATGATGCCCAAGCAGGAATCCAAATGAATTACACAGAATGTTTGAACGCGCTCAACGACCTCGGGCAGGAAATGCGCGGAGTCAAATTCGATCTCGTGACCATCCGAAAAATCATTGCGTCCTTGGGAAATCCCCACTCAAAATATCCCACGGCCATCGTAGCCGGGACCAATGGCAAAGGTTCAACGTCAGCCATGCTGGCGGCCATTTTGTCCAGCGCTGGCTATAAAACCGGTCTCTATACTTCGCCGCATCTGGTTCGCGTGAACGAAAGAATCAAGATTGACGGCCGCGACATTTCTGACAGCGACTTCGCAATCTTCTTCACGGAAGTATGGCAAACCGTTGAGGGCCTCCTCGATCGAGAGATGTTGGCGCATCGCCCAAGCTTTTTTGAATTCCTTACGGCGGCCGCTTTTTTGTATTTCGCGCGGGTGGGAATCGATTTTGCCGTGCTCGAAGTGGGCATGGGCGGCCGACTGGATGCGACAAACGTCACTGAGCCGCGCGTGGCCGTGATTACCAACGTTGATTTTGATCACCAGACATTCCTCGGAAACACCTATGCCGCCATCGCGTGGGAAAAAGCCGGCATCATCAAACCGCACCGTCCGGTAATATCGGCTTGCGAACTTCCGGAAGCGGCTGAGGTGATTCGCGGGCGGGCGAACGAGTTCAAAGCACCACTCATCGAAGTTCCGCGGGACACCCCCATTTCCAATGTCCACAACCTCGACGGGCGGTATGGCTTTGACCTCAAATTGGAGGGCGAGCAATTCCCTGGACTCATCTCGCCCTTGATGGGAAGTTTCCAAATAAAAAACGCGGCCGCCGCAGTGGCGGCGGCCTGGCAACTTAATAAGGAAGGCTTCAAAATACCGCGCGGCGCAATTATCGAAGGTCTGCGCACCACATCCTGGCCCGGCCGTTTGGAAGTTATTTGCGAGCATCCTCTCGTGGTTGTGGACGGCGCTCACAACCCTGCCGCGGCCCGCGAGATTGCCGCCGAGGCCCCGGCACTCTGGCCGGGCCGCTATTTGCGGCTTGTTTACGCCTCCATGCGCGAAAAAGCTATTGGAGAAATAAGCAAGATCCTTTTTCCTCTCACCGATGACTTGTATCTCACTCAGCCGGAACAGGCTCGCGCTGCCACGCCCGAGGAAATTCTGGCGGAGGCGCGATATCGTCCGCAGCGAGTCGTTGTCGAGCCCGATCCCGCCCAAGCTCTCGATCGCGCCTGCCGGGAGAGTTCTGCGCAAGACGTCGTGCTGGTGACTGGTTCATTATTCCTCGTCGGCGCCGTCAAACGAACGTTGTTCGAAAGGCGGATTGACCTGGAAAGTTTTGCCGGCCGCGCCGTCGGTTCGCGGTTACCCTGATTAAAGCATGGAAACGGCCTCCACAATGCCCGCCAAGAAAGCCCTGACGGAACATGGGGCGAGATATGTTTTAAGCTATGCGCGCTCGCTGGTTTTCACAAACCCGCTCATCTACTTTTACACCGTCGTCTGCGGAACACTCTCCCTCTGCGGCTCCATTGTGGACAGCGGCGGCCGATGGCAGCACCGGTGCGCGCGATGGTGGTCATGGCTCATTTTGAAAACCAGCGGCATCCGCGTGAAAGTTCAAGGACTCGAAAACGTGCACGCACGCGAAACCATGATCTATTGCGCCAACCATCCGAGCGCCATGGACATTCCGATCCTCTTCGTCAACCTGCCCATTCAATTTCGGTTTTTGGCCAAGCGCTCTCTATTTCATCTTCCCTTCCTGGGCTGGCACCTGCGACGCTCAGGCCACATCCCCATTGACCGCCAGCGGCCGCGGGAAGCCTTAAAGGGTTTTGACCAGGCAGCCAAAAGAATTCGCGAGGGCAATTCCGTCGTTATGTTTCCCGAAGGCGGCCGCAGCCGAACCAAAGAGATGCTGCGGTTTAAGGGCGGAAGTTTTTATCTGGCGATTCGTTCCGGCGTGCCCATCGTTCCAATCACCCTGAATGGAACGCGAGCCGTCCTGAAGCCGGATACTTACCATGTGCGGCCCGGGCAGACGGAGATGATTATCCATGCGCCGATCTCCACCGCGGGTCTGACGCTTGATGACGTGGACTCACTTTCTGAACGCGTTCGGAAGCAAATTATTTCCAGACTCGCGCCGCCTGAGGGAAATTGAGCCGGAAATAACCAATTGATGCCATGCAACTTACCATTAAAAACCAGGTCGCAGTGATCACGGGCGGCTCGCGGGGCATCGGCGCCGCCACCGTGGCGGCTTTCGCGGAGGCCGGCGCCCGAATCGTATTCAGTTACCGGAATGCGGCCCGCGAAGCAAAGGAAGTGGTGCACCGTTCCAGGGCATACCCCGGACCGGTGATTGCCGTCCGCGCCGAGCTCTCAAAAATGGCAGATGCAAAAAAACTAATTAGCGCGGCCATCCACCGGTTCGGCCGGGTTGATGTATTGGTGGCCAACGCAGGGATCTGGAACACAAAGCCCGCGCCCATCGACAAGCTGACCGAAATACAATGGGATGAAATGATGGACGTAAATCTTAAAGGTGTCTATTCGGTGATTCACCACGCCGTCCCCCACATGATTGGGAAAAAGGGCGGGCGCATCATCGTGGTCTCCTCCACTGCCGGACAACGCGGCGAGGCGTTCCACACTCATTACGGGGCCAGCAAGGGCGGCGTGATCAGTCTGGTGAAGGGCCTATCGACCGAACTGGCGGGGCACAATATCCGGGTGAATTGTGTGGCGCCCGGCTGGGTGGACACTGAGATGTGCGACCCAGTAAAGCAAGATCGGCGGGAATTTCGCAAGGCTGTCGCCTCCATTCCGCTGCGCCGCTTCGCGCGCCCGGAGGAAATCGCCCAGCCCATACTTTTCCTGGCCTCGGAAATGGCATCTTACATTACGGGAGAGATTTTGAATGTCAATGGAGGAAACGTTCTCTGTGGCTAGGCGTCGATTGGGCCGGGAGTTATCACCGCTATGGTTGACGCTGAGCCTGCTGGCGATTTCCGGACTGAGGCTGAACGCGTCACAACATTCATCGGAAGTTGCAGCCCGGCCGTCAGTGATTGAGCCCAAAGCGCAGGCGCTTCTGGATAAGACGATGCAGGTGCTGGGAGGCGCCTCTTTTCTCGCTTTCAAACGGTTGACTACATCGGGCAGGGCTTTCACCATCTCCGACGATCAAACTGCCGGCTTTGCGCCTTTCGTCAGTGCGGTGGAATATCCAGACAAGCGCCGCTTTTCCTACGGTAAAAAAAAGCCGGTGACCCTAATCAATAACGGCGACCAGGGTTGGGAAGTGGACCGATACGGCACAATCCAACAGCGGCCGGAGGATCTTCGCCGCTGGCAAATCATAAACCGCTACAGCCTTGAAAATCTTTTGCGGGTGCGCATCCATGAGCCCGGGATGCTGATCCAGGACGACGGATCGGATTTCGTGGACCAGCTTCCCGCCCGCGTCTTGACCCTGGTGGATGCCCGCCAGGTCCGGATAAAATTATTTATTAACCATTTAACCTACCTGCCCATTCGCATTACCTACCGCGCGCGAAATGCCGCCGGAGATGATTGGGACGAATACGCGGATGTTTACGGCGATTATCAGAGAATACAGGGGATTCAGACACCCATGCACATCACTCGTTTTCTAAACGACGAGCGCGTTTCAGAAACTTATCGCAACACCGCCAAGTACGATGAGAGTTATCCCGCCGGCTACTTTGCGGCAGATAAAAAGTAATTCCAAAATGCGCGTTGCGCGCCCGTCGCTGAACCCCGATGGCGCCGATCCACCCCATGAACGATCCCAAATTCAAAGGAGCTCTGGATGCTCACCATTTTGCTTTTGATCGTTTCCAACACATTCATGACCCTGGCATGGTACGGCCACTTGAAATACAGGAACAAGCCGCTGATCGCCGCCATCCTGGTGAGTTGGCTGATTGCTCTGGCGGAATATTGCTTCCAGGTGCCGGCAAACCGCATCGGGTATGGAGAATTCACCGGCTACCAGCTCAAGATTATTCAAGAAATTATTACGCTCGTCGTTTTCGCCATTTTTGCTTATTTCTATTTAGGGGAGCCGCCGCGATGGAATTACGTTCTATCTTTCGTCTGCGTCCTGGGCGCCGTGGGATTCGCGTTCTGGGGGAAACTATAAAATAGGGGCCCCATTCCGCTTCGTCACGGAGAAGTCATCCCACAAAGCCGGTTCTGGTGGTAAACTAAAGGTTCGATGAAAAACAAATCAGCCGTTCGCAGCACAACCATTCTGAGCGTGCGCCGGGGGGGCCGACTGGCGATGGGCGGTGATGGCCAGGTGACGATGGGCGAGAGCATCGTCAAAACCAAGGCCCGAAAGATTCGTCGCCTTTATAATGACAAAATTGTGGCCGGTTTCGCGGGTTCTACCGCGGACGCGCTCTCGCTGTTCTCCCGCTTTGAGCAGAAGCTTGAAGAGTATCACGGCAATTTGAGCCGCGCCGTGGTAGAGCTGGCCAAAGACTGGCGAACCGATCGCGCCCTGCGTCACCTTGAGGCGCTCCTCTTGGTCGGCGACGACAAAAACACTTATCTGGTGAGCGGCAATGGTGATGTGATTGAGCCCGACGACGGCATCGTGGCCATCGGATCGGGCGGCCCTTACGCATTGGCCGCCGCACGCGCTCTGGCCAGGCATACTCAGCTCAGCGCGCGGGAAATCGTCCAGGAAGCGATGCTCGTAGCGGGCCAGATTTGTATCTTTACCAACGAGCAGGTGGTCATTGAAGAACTCTGATGGAATTGAATGATTTGCTGATTGAGCGATTGCGTGCATGGAAGAAGAATTGACTTCGCCATTTCAAAAACTCAATCACGGAATCAGTCAATGAGTCAAACCTGACCAACGACAAAGGACATATTTTCTAAATGGTTTTCTATTTGCCTGAAACCGCTGAGAACGCGGCCGCGCTGGATGAAATGACGCCGCGCCAGATCGTGGCCGAGCTGGACAAGCACGTGGTGGGCCAGCCCGAGGCCAAGCGCTCCGTCGCCGTCGCCTTGCGAAACCGGATGCGCCGCCAAAAATTGCCTGAGGATCTGGCGGAAGAAATCCTGCCCAAGAATATCATCATGATTGGGCCGACGGGAGTGGGGAAGACTGAAATCGCACGCCGCCTGGCGCGCCTGGCCAATTCTCCCTTTCTCAAAGTGGAAGCTTCGCGTTTTACGGAGGTGGGATACGTGGGCCGCGATGTGGAATCCATGATTCGCGACCTGGTGGAAATTTCCATTGACATGGTGCGTGAAGAAAAGCTGGACGAAGTGGCGGAAAAGGCCGAGCAAAACGCCGAAGAACGTTTGTTGGACCTCCTGCTGCCTCCGCCGCCCGTCAGCCGCCATGAAAAGCCGGCAGGTGAAAACAATGAGGGCGCATCGGCCGCCGAGCAGTTCCAGCGCACGCGGGAAAAATTGCGCGCCCAGCTCCGCGAAGGAAAATTGGATGAGCGTCAGGTAGAAGTGGAAGTCCGCGAGCGAAATTTCCCCGCTTTTGAAATTATCTCCTCCCAGGGCATCGAGGAGATGGACATCAATATCAAGGACATGCTTCCCGGGCTCTTTGGTCAAAAAACCAAAAAGCGAAAGATGCGCGTGACGGAAGCGATGGAATATCTGATTCAGGAAGAAGAAAATAAATTGATTGATATGGACCAGGTGACGCGCACCGCCGTGGAGCGCACCGAGCAGTCGGGCATAATTTTCATCGACGAAATTGATAAAATCGCCGGCCGCGAGCATGGCCACGGCCCGGAAGTCAGTCGCGAAGGCGTTCAGCGGGACATCCTGCCTATCGTGGAAGGAACGACCGTCAACACGCGATACGGGATGATCCGGACCGATCACATTCTTTTTATCGCCGCCGGGGCTTTTCACGTCAGCAAGCCTTCTGACCTCATCCCGGAACTCCAGGGACGATTTCCCATCCGCGTGGAACTTCACACGCTTTCCGTGCAGGATTTCATCCGCATCCTGAAGGAACCAAAAAGCGCATTAGTAAAGCAATATATTGCGCTGCTGGAAACGGAAGGTATCAAACTTTCATTTACTGATGACGCGCTGGAAGGAATCGCCGAGTTTGCCGCCCGAGTCAATGAACAGACGGAAAACATTGGAGCGCGCCGCTTGCACACAATCATGGAAAAACTTCTGGATGAGATATCATTCGAAGGTCCGGACCTGAAGAAAAAAACTGTGCGTATCGACAACGTTTACGTCCAGAAGCAGTTGGCGGAAATTGTCAAAAATCAGGACCTCAGTCGTTACATTCTTTAAGCCTTTGTCCAACACCCGGATTTTGCAGATTTTGCCGACCCCATTACATCGCGATTCAGGGCAAGGAAATCTGCGGGCGTGCCTCCCGTTTTTATTCTGTGCGATCAGCGGATTATTTCTCGCCTGCGGCGTGTCGGGGCCTCCCAGGCCTCCTCGCATCGAGCAACCGGTGCGAATTTCGGATTTGGCCATCGCTCAAAAGGGACCGGCGCTCGAACTGACTTTTACCCGCCCGACGAACGCGACTGACGGCGAGCGGTTGACCAAACCGCTGGAAATCGAAATCTTCCGCACCACCACGAAACCAGGAGAGAGGCTTTCTGCTACACCTCCAGGCTCCGGCGCCTGGATCACTTTATCCACCCACGACTTGGATCAATTTTCCGAGGGCGGAAAAATTAAATACCTGGCTCGCTTTTCAGACCCAGAGTTTGCCCAATTACTGGGCGCAAGTTTTACCTTCTCGGTTCGCGGGCTTACCCACGGATTTCGCAACCATGCGTTGGAGAGCGAACCCTCCAACATCGTTCGAGCCACCCTCCTGGATGTTTCCGGCCCGGTTGAGAATCTCCAAATTAAAACGACGGAGAAGGCGTTGGTTCTTGACTGGGCACCTCCCAGAAGCAGCCTGAGCGGCCGCGCTCTCACAACGCTTTCCGGCTATCGCGTCTATTGGAGCCAAACGGGAAAGCCCTCGAGTTTCCAGATACGGGGCGAATCTGCCGCTCCCACATTTTCCGATTCCAACTTCGTATTTGGTCAAAATTATTTCTATAAAGTTCGCGCTGTTTTCAAACAGGGCGATCAAGTGGCAGAGAGTGAGGATTCGGCGATCGTTCCGATTATCCCTCATGACACTTTCCCTCCAGCGCCGCCGGTAAATGTCTCCGCCCTGTTTTCCGCGGACGCTGTGGAGTTGGTATGGACAGCCAACCGGGAGCCTGACCTCGCCGGCTACAACGTTTATCGGCGTGAAAAGGATGGCGTGCCACAGAAAATCAACGGGGAATTGCTGCGCACCCCGACGTATGAGGACCGTTCGGTTCAAATGGGGCATCAATATTTTTATCGCGTGACATCAGTTGACTTAACCCACAACGAAAGCTCTCCCTCTGCGGAGGCCGCGGTCGAAACCCACTGACCCTCCGAAAGGCCCCGGGTCGCAACGGCGTCATGCTCTCCCCGGCGGAATGTTATAATCCACGAGTGCGCGTTCACACGGTTGCGATGAAAAAGGCTATCCTCGATATTGTTTTTAGAATAGGCGCTTCACCCCATTTAGCGGCCATTCTCATGGCTGCCGCCGCTGTGGTCTTGACCTTGGCCTTGGGTATAATTTTGATAGTCCGCAGGCGGCATAAGACTCCGGAAGAACTTGAGCGCCTTCGGCGGCTCGATATCAATCGGCGTGGGCGCGTGACCTACGGTCAGATCGTGGACCTGCTCGAGCCGCAGCCCGGCAGGCAGGGCGCCCGTTTGGTGGTTTTCAAATACGAAGTCGCAAGTGTGAAGTATGAAGCGGCCCAGGATATTCACGCTCTGCCCGGCGTCGTGGTCCAAGTTCGTCAAGCGACCGGGCAAATGGTGAGAGTAAAATATATGGTCGACCAACCGGGCAATTCCATTGTCGCGTGCGAAGAATGGTCGGGCTTGCTGGTATTTTCTCCCCCGCCCCCTTCGCGGGCTGAATTGGATGAGACTGCCGGTGAGGCGGTGAAGAAAACTTAAAACTGATTTGGAAGCTTGACCTGAAGCGGTACACGCTCGCCGAATGAATTTCATCCCATGACCTACCAGAAAAAACTCGAAGAGCTGCGCCAGCGAAACCTCCGCGCCGATTCCGGTGGGGGCGAAGAACGTCGCGCCCGCCAAAAATCCGAAGGCAAAATCCCCGCGCGCCAGCGCATCGAGCTGCTTTTTGATGAAGGAACGTTTGAGGAAATCGACAAGCTCGTTGAGCATCGCTGCCAGGATTTTGGCATGGCGGAGCAGCATATCCCGGGCGACGGGGTGGTGGCGGGATATGGCCGAATCGAAGGCCGGTTGACTTTTGGCTTTGCCCAGGATTTCACCGTCTTCGGAGGCTCGCTGAGCGAGTCCAACGCCGCCAAGATTTGCAAGATCATGGACCTGGCCATGAAGGCAGGCGCGCCCATCGTCGGACTGAACGATTCAGGCGGGGCGCGCATTCAGGAAGGCGTGGCGTCGCTGGCCGGCTACGCGGATATTTTCCTGCGCAACACGCTGGCCAGCGGCGTCATCCCGCAACTTTCCGCCATCATGGGCCCCTGCGCCGGCGGCGCGGTTTATTCCCCCGCCATCACTGATTTCACTTTGATGGTTGAGAAATCGAGTTACATGTTTGTCACCGGGCCCGACGTCATCAAAACCGTGATGCATGAGGACGTCACCAAGGAAGAATTGGGCGGGCCCATAACACACAACTCGGTGAGCGGTGTCGCCCATTTTCTAACGCGAGACGACGCGGACTGCCTGGCGCTGATTCGCGAGTTGCTCTCTTTCATGCCGCAGAACAACCGGGAAGATCCGCCGGCCATTGAGTCAACCGATCCACCCGACCGCCGCGATGAGACGCTGGACACTCTGGTGCCCGCGGAATCTGACCGGCCCTACGACATTAAGGAAATCCTGCATCGCGTCGTGGACGATGGATATTTTCTAGAGGTCCACGAGCATTTCGCCAAAAATATTGTGGTGGGATTCGCGCGCCTGGGCGGACTTAGCGTTGGGATCGTCGCCAACCAGCCGGCATTCCTCGCCGGGTGTTTGGACATCAATGCTTCGGTTAAAGGCGCGCGCTTCATTCGATTCTGCGACGCGTTCAATATTCCTCTCATCACCTTCGAGGATGTTCCCGGATTCCTTCCCGGCACGCAGCAGGAATTTGGTGGCATCATCCGCCAGGGCGCGAAATTGCTCTACGCCTATGCGGAAGCCACTGTCCCAAAGATTACCGTGATCACTCGCAAGGCCTATGGCGGCGCCTACTGCGTGATGTCTTCCAAGCATATCCGCACCGACGTGAACTTTGCCTACCCCACGGCGGAGATTGCCGTGATGGGACCCGAGGGCGCCGTCAATATTGTTTACCGGCGCGAGCTGCAAAACGCCGATAACCCCGAACAAATGCGCCGTGAAAAAATAGAAGAATTCCGTCACCGCTTTGCCAACCCTTACGTGGCCGCGGAGCGCGGCTACGTGGACGCTGTCATTGAACCGCGCGATACCCGGCCCAAACTGATTGCCGCATTGAAAATGCTCGAAACCAAACGCGATACCAACCCGCCGAAGAAACATGGGAATATACCACTCTAAGTGAATTATGCGAGCAATCGTTTTGCATCAAGAAGCGAAGCTGAAAGAGATTAGAGCCACCCGGCGCCCCGCGATTTCGGGTGGTTGTCAGGACGTGTAGACAAGAGGAAACAAATTGTTCAAGAAAATCCTAATTGCAAACCGGGGCGAAATAGCCGTACGCATCATGCGCGCTTGCCGCGAGATGGACATTCGCACGGTCGCGGTCTATTCAGACATTGACCGAAAAGCCCAGCACGTTCGTGATGCCGATGAGGCTTATCACATCGGTCCCGCGTCCTCGTCTGAGAGCTACCTTCGCATCGACCGAATTCTAGACGCCGCCAGGCGCAGTGGCGCGGAGGCTATTCACCCGGGATACGGTTTCCTGGCGGAGAATCCCGATTTCGCGCGCGCCTGCAAGGAAGCGGGCGTCACGTTCATCGGGCCGCCGGTCGCAGCCATGGAACTGATGGGCTCGAAGACGGCGGCGCGGCGCGCGCTCCTCGGCGCAGGGCTTCCCGTGGTTCCAGGCACAGACCGGAATATCGAATCATTGGAAGAAGTGCGGAGCATCGCCTCCGAAATTGGTTTTCCCGTGATGCTCAAAGCATCCGAAGGAGGAGGAGGCAAAGGTCTGCGCCTTGTCGCAACTCCCGACGAACTTGAATCTGCGTATCGCGACGCGCGCTCCGAAGCACAGAACGCTTTTAATAACGCGTCGGTTTATCTTGAGAAATACATTGGCCGGCCGCGGCACGTTGAAATCCAAATCCTCGGCGACCACCACGGCAATCAGATTTATCTTGGCGAGCGCGAATGTTCATTGCAACGCCGCCATCAGAAGGTGATGGAGGAGTGTCCCTCTCCGATCGTGGACCAGGATTTGCGGCGGAAAATGGGCGAGGCTGCGGTGCGCATCGGCGCGCTGGCCGGATATACGAATGCGGGCACCGTGGAATTCCTGCTGGATCAAGATCGCAACTTTTATTTTCTCGAAATGAACACGCGGCTTCAGGTGGAGCATCCAGTCACCGAAATGGTGACGGGCCTCGACCTGGTGAAAGCGCAGTTAAAGATTGCCGCCGGCGAGCCTTTGGCGTGGCGTCAGGATGACATTCAGATGCGCGGGTGGGCGCTCGAATGCCGGATTTACGCCGAGGACCCTGCCAACAATTTCTTTCCTTCCCCGGGCCTTATAACCAGATTGAAAGTTCCCGGCGGCCCGTGGGTTCGCGATGACGGTGGTGTGTATGAAGGATGGAGCGTGCCTCTTGAATACGATCCTCTGCTCTCAAAATTGGCCGTATGGGGCAACGATCGGCCGGAAGCGATCGCGCGAATGCGCCGGGCGCTGGGCGAATACAATGTCTCAGGAATCCAGACCAACATTCCTTTTTTCCGCCATGTCCTCGATCATGCGGACTTCATCGCCGGGCGGATCGACACCACTTTTATTGACCGGGCTCTGACGGGCGGATGGGTGGGCGACATTGAATCCGTTGACCCCGAAGCGGAGCGTGCCGCAATGCTGGCCGCGGCCCTGCACGCCTCGCGGAAAGGCAGCTCTCAGCCTTCGCCCGTGACGCGCGGCAGTAAGTGGAAGACGGCGGGGCGCGATTCGCTTTTGAATAATTGCCCCGCGCGCCGGTCGCGCCGCCCTTGAATCATCAGTTATGAGAATTGACATCAAGCAACATACGGGCTCTGGAACTCGCAACCACCAGATCGAATTTAATCCGGTGGGTACGAACCCGGTCGCCGGCGGGCGTCTTCAGTTTGTTATTGACGGCGACCGAAGGGAAGCCAATTGGGTGGAAATATTTCCGGGCGTTTACTCAATTCTCGTCGGTGAACGCTCCTATGAAATCCACGTGGCGCCCCGCCCCGGCGACTTCGGGGCGCAGGCGACAAGTTACGATGTGACCGCGGGCATGCATCGCTATCACCTGGAGGTCTGGGACCCGCGACGTCGCCGGCACTCCGCTCCAGAGGGCTTGCACGAAGGTCCCCAGGAAATACTGGCGCCCATGCCGGGAAGAATCGTAAAAATCCTGGTGGCGGAAAATCAGGAGATAGGGCAGGGTGAAGGGCTCGTGGTGATCGAAGCAATGAAAATGCAAAACGAACTGCGCGCTCCGCGTGCCGGACGTGTGGATCGAGTCTATGTCAAAGAGGGAGCGGGCATCGAAACCGGAATCAAATTACTTCGACTCGTGTAACCCCCGTTGGAAATGATTCATTATTGAACGCCGGCCGGATTGCCCGCCGCTGCGATTATATCCTGCGCGAGATAGTTAACCACTTTGGTCCGATTGCGAAGATCTTCAATGTACGCTGCCTTCAAAAGCTGCTCTTTCTCATTGGTAAGATTCTGCCGGATGGCGCTTTGAACCCCAGGGTCGGAAAGCTGGCGCTGGCCGGGCGCTTCGATGGCCAGGAGCTTAATAATATGGAAACCCGTGCCGGTTCGGATGATTCCAGAAATTTGCCCGACTTTAAGTGTACCGACCGCTGCCTTAAGTTGCGGGTTGGTGGCCAATGAAGAGGCCGGAACAAACCCCATGTCGCCGCCACCCACCGAAGTTCTTGGATCTTCGGAATACTGTTGCGCCACAGTGGCGAAATCGTCGCCGCTCCGCAAGCGCGCGTAGAGAGCCTGGATTTTACGCTCTGCGGCCGCCGGTGTCCCGGCATCGTCGTTTTTCAAATTGCGCACTTGCGGGTCCAGAGTGGGCGTCACTTGAATCTGGGCCAAATGATACTGCGTCTCCGGAACGTTGAAGCTGGCCTGGTTGTGATTATAGAAATCGGAGATTTCAGCATCCGTTACCACAATCCTCGATGTTATTTCTTTATTGATAAGCTTATTGATGATGAGATTTTCATGTATTTCCTGGCGCAAACTATTCAGATCCATTCCTTGTTCGCGCAGTTTTTTCTGGAATTCGTCCGCCGTGAAAGCCACCTGAAGTTCCTTTACTTTGGAATCCACCTCGGTTTCCGCCACCGAAATACCGGCCTGCGACGCGTGGTCCACCAGAATTTGATTATTAATAAGTTCGTCCAGAATATTCAGCTTGAAAGTAAGAGCCTGGGCCTGGCTGGCAGCATTTGAACCCGACGCTGCTTGACTGTGGTACTGCCTTTCAACCTGATCTCTATAAATCGGCCGGCCATCAACTTCCGCCCACACGCCTGCTTTCGGGGAAGCCTTTCGGCTACATGCTGGCAGAAGGGCGAGTCCTGCCAGGACCAAGCCTGCCAGCGCAACAGCAGTCGACTGTGAAATATTGCTGATTTTAAGCATGGAGACATTGTAACGCGTTTACGCGCGAAACCTAAGGACAGTTTTGGGCAGGACAAGGATGGGCAAACCGGCCGGTTTCTGTTAAAATATTCAATGGGGCTTTACCAACTCTGCCGCCCCTTGAGGTGTTCTTATGGCTCGTGAGTGCGATCTTTGCGGAAAATCTCCCCACTTCGGTAACCGAATCAGTCACGCCCACAACGTTACCAAGCGCCGATGGGAACCCAACCTGCGCCGCGTCCGCGCGCTGGTGGACGGCGTCCATAAAACTCTTCGCGTGTGTACGGGATGTATCCGGTCCGGAAAAATCCAAAAGGCACCGTAGTCTTTTGCCTGGCAAGATCAGGCGGAACTTTTTCCATCCCTCCGGACACCGCCTTAAGGCTGCATCACCCGTTCCACCTGGAAGACCCCTTCAATTTTTTTAAGCGATGAGACAATTGTTTCCAGGTGCTGCATGTCCACGATATCCAGCGTCACGTCAATCAGGGCCTGGTTATCACCTGTTCGAGCCTCGATATTTTGAATATTGGAATGGACGTCGCTGATGGCTGAGGTCACTTCCGCCAGCATACCCTGGCGGTCGGCGGTAAAGAGGGTGAGCTTGACGGGGTAGAGGCTGTACTTTGGTCCGGCCCATTCCACGTTGATTCGACGATCGACGTCATACAATAGATTTTGGACATTCGGGCATTTCTTTGAATGAACCGCGATCCCTTTTCCACGGGTCACGTAGCCGACAATTTCTTCCCCGCGAATCGGCTTGCAGCACTTGGCGCGATAGACCATCAAATCATCGTACCCGTTCACCTCAATCGCAGAGTCACGGTTCAGGCCCAGAACGCGCTTTACAGCGCTGGAGAGCCGCGAGGGCTTCTCCGCTTCGATGAGAGCTGTGGGGACAAGTTTGGCCAGCACCTGCCGCGCCGCAAATTTTCCATAACCCAGTCCCGCGTAAAGATCATCCCCATGGGTGCATCCGTATTCACGCGCCACGCGCAGGGTGTCTTCTTCCAAAACCTTTTTCAGAGTGATATCGAATTTTCGCGCTTCCTTTTCCAAAAGTTTTTTCCCAATTTCGACCGCCTGACTCCGCTGGGCGAGGTTGATCCAGTGTTTGATTTTATTTCGCGCCCGCGAAGTCTTCACCAGTCCCAGCCAATCCCGGCTGGGATGGTGATTGACCTGGGTGGTGATCTCTACGATGTCGCCGTTTCGCAACCTCGACTTTAATGGAGCCATCGCACCATTCACCTTGGCCCCCACGCAACGGTGGCCGACTTCGGTGTGGATGGCATAGGCAAAATCAATGGGGGTTGCGTCGCGCGGCAGAACAATCACTTTGCCCTTGGGCGTAAAGGTGTAAACCTCTTCCGGGTAGAGGTCAATTTTCAGGGTGGAAAGAAATTCGCCGGGGTCGCGCATCTCCTGCTGCCACTCCACCAGATGACGCAGCCATGCAAAACGTTCGGTTTCCTGCTGTGCCGGGCTCAGGCCGCCTTTATATTTCCAGTGTGCCGCGATGCCTTCTTCGGCGATACGGTGCATTTCCTCCGTCCGGATCTGCACTTCAAATGGCTGGCCGTGAGGCCCGATCACCGAAGTGTGTAAAGACTGATAAAGGTTGGGGCGCGGAATGGCGATGAAATCCTTAATCCGTCCGGGCACCGGCCTCCAGGTATTGTGGATGACGCCCAGCGCCGAATAACAGTTCTTCACCGTGTCGGTGATAATCCGGATAGCCAGAAGGTCAAAAACCTGGTCAATGGTGATGTGCTGCCGGACGAGTTTCTGGCGGATACTATACAGCCGCTTGATTCGTCCTTCGATGCGGGCGGGAACCGAATGTTCCTTCATTTTCGCTTCCACCTGGGCGCGGACATCCGCCAGAAATTCTTCGCTCACCTTGCGGCGGCTCTCAACGGCCTTCTTGACTTCCTCAAAAGCTTCGGGATCAAGATGCTTGAACGCCAGATCCTCAAGCTCGCTGCGGACTTTCCCCATGCCCAGCCGATGCGCAATGGGCGCGTAAATTTCCAAAGTTTCGCGTGCGATTCTGGCGCGTTTTTCCGCGGGCAAATACTCAAGCGTCCGCATATTGTGGAGCCGGTCCGCCAATTTCACCAGGACCACGCGGATGTCATCCACCATGGCCAGCACCATCTTGCGGAAGTTTTCCGCCTGCTGTTCCTCCGGGCTGGAAAACTCGATGCGGCTGATTTTGGTGACACCTTCGACAATGCCCGCAACCTCAGGGCCAAATTCCTGCCGCACCCGCTCGATGGTTGTAGGCGTATCCTCCACGACATCGTGCAGCATCCCGCCCGCCAAACACACCACGTCCAGCTTCATGTCGGCGAGAACGTTGGCAACTTCCAGGGGATGGGAAACATACGGTTCGCCAGAAAGGCGTTTTTGCGTTTTGTGTCCAAGGCAACTGAACTCGAACGCCTTGCGCAGCAAACCCACATCGTCCCCGGGACGGTAGGCCTGTACCTTCCTCACAATTTCTTCAAATTGGAGCAGAGACTCCATACCCCTCCATTCTATTGCAGCGACGGAGCGCGGTACAAGCACAACGCACGTTTGGAATCGTCCATATCCTGGCCGGCAGTGAGCCTGGCCAACGTAGCCGGTCTTCCGTTGAAGGGAGTCTGCAACAAAAAGCCCTGGCGCGATGGCCAGGGCCTTGGGGAAGCACAAAGGTTCACGGTGAAAACAATCCCAATGGTATCGGGGAAATTCCGGGTCCGGTTATTTGGTGGTTTGGGCGGCCTTCGCCTGCTGAGCCTTTAAGAGATTATTGGCCTGCTCATTCAGTTCATTGGCTTTGGCGATGTCAGCATCGTGCGCCGCCGGGTCCGCTTCAAGGTCAGCCTTCTCGCGGTACATCAAATTCAGGTAAGCGATAGCCTCGTTATAATCCGGTCTGAGTTCAATGGCTTTTTGCAGCGCCTTCATGCCATCATCCACCAGCGGGCCGTTCTCTTCCTCCAATTGAGCGCGTGCCTTTTCAGGTAGAGGGGGGAAAACATCAGGCTTAAGAGGATCCTTGGGGTTCGAGATCCCCAAATCCTTCCGCAATTGCATGCGGCGGGGATAGACCAAATCCCAATCCAACTGCCCGATCCAGTAATAGACCTCTGGATTATTAGGTTCAATTTGGATGCGCTCTTCCTGAAGTTGCTTCGCCTTTTCGAAATTTTTCATGTAGTAATAAATCAATGCAATGCTGGAAATGGCGTTTACATTATTAGGGTCATATTTCAAAACGTCTTCAAAATCCTTGATGGTATCTTCCCCAACTTTTACGTTATCGGGTGAATCACCACTCGGCACGTAGAGTTGAAAAGATGCCGTCGCGAGATAGAGGCGGGCATTGAGCAAAGAGGGATCGAATTCTATCGCCTTCTGAAAATGATTGATGGCCTCTTGATATTGGCCATTGCGAAATGAGCCGACGCCTTTGTTGAGCTGATCTCGGGCCCTCAACTTATTGCACCCGACCGACGCAAAAGCCAGGAGCAACACCCCAAAGATCGGGGCGAGTCTCTGAAGTTTCATCTTACGGTTCCTCCGTGGACTATCCAGTGGGGGATTAATTGCCTTCTTCCAGGTTATGCGTAATCAATCCAATCTTATCGATGTTCACGCCCTTGGCGATATCAATTATTCTCGCTACATCGGCAAAAGGCAGTGTAGAGTCCCCTTTGACAAAAATAATGCGTTCGTTACGAGTCTTGAAAATATCATCGAGCTGCGGACCAAGCTCGTTGATAGTTACGGGGGTCTCATTGATCTTGATGTTTTTTCCCGCGTCAATGCTCACCACGATGGTGTGGGTGTCGACTTCCTGCTGTTTGCTTGGCGGCCTGGACTGTGGGGCGATAGCGTCAAGGCCCTTGGGCGTCAAGTTGGTAACCACCATGAAAGTAATAATCAAAACCAACAAAACATCGATCAGCGGAGTGACATTCATGTCCACCATGGGACCCGCTTTGCTACCCCCAACATTCATCGACATCGGAGCATCCTCCTTCAATTACTGAAAAATAAATCGGGCAGATGGAAAATGAGTCCCACCCCCAAGGTTCAACGTGGAGATCGAGCCTGCCCGTTAGGGCGTCGCTGGGGCAGGGCCCGGCCCTTTTTTCTCAAGTTTTTCGGCCAGGAGTCCCAGCGATTCAACCCCGGCTGCCCGCACGTTATCCACCACCTGGACCACAACGCCGTACTTCGCTTGAGCATCGCTCTTAAGATAGACAGTTTTGTCCACCTTATTCGCAATCATATCCTTCACTTTGGGCGTGAGTTCGTCGAGAGTGACAGGGTTCGAGCCGATATACAGCTTGCCGTCCCTGGAGACGGCGACAACGACAGCGTCTTCCTTCTCCGCGTCCGCCATATCCCTTGGGTTTTCCGCCTTGGCCATGTTAACGGGGTGGTCTTTTTGCAGCATGGGCGTGATGACCATGAAGATGATCAACAGCACCAGCATGATGTCCACCATCGGGGTCACGTTGATGTCAGAAACCGCCGAGCCGCCGGAAATTTTAATAGCCATTACCGCTTCCCTCGCTGTGAACGTTTAATGAAGTAATCGATCAACTCTGAGGATGAGTTGTCCATTTCGACATCAAAAGCTTCAATCTTGCTGGTGAAATAGTTGTACATCCAGACCGCCGGGACAGCCACAAAAATTCCGAAAGCCGTGGTAATAAGAGCCTCGGCAATACCACCCGCGACGGCCGTCAAGCCTGTGGTTTTCTCCGCTTGTATTTTGGCAAACGCGTTGATGATGCCGAGCACGGTTCCGAACAGACCGACGAAGGGAGCCGTGGAACCAATCGTGGCGAGGCTGGAAACGCCACGCTTAAGTTCCGCGTGAACGATTGCCGCCGCCCGTTCCAGGGCGCGTTTGGAGGCTTCAATTTCCTCGCCCGGTATTTCGGAGGAAACCTGATGGGCCTGGAATTCTTGCAAGCCCGCAGTGACCACCTTGGCCAGGTGGCTCCGCTTGTTCTGCTCGGCAATGGAAATGGCTTCATCCATTTTGCCGTCCTTCAGTGCGCCCGCAACAGACGGCGCAAAAACGCGCGACTGCTTCTTGGCGGCGCTGAAGGCAATCCAACGGTCAATCATCACGCCGATTGACCACGCCGACATGATAAAAAGCAGAATGACGACAAACCTTGCCGGCCATCCCATCAAACCCCACATCTGCAGCGGATTAAAGCTGATCGTGGGTGCTTCTTCCTGAAAGAACAATAAACCCAGAGTGAAAAGGTTCGCCCCTAGCATGATTTTGTGTTTCCTCCTCGAAAATTTTCAAAAACTGCTGACTACTCTGATAGTGTGAAATTCACGTCAACTTCCGTCACCACTTCCACAGGATCCCCGTTCAAAAGCGTTGGCTGGTAACGCCATCGAGACACGGCGTCCATGGCAGCCTTTACCAGAAGCGGATGGCCGGAAACAGCTTTGAGGTCCTGAATCGTCCCGTCCTTGCTGATCACTGCTTCCAGCTTGACTGTACCCTGGATGCGAGCCATCTTGGCCAAGGGAGGATATTCGGGACTGGGGTGCACTAGCAACTTGGCCGCCTCAACCTGGCCGCCCAGACGAATTCTTTTTGGCGTGGCAGCTTTGGGCGGAGGAGGCGGTGGTGGAGCAGAGCTGGAAATAATGCCGCCCAGAACTCCGCCCGGAGTCCCACCCGGCATCCCGCCCGGCACTCCGCCAACTACACCGACGGATGCGGACGGCGGGGGCTCCGGTTCGTCTTTAACACGCGAGATGGTTTTCGGAATGACAGTGGGGGCCTTCATCAAGTCTTCTGCGGAAATGCGCTTAATCACCCTGACCGGCGCTGCGGGCGCGGGCGGCGGGGGCGGCGGGGGAGGCGGAGGCGGCGCCACAAGGGATATGGTGAGCATAGTTTTAGGCAGCGCCTGCGTGATGATCAATGGAATCAGAATTGCCACGCCCACTAAAATTATTTCAACAATATAAGCCAGGGGAATCGTCGCCCGCTTCCAATTGTCGGTTTTTACAGCGGAATATATAAGGTAGAACACAAAGCCGACAATGTTGAGGAGGAAGACTACGACCAGCCAAACCCAGGGATTAAGATGCAGGTGTCGTGCGTCCGTGTAAACATAGCAAAGCATCAAGACGAAACACATCAGAATCACGCCCAGAATGACAGCCTGCACGGTGAGATCACTGCCCTCCGCTGACAGGAGTCCGGGCGTAAAATAAGCCAGCAGAAAACCGGCGGCGCCGGCAGCTATTCCAATCAACCAGTGCTTGCCCGCCAGGACAGGCGCGCGCGATGGCGAAGAATCCAATAAGGTTTCGTCAAACATGGCAGCCCCCTCTTGCCGCATCTTGCCACGGCCTCAAGCCCATCGGCCGTCGCAAGGATTTATCGACGAGCCCCCACGGGCTCGCGTTCGTAAGCTTTGGCCTTCGTGCCAGCCAGGCCCTTGCCACCCCGTTGCTGCCAGAAAACCAGCACCGGACTGGCAATCGCAATCGATGAATATGTTCCAATAATCACGCCCACAACCAGCACCAGAGCAAACCCGTGAATGACCTCACCGCCAAATAAGAAAAGCGAGAGCACGGCAAGAAAGGTGAGGCCGGAAGTCAGAATTGTTCTGCTGAGAGTTTGGTTGATGCTTCGATTCACCACGGTAAAAATATCTTCCCGTTTATTCAGGCGCACATTCTCTCGAATTCGATCAAAAACTACAATAGTGTCGTTCATCGAATAACCGACCAGCGTGAGCAGCGCCGCAATAACCGTGAGAGTAATTTCAGTTCCCGGGTATCCTACTGCGTTTAATAAAGAAAAGATACCCAGCGTGATCAGCACGTCATGGAACGTGGCGATGACCGCCGCGACGCCGTAGATTAGCTCAAATCGAAACCAAATGTAAACAAGCATTGCGCCCAGCCCTGCCAGCGTGACATACAGCGCCTGACGGCGGAGGTCGCTGCCCACCTTGGGCCCCACCACTTGTGTGTCGCGCACGCCATACTGTGACAAATAGTACTGGGAATCAAGAAAACTTATTGCCGCCGCGTTTACGCCGGGGACCGATTGAAGTTGTTTGAAGTCGGTGATCAGGCCACTTTGGGGCGGGTTGTTTTTGAAGTTGACTAAGGCATCCGCCAGGTCATGGTAGGCCTTGTCAGCCGCGTCCGAACCTTTAATGGCCAGTTGCAAAGGATCGGCGCTGATAAGCTTTTCCGCCAGAGCCTGCTGGCTGGTGTTATTGAAATCACTTTTCCCCGCCGGAGCCGCACCGTAAAGGCCGCCGAGTGCACCAACTATCGCCTGCCGGCCCGCGTCCAGGACATCGGTTGAAGTTGTCGTCTTTATGTCCAATCCGATTATGACTTCGTGGTCGGCCTGCGCCCCAATTTGTTGCAGCGTTGCCCCATGCAGGCCCTGCCGGTCCAGTTGCGTGCGGATCTTGTCCAGGGGCGGCTCCTGAGCAAACTTTACTGTCACCTCAGTGCCGCCGCGGAAGTCAATTCCGTAAACCAATCCTCGAACCGCCATGGAAATTAGTCCTGCAACGAGCAGGGGTATGGACAGGCCAATGAAATACCACTTCTTGCCCATCCAGTCGATATCAGGTTCGTGAAAGAGCTCCATGATCTATTTTCCAATCTCCGCCATTGACTATGGACACCGCGGAGGGCCCAAATGTTCCCGCAATTTCTAAATGCTGAGCGCTTCACCTTTCCCATGTCTCGAAAGGACGTAATCAAAAATGACCCGGGAGACATATACGGACGTGAACAGGTTCGCCAACAAACCGATGGTGAGCGTTACGGCAAAGCCGCGGATTGGCCCCGTCCCGAAGGTGAAAAGAATCGCGGCTGAGGCCACTGTGGTCACGTGAGTGTCGATGATTGTCTTGAAAGCGTGAGCAAATCCCCCTGAGACGGCGGCGCCCACCGCCTTGCCTGAGCGAAGTTCTTCCCGAATGCGCTCAAAGATCAGGACGTTGGAGTCCACGCCCATGCCGACGGTCAGGATGATTCCGGCAATGCCCGGAAGGGTTAGGACGGCTCCAAGAAGGGCAAAGGCCGCGATCAGGATCAGCAGGTTAAGTATCAGCGCGACATCCGCATTAATTCCCGCCCCCTTATAATAGACCAACATGAACCCCATAATGGCGGCAAAGCCCACTATCGAGGCGACCACGCCGGCTCGAATGGAGTCTGCGCCGAGCGATGGTCCCACAACCTCTTCCTGCTCGATTTTAATTGAAGCCGGCAGAGCGCCGGAGCGCAACTTCAGGGAAATATCCGCGGCGCGTTGGGGAGTGAAGCTTCCCGTGATTTCTCCCCGATCGTTTATCTGGCCATGAATTTCAGCCGGCGAATCGACAATGCGATTGTCAAGGACGATGGCCAGCAGCTTGCCAATATTGGCCCCGGTAATCCGGCCAAACCTGGCCGCTCCATCCCGATTCAATGTGAAATTAACGCTCGGCCGGCCGTTTTCGTCCAAGCCCGGCTGCGCTCCGCTCAAGTCGCGGCCGGTAATGGCCGCTATCCGATTTAGGAGATACCAAGTCTGGCCCTCGGACCCGGCAGGTCCGGCCAGCAGTTGGCTGTCGGGCGGCAGAATCCCGCCATGTGCTGCCAGGGCCGCCTCTTTGCTTGGATAGGGGCCGTCCTGGACCAGCTTGAGTTCGAGCATGGCCTGCGACTGTATGATGTCTTCAACCCGCGCCAGGTCGTCAACGCCGGGAAGTTGGATGACCAGCTCATAATCACCCTGACCGTAATCTGCAATTTCCGGCTCCACAACGCCCAACTGGTCAATGCGATTGGTGATGGTTTCCTTGGCCTGATCGAGGGCCTGGTTGCGGATGGTCGCCGCAGCGGTTACTTTTAATGTCAGGTTGTGCGCCAGTGGGTCGCCAGTCACGCTGCCCAAATCCCAATCGGAAAACTGGCCACTAATTAAAGATTCAAGGTCCCCTGACTTATCCTGGGGTATGCCTTTAATAAGAAGATGTGTGCTATCCGTCTTTTGAACGTCGGAATAAGGAATGTTTTTCGCTTTAAGTTCGTCCTGCAAGCGTTCCAACGTCTGGTCAGTGCTGATATTGACCGCGTCTTCCACCTGAACCCGCAGGACAAGGTGGCTCCCGCCTCTCAAATCCAATCCCAGGCGAATGCGATTGCGGAGGTTCTCCCTTACTTGATGAATATTCAGGGGGACGCTGGAGATGTTCGGTCCCCAAACGAGACCGAGAATGCACACCAAAATCACTGCGGCGATAAAAATAAATCGACCTTTAATCTTGCTATCCATAAGAGAAGTTTAAGAGCCTTTCCCTGATCACATCATATTTAATTCTGGTTCTTGCCTTTGGCCGTCGCTTCCCGCTTTCCTGTTTCGCTTCCGGCCGATGCCTGGGCCGCGTTTTCAGAGGGCAGAAGATTGGTAATCGCCGATCGCGCGATATCAATCCTGACCTGTGTGGCCACTTGCAATTGAACAACCTCTTCCCGGAAACCCACGATGGTTCCGAAGACTCCGCCGCTGGTCAAAACGCGATCGCCCGTTTTGAGACTGGACAGCATTTCCTGTATTTTCTTGCGCTGGCGTTGTTGCGGCATGATGACAAGGAAATACCAAATGACAAACAGGGGCACGAAGAGCAGCACAAATTGCATGATGCCTTCGTTCCCGGCGGCGTCGGCGGCCAGAATGATTCGTCCAGATAATAGGTGTGACCAGTCAGGAATCGCCATCAATGTCAGGCCGCTTAAGTTCGGATTGGATATTAGAAATCCCGCCTGTAAACAGCGGGATTAGCCGGGTTCGCCGGATTGACTTTCCAGCTTCGCTTCCAGACGGATGGGAAATGCTTAACGTCCCGCACGTACCCTGGAAAAATATTTTTCAAATCCCCCGGAAATAATAGCGTGACGGAATTTGCGCATAGTGTCAAGGTAAAAGTGGAGATTATGGAGAGTGGCCAGCGTGGCCCCCAGGATCTCATGCGCCATAAACAGATGCCGAATATAGCCCCGCGAATAGCGGCGACACACGCTGCACTCACAGGCCCGGTCCAGTGGTGTTTCATCGCGCGCGTATCTGGCGTTCTTCACCACCAGCTTCCCCTGTGAAGTAAACACGCTGCCGTTGCGGGCATTGCGCGTGGGCATCACGCAATCAAACATGTCAATTCCACGCGCCACACATTCCAGCAAATCCTCCGGCGTCCCAACACCCATCAGATAGCGCGGACGGTCCTGCGGAAGCAGCGCCGCCGTCGATTCAGTCACGTCGTAAGTTTCGCTTTTCGGTTCCCCAACCGAAAGTCCACCCAGCGCGTAGCCCGCGAACCCAATCTCCATGGTATTCTCCGCGCTTTCACGACGCAGGCTCATGTCAGTTCCACCTTGCACGATGCCGAATAAAGCAGGGTGCATTCTGCTTTCTGCCTTCTCCTCTTCGAAACACCGTAATTTTTCGAAATGTTCTTTCGCCCGCCGCGCCCATCGGCCGGTCAGTTTCATGGCTCGATGCAAATTTTCCCGGCTCGCGGGGTACTCCAAACATTCGTCCAGGGTCATCATGGTGTCCGGGCGCAGCGCCATCTGGATTTCCACCGCCCTTTCTGGTGAAAGAAAATGTGATGACCCGTCCAAGTGCGAGCGAAAGTGTACGCCGTCTTCTGTGACGCGTCCAAGCCCGCGCAGGCTCATAACCTGGTAGCCGCCGCTGTCCGTCAAGATGGGGCGGGGCCAGCTCATGAACCCATGCAGCCCGCCCATTTCGCGCACAATTTCTTGGCCCGGGCGCAGGTAAAGGTGATAGGTGTTCGCCAGAATAATTTGCGCTCCCAATTGCTCCAGTTGTTCCTGGGTTACGCCTTTCACTGTCGCCGCCGTGCCCACCGGCATGAAGCACGGCGTCTCAATTATTCCGTGCGGAGTGTGAAGCAGGCCGGCGCGCGCGCCCGTGGCAGCGTCACGCGACACAATTTCGAATTTCATTTCATCGGACAATAAAATATCTCCGATATATGGATGGGGCGCCGGGTAGGGTGGGGCAAGACCGGCGATGTCCCGGCTGGATCCGCGCCATTGTATCCACAGGGTCCAAATACCACGCTACATGAACATCGCCAACCCCATCTGCGCCAAAAGAAGGACGGCTCTCAGGCCAAAAAAGCAGAGGAAGATTGTCACGGCTTTCAGCTTCCCGCCAGAAGCCGCTGAGTATCCGATGCCCAGCAGAATCATGAACCAGATAGTGAAAATATCCAGCGAACTGGCGAGGACCATGAGCGGCTTGGCGGTAGTGAGTGGATCAAGAAAGAATCCCAGGTTGCTGGGCACAGGACTCGTGGCGTTGAAGTGCTCAGGATCTCCAAAGAAAATCAGGGCGACCGCCATGATGGCGCCCAGGACACTCGGCAAGTTCGCATAGCAGGCTACTGAAAGCGCCGCGTCAAATTTCATTTGCCCACCGAAAATAGCGTTCACGAACAGCAGGCCGAGAGCGGCAATAATCACCATCAAGAGCGGCACTCCAATGAATCCCGAGACGTGGGCAATAATCGCGCCGATGCTCGCGCCCCTGCTCACTGCCTGGTCGATCTGCTCGGGAGTCATACTCGATGCCCGGGAACTTTGTTCCATCGAGGCACGAACGATTCGCTCCATGCCAATCTTCGCCAGCATCGTCTCCGTAACGGCCACTGTCATGACAATCAGGACGATCATGGGCGCGATGAAATCCGGCTTGCGCGCGATGTCCGCAAACGTTTCGCCCGGAGATATGAAGACGCCGATGAACCGTTCCACAAAAGATTTGGAAGGTTGTGCGTGTTCCGCTGGACTCGCCATGACGGGATTGCTCATAAGCCGGCCTCCATGAAAAAAGATTGGAGCTGATAACCCAAGCCTGATGAGTGGGTTCAGTTTGGATAGAGAAGATAGCAGGTAACACGTCTGGAAGCAAGGCGGCGCGTTTGGCGCCGGACATGGTCTGATACTACAGGGAAGGCTTCTTCCGCAACCTGCGCCCCTTTCTCGATCGCTTTTCCTGTTTTCTCAGCCCCAGACAAAGTGAACGGGGCTTGTGACTTTACTTGCCCGGTGCGGAAATTAATTAATCGGGGACATCAACATTTTCAAAACGAACCGATGACCGTGCCTGCCGCAAAGCAAGGGGAGGCTGCAACAGCGTTTTTAGCCGTTTGCTAAGCCTTCGGCGCGCCCTCAGAAGGCGCGATTTAATTGCGGCCACGCTGAGGTTTAGCATGGAGGCGACTTCTCGGGGTGAATAGCCTTCCAGGTAACAAAGCAGGAAGGTCGAGCTTAATGAGGGGCTCAGGCCTGAGAGGGCACGGTTCAGGATACTTTGCAGTTCAACCCCGGTATAATGCCTGTCCGGCTGATCACTGGGATGGTGGGTGCGGCAGATTTCGAGATATTTATCACCAACTGTGACCGCGTCCAAAGACTCTGTTTCGTGGTTAAAACGCCTCTTTCGAAGTTTCATCAGGGCCTCGTTGATGACAATTCGCATGACCCAGGTATAGAAGCGGGAGCTGCCCTGAAACTGATCGAGCCGGCAATATGCTTTCAATTCGGCTTCCTGGACAACATCCTCGGCGTCTTCTTCGTTCCGAGTCATCTTCAACGCGCGGCGATAGAGGCTATGATGATACGGTCCAATAAGGGCCTCAAACGCCGCACCACTTCCGGTTCGGGCCTGGGCCAAAACGAATTTCTCGTCGATCAAGGAAATACCCATGTTTTCCACCTTTGTGCCCTTGCTTTGACCGCGGCCTTCGATTGAGTTCTGGTCCTCTATCGATGGGTGTCCGCGTAAGTGCCGATTCATTCGAGCTGGCAGCTCGTGTTGCCTGGAGGGATTCGTTTTCCTGGGGATGTCACTTTTGACTTCCCCAGCATCTACAAATCCACCCAGGCGCATGATTACACTTGCCCAAGGGGGCGTATGTTCAATTTTGCACACTTTTCAAAATATTCTTTTGCCCTCCCCCAACCGGGGTGCTGCGCGCTGCTGCCCTTACCGCTCGAAATTTGGCTTAAAAGAGCGGGCAGCGCAATCAGGTAAATTACTTATCCAATGCGGGAAAAATACCCCAATACCCCGGAAAGATTTTGTGAAGGTTGAGGACAAAAATCCCTGTGCTCACGAGTGTTTGTGGGAAGGATTTTTAAGCAATCAGCTAATCGTGGAGGACGATATTAAGGAGTGAGCCGTGGACGTGCAAGCCCCCATTGTATTCAATGAAACCCAGCTTCCTGAATTTATTCATGAAATAACTTACCCGGGCGCGGGTTGTGCCGATCATGGCGGCCAGTGTCTCCTGGCTGACCTTTGATAGCACGGGTTCCGGCTTTGCTTCCTTGCCGTAACGCGCCAGCAAAAGGAGGATTCGGGCCAGCCGCTTTTCGCTGGAATTGAAAAGCTGGTCCACGAGGTCCTCTTCGATTCGAATGTTGCGCGAAAGTAGGTAGGTCATGAAAGATTCGGCAAAAGCCGGCTTTTCGTGCAGCAGACGTATCATGACTTTCTTATCAACCCGGACGACCATCGATTTTTCGATGGCCGTTGCCGTGGCCATGCGCAGAGGCTGGCCCGCCATACAGCCTTCACCAAAAAAGCTGCCTTGTTCAAGTAGAGCGATGACCGCTTCCTTCCCGGCATCGGACAGGACGGTAAGCTGTACCTTCCCAGTCTCGATGTAGAACACCGCATCGGCCGCGTCCCCTTGCTTATAAATGGATTTCTTATCCCGGTATTCCTTGAAGGTCTTTCCCGCGCCCACCATGGACAGAAATGCCTTGGGATCAAAAACTGAGGTTCGTTTGCTTCGCATGCCTTCTCCGCGCTTGTGGTAAAGCCTGCAACGCCACCTGCATTGAGGAGGGACGCTGCCCGTCGCCTAAGGAGCCTGGCTTGAATGAGTCCCCCTTCAGGCTGTCAGATCATGCTGATTACGCCTTCGTGGAAACAGGGTATCTTCCAGATATTCGGGGGTCTCCAATTAGTTATATACGCCTACAATCGACGAATTGCAAGTACTTCGCCCGGAAAATTAATCGTGAAGATTCGCATCAATTAGATCCACGAAATGGAGTTTATTTTCATATCCAAAAACAGGCGGTGGGCTGGCGCTCCCCGCCGCGGACCCGTCCTGTGTAGCACGCGCGCTTCATTCTCCCCATCTGACGATCAAAATTTGATTGCTTGTGGGCCTGCCCAAAGTTGAACAGATACACTGAGCACTTTTGAACAGACAACCCTATAAGCCCTTGCTATTTTTAATAACGAAGAGGCGCTATTCACCACTCGTGGCATGGCGGCAACGCACCCCGAAACTCGGGCGGGAAGGCGACTAAGGTTGGGACTGGTGAAGGCAATGCCCCAGCGAGGCCGGAGAAAAACTTACGAAAGCGGAGCACCAGCGCGGTGGCGTCACCCGGGTGGCAAAACACAAATGGGGACCAGACTCTTATCCGGTGAAATGTTTGCCAGTTCGAAACAGCTTTGACGATTGTTTTTGATCGATACAGAAAAAAGGAGAAACTTATGTTCATGCTTCTGTTTGTGATTTTATTGGTGGCCTGGCTTTTGGGCGGGTTCGCGTTCCATGTCGGGGGTGGGTTAATTCACATCCTGCTGATTGTTGCGGTGATCGCCTTGATCCTTCACTTCGTGCGCCGCGCTTGAGTGGCAGGATGTCGATGCCCCGGCATGGGTAGTAGGTTTCGCGCCACATTTGAGTATGCCAAAATGGAATGAGCCTGGGTTCGACGTCTGAAGACAATAATGGTCAGATGGCGGGATCAATTTGTAATTCGGTGATCCGTTCGATGTTGGACAATCGCGGAATTGGACTCATGGCGCAGGCCCTTTTGCCTGAAGCCATTGGGTGGCACTCGGTTGCATCGGGCAGGACCTTGACTTAATTGCCATCTTTTCAAAGGAGAATTAATGAAACCCAGTACGAAAAATAAATTGAAAGGCAAGCTTGGCGAAGTGAAGGGGAAAATAAAGGTAAAGACCGGGCAACTTATTAAAAACCGGAAATTGGAAGCCCAAGGCCGGGGTGAAATTAGGGCCGGCAAAGCCCGGCAATTCATTGGCAACGCTGAAAAAGTGGTGGGGTTTTAGTTTTTCCTCCTGGTTGCGGTCCATGAGATGGGGCCCTCGGAATGAGTTTCCCAGCCCGCGTTTTGAGCAGGTCGCAAAGCGAAAGAGATTATTGGAGGTGTAAATGAAGAGTACTGGTTTTGGTTTTTTGACTGGCTTGGGTGTCGGAGTGGTTCTGGGATTGCTTTATGCGCCACAGTCGGGAAAAAAGACGCAGGAACTTATTGTCAAAAGGACTCGAAGTGGCCTGGACAAAGTTTCTGCTGCCGGGAAAAGGATTCGCACCCAATCCGGAAATTTTACTGAAAAGGCTTCGGAACGAATTAGTGATGCGGTTGAAGCCGGCCGAGAAGGTTACCGCGAACAAAAGGCAAGAGCTTAACTGCGGTTATGCTCTTGTGATGCATGATGCGAATCGAATAAGGGGAGAGGAGACATGTCAGACGAAAATCAAAAACGGTGTAATTTACGCAGCGATTTTGGAAGTGTTTCCGAGATGGGCGATCCGTCGCCTATGAACAATGGCGATGAGGATCCGGAAAACGACGGACGCCAGGGCGGCTGGTCGCAGCGATTGCGCGGCTCTCAAAAACTTGATGCAGATTCGCAGCTGGGCACAGGCCGGGACGAAAGTGATGACTACTAGGTTGCGTCGGGCACAGGAATTGTTTTTCGAAATGGAACAAGTTTATTTGGCGTTCTCGAAAACTGAGATCTAAGGAGGGACAAAATGCTGGGAATAATATTGGTGGTCATACTCGTGATGATGTTGTTCGGTTCGCTGCCCAGATGGGGTCACAGCCGAAGCTGGGGGTATGGGCCGAGCGGCGGCCTGGGGCTGGTGGTGTTGATTGTGGTCGTCCTGCTGCTCTTGGGCCGGCTCTAAATAGTCGTGACGGTCGACTCCCACTTTGAGGGGAGGGCAAAATGCCATCGTGGAGTTGCTGCGGGTGACAAACTTTGGCCATCCCGTATGAGTTGCTTGAGCAATTGGCGACCGACCGGATTTTATTCCCGCCCGCGGTGGATACGCGCGTCCACCCAAAGTTTAATCGCATCTCGTCAATAGGCCTGGCAGAAAATTTGTTTTCCCTTGTCTCCCGACAATTCAGATTCGCCGCCTTCATCTTGAGAATGGCTGCTCCGCAATTTTGGTGCCGTGGGCAAGTTTGCGCGTTCACAGAGCTTCGAGTTTTCGGTGGGGTGTTTTTTCTCCATGATGTCAGGACTTCACCCGATTGCAGCTCATCATCCTGACCCTTAGAGTATTTTGTGTATAAGGGCAGAGAACCGGAATCTCTGACGGCGCCTTGCCACAGGCCATGGCAGAGGAGAAATGAAAACTCATTGCAATGTGCGCGTGAAAGCCAATGGCAGCCAAAACTCGGATGGGGGCCCTTTTGTGACCCGCGGTTCTTGCCCCAATGAAAAAAAGGAGAGGTGATTATCATGGCAAAAAACGTTGCAGTCTTCGGTATCTATCCGACCTACTCTGGCGTGGAAAACGGTGTTGAAACTCTGAAAGCAGCCGGATTTCGTAACACGGATATCTCCGTGTTGCTTCCGGAAAACGCAGGGTCCAAAGATTTCGCTCATGTGCATGACACCAAAGCACCGGAAGGCGCCGCGACAGGCGCAGGAACGGGGGCGGTGGTGGGCGGGGCCTTGGGATGGCTGGCTGGCATTGGAGCATTGGCGATTCCCGGTCTTGGACCCTTCATTGCCGCGGGCCCGATTATGGCCGCTCTTGCCGGCGTTGGCGTGGGCGGCGCAGTTGGCGGAGTAACGGGCGCGCTCATTGGCATGGGTATGCCCGAATACGTAGCAGTGCGCTATGAAGGGCGGGTGAGAAAGGGCGGGATTCTCCTTTCCGTTCATACGGACAGCTCGGATTGGAAGAAGCGCGCTAAAGAAATCCTGGAGCGGACCGGCGCTGAGGATATCTCTTCCAGCGGAGAGGCAAGCGCCGACTATGCAAAGAGCGACAGGCCGCTACCACGCAGCGCGACGGGCAGCAGGGCGTAACATTCCCAAGCGTCGGGTGCCCCACACGAGCCCGTGCAGCGCACCATGGGCCGGACGAAATGGGGGAATCAGTCGGGGAGTTTCAAGATACAAGTGGTTCCCTCATTCTTCCCGCCTACCAGAAAAACATTTCAAATTGGAGGTATCACCATGAGGCGAAGCACCAGGAATAAAGCAGAAGGAAAGTTTCATGAGGTGAAGGGGAAAATGATGGAAAAGGCCGGCAAACTCATCAAGAAACCGAAATTGCAAATGGAAGGTCAAGATGAGAAGTTAGCCGGCCACGCCCAAAACATAATCGGGAAAGTGGAGGACGTATTGGGGGCGTAGATTGCCCGTATTGTAGAGGTCACAGACCAGGAAGCAATTATGGGGCAGAGGGAGGACCAGTAGGATGATTATAGATGCTTGGACTTGGTCCACCGCTCCGCCAACGAATCGCAAATCGCATAGCCGCGCTTGAATTGCGTTATAGGAGGTGAACAATGTTTACTATTTTGTTGGTCATCCTGATTTTAATGTTGGTGGGCGTCCTGCCTACCTGGCCTCACAGCAGAGAATGGGGTTATTACCCTAGTGGCGGATTGGGCCTGGTAGTCTTGATTCTGGTCATTCTATTGCTTTTGGGCCGCGTATAATCTCTTCATCGGCGCAATTTAAAAGGATCCGGCGCCGCGGCAAGGACGGTAATGAAGATGCGTGCGGCGCAGCATCACAAGAATGGCCAATAAAAAATGCCAGTTTCCGGAAGCCTTCGGGCACCGGAACGTGGGCAAGGGGGCCTGCATTAAAAATCAACCCGCCCCCTTGCCGCACGGAGGAGATGGAGCATCTGAATTGCCCTGGTATGGCGGCACTTCATGACGCTTGTCAGATTTTATGCTGTCTACAGATTGGCACTGAGGAATCTCGTAAAAGACCGTGTATAATTCGGACGCTGCAAATTGCAACAAGATCTTAAGGAGATCCCCATGCCCAGTAAGAAGACAAAAAATAGCAAAGCTCATTCGTCCGGACAGCTTAATCAGGGGGATACTCCCCTGGTCAGCGCGGCCCGATCAATCGGCTCGACTATGGGGGCGGTCGCCGCGAAAGCAGAAGGGGCTGCGAAAGATTTAGGGGTGTTCACGCAATCGGTGCGTCAAAACGCAGCGACCACGACGAATAAGATTTATAAGCGCGCGAAAAAAAGCGTACGCGCAGGTGCAGCTACCTGGAAGGCTGCCGCCAGGAAACGAAAAGCGACGAAAACGCGAGCCAGGAAAAGTCCGGGCATACGCAAATAGTTTCTTCGGGGACAATTTTTCGATCCTCCTTGCCCAGACTTCCGCTCTTGATATCCCTTATACCCAATCTTGTTTTCTCGCCCCAGAGCCATGTCTCATTTTCTGCATTTCGCAACTTGCGCCCTCACCCGACGCTTCGCGTCACCCTCTCCCTGGGGAGAGGGCTAGGGCGCTGCATTTGTAAAGGATTAAGCTGCACAAGACACTAGCACCGCACCCTGACACGGTGTACACTCACGCCTATCCGGGAATTTCTAAATGGAAATCCCGGTTTAACCGCGGCGGATAGCGCGCCCCAACACAGGACATCAAATCTTGATCGGCGAAACGATTTCGCATTACCGGATTGTGGAGAAGCTCGGCGGAGGCGGAATGGGTGTGGTTTACAAAGCCGAGGATTTGAAACTCGGCCGGTTTGTAGCCCTCAAGTTCCTGCCTGAGGCGCTTGCTGGAGACGCGCAGGCCCTCGAGCGTTTCAAGCGCGAGGCACGCGCCGCCTCCGCGCTGGACCATCCCAATATCTGCACCATCCATGAGATTGACGAGGCCGGCGGCCTGCCGTTCATCGCCATGCAGTTGCTCGAAGGGCAGACGCTAAAGCAACGCATCAGCAAAAAACTTTTCAAGCCCGAAGAGCTATTGGATTATGCCATCCAGATCGCCGACGCTTTGGACGCGGCGCACGCAAAAGGCATTGTCCATCGTGACATCAAACCGGCAAATATTTTCATTACCCATCGAGGCCAGGCGAAGGTGTTGGATTTTGGTTTGGCCAAGGTGATCGCGGGCGCGGGACTTGCCCCGCCCTCGACAATGGAAGCGACGGCGCCCGGAGAAGACTCGCCGACGATGTCTGTTAACCCCGAGCACCTGACCAGTCCCGGGACGTCAATGGGCACGGTGGCCTATATGTCGCCTGAACAGGCGATGGGTGAAGATCTTGATTCGCGCACCGACCTTTTTTCCTTCGGGCTGGTTCTTTATGAGATGGCCACCGGCCGCCCTGCTTTTTCGGGGACTACCACCGCGGCGATTTTTGACAGTATCCTCCACAAAGCGCCGCCCTCCCCGCTGCGCCTGAATCCCGAGCTGCCGGATGATTTGGAGCGAATTCTCAACAAGGCGTTGGAGAAAGATAGGGAGATGCGCTACCAAAGCGCGTCTGAAATTCGGACCGACCTCAAGCGCTTGAAGCGCGATACGGATTCCGGACGCTCGGCTTCAGTTGTTGGGGCAGCCCGGCCCAGCGGGGCAGTGGATCGCCGTGAATCCGCGGCGACGCAAGCGCCGCCCCCTGAACCTTTGGTCCAGCCCGTAAGCAGACCGGCGGTTGCTTCGGCCCCGTCGGGACCAGTTGAAATTGCGGCGTCTGGCGCCGCTGGCCCCGGCACGCAGAACCGGAATGGATTGCGCAAGATCTGGATGATTGCCGCAGTCGCCGCGATCATGTTCGGAGTCGTGGTTGGAGCATTTTTCTATCTCCATCGCGCTCCGGCTTTGACTGAACGGGATTCAATCGTCGTCGCGGATTTTGTGAACACTACCGGCGAATCGGTTTTTGACGGAACGCTGAAAGAGGCGCTCACCGTGCAGCTCGGGCAATCGCCCTTCCTGAATATTCTTCCTGAAACGCGAGTGCAACAGGCGTTGCGTTACATGGGGCGTTCTCCCGATGAGCGCATCACGAATGATGTGGCGCGCGAGATCTGCCTGCGCCAGGGAATCAAAGCCATGCTTGAGGGCTCCATCGCGAGCCTGGGCAGCCACTACGTGATTATCCTGACCGCCATCAACGCGCAGACGGGTGACACACTGGCTCAGGAACAGGTGGAGGCAACCAGTAAAGAACAAGTGTTAAAGTCGCTGGACAGCGCCGCCTCAAGCCTCCGCCGGAAACTCGGGGAGTCACTGGGTTCGGTGCAGAAGTTTGCCACGCCTCTCGAGCAAGCCACCACCTCATCGCTTGATGCTCTAAAGGAATTCAGCCTCGGGCAATCAGACCACATGAAGTTGGACGACGAGAGAGCGGTCCCGCACCTGAAACGCGCCATAGAGCTCGACCCCAATTTCGCCATGGCGTATGCGACCTTGGGCGTGGCTTACAGCAACCAGGGGGAATCAAACCAGGCTGCGGAGAACTTGAAGAAGGCGTTCGACCTCAGGGAAAGGGCGGGTGAACGGGAGAAGCTCTACATCTCGTCGCACTACTACGACATTGGAACAGGACAGGTGGACAAGGCCATTGAAGTGTATGAATCATGGAAACAAACCTATCCTCGCGACACCGTTCCCAGAGATAACCTGTCGCTTCATTATCAGGCGATCGGCCAGGATGAGAAGGCCCTGGACAACGCGAGTGAAGCGCTGCGCCTGGACGCGAAAGACCGCTATGCCCTTCAGAACCTGGCGACCGCTTACGCTGCTCTAAATCGCTTTGATGAAGCAAAGGCCATTGCGGACCAGGCCGTGGCGCAGAATCTGGATTCGTTCCCCATCCATCTGGTCCTTTATCAAATCGACTTCATACGGGGCGACCAAATTGCCGTGCAGCATGAAATAGCATGGGGCGCCGGAAGGCCGGATGAATGTTTTCTTCTTCTCTTCGAGGGCAATGGTGAATATGCATTGGGGAAAGTTCAAAAGGCCAGGGAAACTTTTACTCAGGCAGTAAATTCAGCCGAGCGACAGGGTTTGAAAGAATTTGCTGTTAACATTCGAGCCTTGGAGGCAGGTAACGAGGCTGAGCTTGGCAATGCGAAAGATGCGCTCTTGAAGGCTATGGAAGCCCTGACTCTTTCCACGGATAAAGATTCAATGATAATAAACGCAACAACGCTGGGGCGCATTGGAGACGCCAAGCGGGCCGAGCAACTCATTGGAGAAGTGGCCCGGGAATCCCCCACTGACACCATTCTCAATAATGTCTCTATTCCGGTAGCGCAAGCGATCATTGAAATTGGGCGCAACAATCCGGGAAAGGCTGTTGCACTTCTGGAGGCTGCACGCCCCTATGATCTCGGCACGGGACCAGGCTCTGCCGATTACTGGCCTATTTATGTTCGCGGTGAAGCATACCTCAAGGCGCGCGATGG
>DASYXZ010000012.1:0-35766 GCA_035934315.1 Terriglobia bacterium | reverse complement strand
TGCACGTGTGATAAAGCCAGGGCGACTCGTTGTGTTTTCGAGGCGAGCCGTCGCGGTTTCGTTGGAACCATTCCGGATGCGCCTGGAGCGCCTCTTCATAGGCTAAATTACAGTCCATTCGCGCCACCACGCGGAGATTGTTTTTTTTTGCCGCTGCCACCGTATCCCCGAAGAGATCGCGCGAGCCGAGAAATTGACTGCGATGATGATAGGGAATTTGGGTGGGATAGAATGCCAAAATGCCGCCGCCATTCAGCAGGACGGCGTCAACCTTAAGTGAGGCCCAATAATCCATCCACTCTTCCGCGTTCAGGGTGAGTGGGTCGCGCTCATTAAAATTAATTTGTCCGCATCGGCGCATGGTGGCATACCACGGCGAGGGCGCGCCGGGCGTGGGCGTGCCAGGCTTGCCCGCCGAGACCATGGAAATTGCCGACGCGGCTAAGAATTCACGGCGTGTCATGATTGCAAGACCTCCTTGGTTGTGCAAAGGGCTCCCACTCTTCGGGCTTACGATGGGGGCGGCAAGCTGGACGTCAGGTGTCCACTCTGGAGCCGATGAAAAAGCTTCAGCAATCTGAAAAAGCACGCAGCGCGGCGCGCGTCCTCTTGGATTTGCGTTTTGAGCGTGGCCGGGTTAGGGAATTTCATTTCGTCGCGCAGCCGGTAAAGGTATTCGACCTCCATCTCTGTTTCGGTGATCTCTCCGGCGAAGTTTAAAAGAAAAGATTCCACTGTCAACTGATGTTCGCCGAAAGTGGGTTTAAAGCCAATGTTGGTAACAGACTCGTGCAGTGCACTTCCCAGGCGCGTTCGCGTGACGTAGACGCCGGTGCCGGGCAATTGCTCGTCAATAGGCGCCAGATTCAAGGTGGGCACCGTTTGTTTTTTTCCCACTCCGAGTCCGGGTACGATGGCTCCCGCAGATGAGTATGGTCTTCCCAGAATTCTACCTGCGGCCGTCACGCGTCCTGCCGAAAGCAATTCGCGCACGCGCGAGCTGGATACGCGCTGGCCGCGGACTTCCAGCATGGGCAGGACTTGAACGTCAAACCCTTGCTGCCGACCCAGGTCGGCAAGCAATTTAACATCACCCGACTGGCGGTGGCCAAAGCGGAAATTCGGGCCTACAAAGACCGAGCGCGGGCGCAATTGCCCGCCCAGAATGTCGCGCACGAAATCCGCCGGCGTAAGACGCGAGAGCTCGATGGTAAATGGAAGAACAACCAGCACCTCAATTCCAAGTTTCTCGATCAGCCGAGTTTTTTGAGGAAGGGCGGATAATAGTTTGGGCGCGCGTTCAGGGGCCAGGATTTTGGAGGGATGCGGATGGAATGTAATAGCCGCGGAAATAGCACCAGCGGAATGGGCCGATTTCACGACTTTGCGCAGCAATTCCTGGTGAGCCAGGTGGACACCGTCGAAATTGCCGATGGTCACCACGCTGGTGCTGATGGGTTCGCGAAGTTCAGTGAGATCGTGAATGACGCGCATGACGAGTGAAAGTGAAAAGTCGAAAGTTAGAAGTTAAAAGTCAAAAGAGAGAATGTCTACGACTTGGTTACGTTCCGCCTTAGAGCGCGATCCCTCAAACCTTTATCACAAGCCCCCTTCTCGCGAGAGATGGCGATTCCCGCCTCAGCAGGGGACCAGGAGGGGGGTGAAGCTCGACACTCCGTTAAATCTCCAGCTTCAGGCCGTCGTAGGCCAGTTGAACGCCGGGCGGAAGCGCGGCGTTGGTCTCCTCGTGTCCCAACTCGTGCGCGATGTGAGTGAAAAATGCCCGCCGTGGCTTCAGCCGCTCAATCAGAGCCAGTGACTGCTCGACGCTCGAATGTGTCGGGTGAGGTTTATGCCGAAGCGCATCCAGGATCAGCACATCGAGCCCTTCGAGTAAGGGAAGCGTGGCTTCAGGAATCGTGCTGAAGTCCGTAATGTACGCGGCCTGGCCGAAGCGAAATCCCAGTACCGGCAATTGCCCATGCAACACGGAAAGCGGAGTCATTCTTTTTCCCCACAAGTCAAACGGGCCCTCGATGAGATGAGGGTCGAGCTTGGGAATCCCTCCGGCAGGATAGGTTGCTTCAAAAATATAGGTAAAAATACGGCGGATGTTTTCCATGGTGTGTGCATCGGCATAAATCGGAATGGCTCCGCCCTGAAGAAAGCAGAACGCCCGCACATCGTCGAGCCCCATCACATGATCCACATGAGCGTGAGTGAAAACCACAGCGTCCAGCCTCTCCAGCTTCTCGCGCAATACCTGCCCGCGAAAATCGGGAGTCGTATCAATCACCACCACCCGCCCGTCGAATTCCAGCATTACGGATGGCCGGGTTCGTTTGTCCCGGGAATCGGCCGACGTACAGACGCGGCAATAGCAGGCGGGGAGGGGAACGCCGGTGGAAGTTCCCGTGCCCAGAAACGTTAATCTCATTTGGGTTTCTGAGTTGCGCGTTTTTGAACTTCGACGAATGTCATGCGAAGTTCGTAGAGAACGTCTTCAAGCATCTTGGCTTCTTCGGGTGTTAGGTTCCCTTGAGTTTTTTCCTGCAAGACTTCCAGAAGATCAATGGTCAAATGCGCGTTCACCAGATCCATGGGAATTGGCTCACCGGAGGGTCCGGGCAGCATACCCAATTGAAACATGGCCGTGGTGCTCAGGTAGGAAACCAGCATGCCAAAACCCGACGGGCCTTCTTCCGCCAACTCACCTGGGAATGATTCTTCCTCAATGACCGCCGGGCTGCTCGGCGCGGCTGGCGCTTCAGAATGCTTGAGTGGTTCAGCGGCGTCTTCGCGTGGCGTCCCATCCTCGCTGAAGGGTCGCCGGTCTACCACCTTGAAACCAGAAGATTCGTTGGTGTCATCGGGCATGGAGAACGCTTCCTTCGCGGTAAGCCAAGTGCGCCGCAATCTCCGGCGATAAAAACTGCTTCAGCGCCCGCCTGGATTTCCCATTCGACTTGAATGACTGAGTTTAACAACAATTGGCTTTGACAACAAGACCGGAGGTTCCTGAAATTTCTATCGAGACTCAGGAATTGCGCGCCTTCACTATTGCCAATGTTTCGCCGAACTTGATAGATTAATCGATTCAGTGTTGTTTGGCGAATTTCCAGTGCGGGCAAAGATGCCCAGGAGCAGGGGTGGCCGGCGAAAAGCTTTCCGAACTTATCGAACTAATGGCGCGCCTCCGCGCGCCCAACGGTTGCCCGTGGGATCGCGCCCAGGATTACGATTCGGTCAAAGGGCTCTTGCTGGAAGAGGCCTATGAAGTTGTCGACGCGGTGAGCGCGCGCGATTTTCACGCGCTCGAGGAAGAACTGGGCGACCTTCTTTTCCAGGTTGTTTTCTATTCCCGTCTGGCCGAGGAAGAAAATCGCTTCAAGTTTGACGATGTGGTGGAACGAATAAACTCCAAACTCGTCCGGCGCCACCCGCACGTTTTTGGTGCGGTTGTGGCAAGCACGCCTGAGGAGGCATTGAAAAGCTGGAACGCTGTAAAGGAAACCGAACGAAGGGCCGCGGCAAGAATCGATTCGCCGCCCGCTTCAATTCTCGATGGGATTCCGCGATCGCTTCCTTCCACTCTCGAAGCGTATGAACTGGGCGTTCGAGTTGCGGAAGTGGGCTTTGACTGGATTAAAGTGGAAGATTTGCTGGACAAAGTTGAAGAAGAAATCTTGGAGCTGCGCCAGGAGATTAGGCGTGAATCGCCGGCGCATCCCCCCCCTGGCAGTTCACCGGGGGCCGCCGGAAAAATTGAAGAGGAAGTTGGCGACCTGATGTTTTCGGTTTCGAATCTTGCCCGCTTTCTTCGTTCTGATCCGGAAAGTTGCCTGCGGCGCGCCAATCAAAAATTTAAACGCCGTTTCCAATCTCTTGAGAAGGAAGTTGTGAAGCGCGGGAAGAAAGTAAATGAGTGTTCACTCGAAGAATTGGAATCGATCTGGGGCATCGTTAAAGGGCGGGAAGGCCAATGAATTATTCGGTGAAGCCCTGCCACACCCATGAGGAATTCGCCGCCTGCGTCAGCCTGCAGAAACAAATCTGGGGATATGCTGACCAGGAGGTTTACCCGCTGCGGTTGTTTATCAACCTCACGAAAATCGGCGGACATGTGCTGGGCGCTTTCACGCCCGAGGGACAGGTGGTTGGCTTTGTGGCTTCCATGCCGGCCTGGCACGGGCGGCGGCGCTACTATCACTCGCTTTCGCTGGGAGTATTGCCGGAGCACGAGAGCCGGGGTTTGGGGAAGGCCTTGAAGCTTGCGCAACGCGAAGACGCGATTCGCCGCGGTCTGAATTGCATTGAATGGACTTTCGATCCGCTGAAGGCGAAGAACGCTTTTTTTAACATCGAGCGCTTGGGCGCCATCGTCCGCCGCTATCTTACGGACCATTACGGCCCGGTCGAAAGCCGGTTGCAGCAGGGTTTGCCCAGCGACCGCTTGATCGCCGAGTGGTGGCTGGAATCGCCGCGCGTCATCCGGAAATTGGAAGGAAAGGCGGAACACTTTGAAAATAAAACTATTGCCGCTGAGGTATCATGGGTCAGCAACGTTGGTGAGTTGGCAGAGACCAATCCTGGCCGGGCGCGAGCCGTGCAACTTGCAGTGCGCGAGCAGTTTCAAAAATATTTTGCCGACCAACTTGTGATTACGGGATTCGTCAAAGGCGAATACGAGAACCGCTATCTGCTCAGCTCCGAAGTGGAGGCGGAATTATCAGCCGGTGATTTTGAGTGGCGGCGCAAAAACGCATCCACTTTTTCCCTCCATGAAGATTAGACGCGTTGAAATTCGGGAAATCCATTTGCCGCTGGTCCATTTTTTTGAGACCAGCTTCGGCAGAACCACGCACCGGAAGATTGTTCTGGTGCGCGTTGAGGCCGACGGCCTGACGGGTTGGGGCGAGGTCACGGCCGGTGAGGAACCGTTTTACAGCCATGAAACTCCGGAAACAGCGTGGCACATCCTGCGGGATTTCCTTATTCCCTGGAGCCTGCAGAAGGAATGGCCTGCCGCCTCCGACATCGCCGTTCGATTCCAACCGATACGCGGCCACAACATGGCGAAAGCCGCGCTTGAAAATGCTTTGTGGGATATCGAATCCCAGCAAAAGGGAATCTCACTGGCCCGACTTGTGGGAGGGACGATTGATGAGATTCCCTGCGGGGTCTCGATTGGAATTCAAAACTCCGTCGAAGAATTATTGGAGAAAATTCAACGCGAGCTCGATTCCGGCTACCAGCGCATCAAAATAAAAATCAAGCCGGGTTGGGACGTGGATGTTCTCGATCGCGTCCGTAACAAATTTCCCCGCATCGCGTTAATGGCAGACGCGAATTCCGCCTACACGCTTGCTGACCTGCCTCACCTTAAATTATTCGACCGGTTTTTCCTGATGATGGTCGAACAGCCGCTGGGATGGGAGGATCTGTTGGACCACGCCAAGCTTCAGCGTGAGTTGGCAACGCCGATTTGCCTTGACGAGTCCATCCACAGCGCGGAGGACGCGCGCAAGGCAATTGAAATTGGCGCCGGCAAGATCATCAACATCAAACTGGGCCGCGTGGGAGGTTACGCTGCTGCTCGCGCCGTCCATGATGTTTGCCGCGCCCACCGAATGCCGGTTTGGTGCGGAGGCATGCTCGAATCGGGCATCGGGCGCGCGCACAATATCGCCATGTCATCGCTCCCCGGATTCACTCTGCCCGGAGACGTTTCCGCCAGCCGCCGCTATTGGCGTGAAGATATCATCGATCCGGAGGTCACGGTGAGCGCGCAAGGCACCATTCGTGTACCGCCGACGCCGGGACTTGGTTTTACCCCCAACCTCGAGCGCATAGAGAAAGCCACGAAACGCAAGGAGTCGTTTGAATAGCCCGGTCCGCGCCGAAAGCAATTCTCCCCCCGGCATCGATGCCGCGGCGCCTGCCCGCAACCATGGGCGGATGCATCTCTTGATGCTGGGCGTGACAATCTGCTGGGCGTCGAACATCGTTGCCGGCAAAGAGGCGTTGCGCGGGTTCGGGGCTCTGGCGCTGGCGCAGTTGCGCCTGGCGGGAGCGGCGCTGATTTTAGGAATTATATTCGTCGCCTGGCCGCAGCGCCCACGGATTCGCCTTCAGATGCGCCAGTGGCTATTTCTGCTTTGGGTGGCATTGTTTGGAATTACTCTGAATCAAATGTTTTTTATTGGCGGCCTTTCGCGCACCTCGGTGGCGCATGCCGGTTTAATCGTGGCCCTCGGCCCGGTGATGGTGCTGGTCCTTTCGTGCTTGATGCGTTTGGAGGCGCTGACAGCCTTGAAATTCGCGGGCATGGTTATTTCTTTTGCCGGTGTGGGGTTCCTGACGATGGGTGACAGCGGACGGGGAAGTGGTGCGACATTGGGGGGTGATTTAATTCTCCTTGCGGGCAGTGCGGTTTTTGCCTATTACACAGTGATGATGAAGGAACTTGCCGGCCGGTACGGCGCGCTCACACTCAATATGTTAATTTTTGTTATGGGCGCCCTGATGATGATGCCTTTCGCCGGGCCGGCGATTCTGCATGTGCGCTGGACTCTCGTGCCCTCGATGGCCTGGTGGGGCCTGGCGTTTATGGTTTTCTTCGGCTCCGCCGCCGCTTATTTGATTTATGCTTTTGCGCTCACCGAGCTCACTGCGGCGCGCGTTGCTGCCTTCGCTTATCTTCAGCCTGTCATTGCCGCGGCCCTTGGCGTCTGGCTGCTTGGGGAGAGCGTGACTCGGCGGGAAGTGATTGGCGGCGTCCTAATTTTGCTGGGTGTGTACCTTTCGGAGCGCGAGCGGGGCGAAGAGAGACAGGTCCAAAGTGCCGCCCAAAGCTTGGCATAAGCCAGTTGAACGCGTGTTCAAGTTCCAAACGCGATCATGATGAAACGAATTGCATTTATCCCCGGAGACGGAATTGGAGTCGACGTTACGGCGGAAGCTCTAAAAGTTCTCAACACGCTGATGAAGGCGCGAAAGCTGCCGCTCGAATACATCACCTATGATTGGGGCGCGGAAAAATATTTGCGTGACGGAGTTTCACTTCCACCCGATGCCTTTGAAATGTTTCGCCGCGAGTATCACGCAATTTTTATCGGGGCACTAGGCGACCCGCGTGTTCCCTCCAATCAACACGCCGCGGATATTTTACTGGGCATCCGGTCTGGATTGGATCTTTATGTCAACCTTCGCCCGGTAAAGCTCCTGAACGCGAAACTTTGCCCGCTAAAGAATCGCGCGGAGCGGGACGTGAATTTTGTAATTTTTCGGGAGAACACCGAGGGACTTTATGCCGGGGTAGGCGGAAATTTCAAGCGCGGCGCCCCGGATGAAATCGCGCTCCAGGAGGATGTGAACACGCGAAAGGGCGTGCAGCGCATCATCGTTTACTCTTTTGAACACGCCCGGCGAACCGGCCGAAAGAAAGTTTGCATGAGTGACAAGGCCAACGCCCTTCCGTTTGGCCACGGCCTCTGGCATAGAACTTTTGCTGAAGTGCGGGCACATTATCCGGAGATCGAATCGCGCCACCTCTACGTAGATACTCTGGCCATGGAACTGGTTCGCGACCCGTCGCAGTTTGAAGTGATTGTGACTTGCAATATGTTTGGCGATATTCTGAGCGATCTGGGCGCACAGCTCCAGGGCGGATTGGGCCTCGCGCCCTCCGCCAATATTAATCCCGGAAAGGTTTCCATGTTTGAAACCGTCCACGGCTCGGCTCCGCCACTGGCGGGCCGGAACATCGCCAACCCCATGGCTGCCATCCTGACGGTGGGGATGATGCTCGATCACCTGGGATTTCCGCAGGAGGCAGCAAGGATCGAAAGCGTCGTGGCGGATGCACTACGCCAGGACAAATGTACTTCCGACGTTGGAGGCATGCTGGGCACGCGCGAAGTGGGCGACTGGATTTGCTCGAAGCTCTGAGTTGAGATTTTTTCTTGCAGTTTGATATTCGCCGATCAGTAGGGCGGAATGATTTCAACTTTTGGACGGCGCGGGCGGAAGATCAACGCCAGAACCGCGCCCGCGAAAAACCCTCCCACGTGAGCCCACCAGGCTGTCCCGCCCCGAGCCGCCGATTGGATGTCCAACTGCTGGGCGCTGGCGGCAATAAATTGGATGAGGAACCAGTAGCCAAGAATTATTAGCGCGGGAATCTCAACTCTCCAGAAGAAAACCAAGACCCAAATTAGTGTGGAAATCCGGGCGCCAGGAAAACACACAATATAGGCGCCCAGGATTCCCGCAATTGCACCGCTGGCGCCGATGGTTGGCAACCTCGAACCGGCATTATAGAAGATGTGGGTCAGCGCCGCCACGAACCCACTTAGAAAATAAATCAGGATGAATTTCCAATGGCCGTAGCGGTCCTCGACACTTCTTCCAAAAACAAAAAGAAAAAGCATGTTTCCAATCAGGTGCAGCCAGCCGGCGTGGAGAAACATGGAAGCAAAAACCGGCACCAAAAGCCCACCGAGGCCCGGCAGGGCAGAACCGCGCGGTGAAGTATAGCGCGCCGGAATTATGGCAAACGTATAAATCAGTCGATTAAGTTGCGCGCCTTGCGAAAGTTCAAAAATGAAGGCAAGCACATTGGCGAGGATCAGCACAAGCGTGGCGGCCCAAAAAATCCGCCGTCGAATGTTGTCATTGATGGGAATTGGAATCATGCGCCGAATATTCTACCCTGCGCTGCATTTTCCGCCCACGAAAAATGGGTATTGAGTTTGTCTATTTGGTGCCATGGTGCTTGACGTTGGCCCTGGTCTTTGACGTTGCGCGCATCAAAAACGGCGGGGTATTTGTCAGTCGATGAAGGATTGAGTTGGAGCAAAATTCATCAGGTCTAAAAACATGGTAGGGGAGCGTCTCGAGCCCTTCCTGACCGGAGGAGATCAGGGGATGGCTTTCTCCCCTACCACTGGCGGGCTACTTAACGCCCGCCCAACCGTCGGCGACGACTTATCCGTTAAACACCCACTGCCCAACTTATTTCATAGACGGATGCCGGGCAATTTTTGTTACCTGGTTTGTCGTTAAATTTTTCAGTTGAGCGCAAATCGTAAAATCATCCTCAAAGTGTTATGCGAAGCGGCATCGACCATTTTTCAGGAGGATTCTGCTCTACCGACTGGCAAAGCAAAAAATAATCTGAAGTCATCGATGCGTTGACCCTTCCTTGGGCCGCAGATATACTCAGGTTTAAGGACTCGCGGGCGATCGTTCTCCGGAGGCGTGTGAGATTGATTTTCAAGCCTCCAATTTCGTCCGCTTGCGAGTGCACGCGTTTAGCGCAGCCATGAAGCCCAACCCATTCCAGCGCGAACTCATCAGCCTCCTCGGCTCTTTCGGCGTGCTTTGGCGCGCCGAAGATTTAATGCTCTATGAATACGACGCACTCTCTTCGCAGCGAGTTCCTGACGCTGTGGTATTCCCCACCACAACCGAGCAGGTGGTTCAAATCGTCAAGCTGACGGCGCAGGAAAATATTCCGGTGATTGCTCGCGGCGCCGGAACCGGCCTCAGTGGCGGCGCAGTGGTGACAGCGGGTGGCGTGGTTGTGTCCTTGGCGCGCATGAAACGCATTCTCGAAATTGATCTTGAAAACCAGCGGGCGCGCGTACAGCCCGGCGTTGTGAATCTGGACCTTTCTTTGGCCGTCGCCGATCGCGGGTATTATTTTGCTCCCGACCCGAGCAGCCAGCGCGCGTGTACCATCGGCGGGAACGTGGCGGAAAATTCCGGAGGGCCCCACACGCTGGCTTACGGCGTGACCACCAATCATGTTCTGGGACTTGAGGTCGTGCTCCCCAATGGAGATGTGATAACCACCGGCGCGGGATTCTGGGGCCGTCCGGGCTATGACCTGACCGGCGTGATGGTGGGATCTGAAGGCACGCTGGGAATTGTTACCGAGATCACCGCCCGGTTGATGCGCAGGCCCGAGGAGGTGAAAACTTTGCTGGCGATTTACGACCGCGTGCTGGACGCCACTCGCACCGTCGCGGCTATAACGGCTCGAGGGATTACGCCCGCGGCGCTCGAGATGATGGATGGGTTCACTCTTCGGGCGATTGAAGATGCGACGCACGCCGGCTATCCAATGGATTCCGCCGCCGTACTCTTGATCGAGATTGAAGGTTTGGTGGAAGCGGTGGAAGAGGAGGCCGGCCAAATTGAAGCGGTGGCCAAAGATTGCGGTGCGCGCGAAGTTCGGCGCGCCAAAAGTGCGGAAGAACGTGACCTGCTTTGGCGGGGACGCAAGAATGCTTTCGGTGCGCTCGGACGCATCAGTCCCAATTTCTACGTTCAGGACGGCGTGATACCGCGCACGCGCTTGCCTGAAATGCTTGAGTATATTGAAGAGGTAAGCCGCCGGTATCGCCTTCGGGTGGGAAATATTTTTCACGCCGGAGATGGGAACCTCCACCCGCTGCTGATGTTTGACGCCCGTGATAAAACCCAGTCAAAAAATGTGGTGTTGGCGGCGCAGGAAATCATCGCCAAATGCGTGGAGATGGGTGGCTCGATTACCGGTGAGCATGGCGTGGGCATGGAGAAAAACGAGCTGATGCCGCTTCTTTTTTCCGCTGACGACCTGGAGATGATGGGACGAATTAAAAAAGTGTTTAATCCCAAGGGGTCGTTCAATCCCGGCAAAGTTTTTCCCTCGGGAAAAGTTTGCGGAGAATTGCGGGTGCAGGTCAGCACAGGAAACTGAAGTGATCACAACCCTCGAATCAGCGCAGGCGGAATTCGCATCGATCATTGGCGCGGCCCATGTGGTCAGCGATGTGATGACATGCCAAACATTGGCGATTGAGGGTCACGCCCCAAAGTGTGTGGTCTATCCGAAATCGCCGGAACAGGTCGCGGCAGTGCTTAAGTGCGCCGCGGATCATGATCTCGCTGTGATCCCTTGCCGCAGCGCGACGAAGCTGGGTATAGGGAATATCCCCCGGCGATATGATTTGGCTCTTTCACTCAAGGAAATGAACAACGTCTGGCACTACGAGCCGGCGGATTTGACGGTGAGTGTTGAAGCGGGAATCAAGCTCGGAGATTTTGCAGAACTCCTTGCCCGCGACCGGCTCTGGCTGCCGCTTGACCCGCCGGGTGGCGCGCGCTCGAGCCTGGGCGGTATCCTGGCCACTAACGCGGCTGGTCCGCTGCGCCAATATTATGGCGCGCCCCGCGACATGGTGGTGGGGATGAAGATTGCGACGGCGGACGGCAAAATCATGAAGTCCGGCGGGCGCGTGGTGAAGAATGTCGCCGGATATGACCTCACTAAACTTCTTATCGGTTCTTATGGATCGCTTGGCGTGATTGTGGAAGCGAACCTTAAGCTTTTCCCGATGCCCCCCGGACGCACCACTTTTGTTTTTCGCGTGCCCAAACTTGAGATGGCTCGTGACTTGCGAAGGCGCATTGTAAATTCGCCACTCACTCCCATGCGCATGATGCTGATGAATGCGGAGGCTGCAAGGCTTCTCGCCCCAAGTGCGCAGAGCAAGGAAGGCGCGGGCGAATTTGCGCTTTGGGTTGAGGCAGGCGGAACGCAACACGTGCTCGAACGCTACGCGCAGACACTTGAAGAACTGGGACGGGCCGCCGGCGCGGGCGCCACCCCAATTGAGCGAGAAGAGGCGGAGCGCTGCTGGGCGCGCATTGCAGATTTTTCTTCCTGGCTCGGTGCGGATCTACCACGCTTGGTGATTTTGAGGGCCTCGCTTCCTATTGCCGCGAGCGAAGATTTTGTGAATCGGGCGCAGCATGAAGCTGAGAGAGTGAATTCGCGCCTTGCTGTTTTTGCCCAAACCGCAGTGGGCGTAGTCAGCCTCTGTTGGCTCGATGCATCGGACATTTCGGGAATGGTGACGGCAATCGAAAATCTTCGTCGCATGGCGAATGAAATGCGCGGGGCGTTCGTAGTCGAGCGTTGTGAAACGGAAATCAAAAGCCGTGTGGAAGTTTGGGGGACACCCGGCAACGATTTTGACATCATGCGCAAGGTCAAGCAAGCGTGGGACCCGAAAGGAATACTATCGCCTGGACGATTTGTGGGGTCGCTCTGAGGGAAAGATCGGCGCGACGGCGAAGCGTAGAGTCGTGAAACCAGCCGCGAAGGACAGTACAGGTCAAACGTTGCCAGTTACTTGACTTCCACCTTTTCACACGTTATTCTGTTGTTTCCCAGATGATTACGTCTTCACGCTCCATTGCCGTCGCAGTCCCTCCGATTAGTTTCCTGACAGGCGCATGTCCATCCCGGTAATCCAGCGATGAACCGAGGAGAACGGTCTACATGAAGACCAGTGTCAAGATTGGAAAAGGGGTGGAAGAACTTTTCGGAACGTTTGACGAGAATTTAAAATTGCTCGAAAAATGTTTGAAGGTTTCCACTCACCTGAAAGATGAAACGCTGGATATCGAAGGCGCGGAGAACCACGTAAATCGCGCGCAGCGAGTGGTGGAAGAATACACCGAGCTTACGGAGAGCGGCACGCGCTTTGATCCCTCCGAGGTGCAGGCTTTTTTGCGAATTCTTTGCGAAGATCCCAACGCAACGCTTAAAGGGCTGGCGGAAGCAGGGCGGCCGCGAACTTTTGGAAAGAAAACAATCTCACCCAAAAGCCTGAATCAGCGTCGGTACGTGGACGCGATTGAAACGCACGATATGGTTTTTGGCATCGGGCCGTCGGGCACAGGGAAGACCTACCTGGCCGTGGCGATGGCCGTGGACGCGTTGCTCACCAAGGAAGTGAGCCGCATCATTCTTGCCCGGCCCGCGGTTGAAGCGGGCGAGCGCCTGGGGTTTCTCCCCGGAACGCTCCAGGACAAGATTAATCCGTATCTGCGGCCGCTCTATGACGCGTTGTACGATGTGCTGGACCCTGACCGCGTGGAACGATATTTGGAGAAATCCATTATTGAAATCGCACCCATTGCTTTTATGCGCGGGCGGACTTTGAACGACGCGTTCGTGATTCTGGATGAGGCGCAGAACACCACGAGCGAACAAATGAAAATGTTTTTGACACGTCTTGGATTTAATTCCAAGGCGGTGGTTACGGGTGACGTCACCCAAATCGATTTGCCCAACGGGCGGCGGTCGGGCTTGAGTGAAGCCATTGAAGTGGTGCATCGCGTAACGGGCATCAGCTTTATTTATTTTACCGAACGCGACGTGGTCCGCCACAGCCTGGTGCAGCGCATCATCCGCGCCTATGAGGAATTCGACCAGTCGCGCGCGCCGGAGGCAAAACAGGATCGCGCAACGCCGAACCATGAAGTATGACGCCGAAAATTAATTGCGGCGGTTGATCAATGAAAGTTTAAGGTAGTGGTCTGTGAATTGTCGAATGGCAATGTTCAATCGTGCATGATCATCAATCGTCAGGACAAAATTTCTGTTGACCTCCGCGCTGTACGTGATTTTGTGGGACGATTGCGAAAATGTCTACGACTTGGGCGCGGGGATTTTAATGTTTGCTTTGTGCGCGACCGTGAGATGGCCACGCTGAATGCGGCTTATCGAGGCAACGCGCAGGCGACGGACGTTCTCTCGTTTGCCTGGCAAACCGAGAGTGACAGGGCAGCGCAAGATGCGGGTGAAGTATCACCCATGCTGCCGGCGCGGCAAAAAGTGTCTCGAAAGAATTCGGCCGTCTCTGGAAATGGTTTCCGGCGGTCAGAATTTTCAAATTTTCTGGGCGACATAGTGATTTCCGCTGAAACGGCGCGGCGAAATGCTCGTGCAGAAGGGCACTCGACAGCACGCGAAATCCGCTGGTTGATTCTCCACGGAGCGTTGCACCTTTTGGGACACGATCACGAAAAAGACCACGGAGAAATGACGGCACTGGAGCAATTCCTTCGCGCCCGACTGAAGATCTGAATCGGGAAAATGTGATTTCAGATTTTTGAATGGCGATTCAAGCGAGGCTGTTGAGAATGGGTATGACCTTAGTGATAACAGTCATCTGGTTGATCATTTTGGCGGCCTTAATTGCTGCGAGCACGGTGGCCTCTTACCTGCGCCTCGTGATGCGCCGCCTGTCCCCGGTGGCGGGGCGCATGTTATTTCAGGAGAACAAAGGACGGAGGGTGCAAGCGGACCGCGAGCGGGTGGGCGTATCAATTTCCGCGCTGCACGGCGCCGCAATGGCGCTTTTTGCCGTGGGATTGGCGGGTTTCCTGGTGATGCGCCAACCCGAGCATTTGATGAGCGATTTGAGTATTTCCCTTCTTGTGGTGCTGGGGGTGATCACGATTTTCGATCAGTTGATTCCCTTCAGCCTCGTGGCGCGTCATGATGAGCCGGAAGTGATATTGAAGAGATGGATGCCTGTTCTGCGCATGGCTGTTTTTATGGCGCTGCCGCTTACTTTCCCGGTTTTAGTTTCCACATCGATTGGACGATTGCTTGAGTCGCCAGGCCAGGAACCGGAGCCACCCAGTCCCCAGGAGGAGATGCAGGAATTGATTCAGGCGGGTGAGCAGGAGGGCTTAATCGGGAAAGGCGAAGGCGAGATGCTGCAATCCGTGGTGGAGTTCACCGATAAGGTGGTGCGGGAAGTGATGACGCCACGGCCGGAGATTGCCGCGCTTGAAATCAATTCTTCCGTGGATGACCTTAGAAAACTTTTTCGCGAAAAAAGACAAACGCGGTATCCCGTCTATGCCGGACAACTCGACCACATTGAGGGCATCGTGAGCATGCAGAGCCTGATGGAATTGCCGCCCGAGGAACAGGCGAAAGCCACACTTCGCTCCCTGATCCGGCCCGTGCCCTTTGTTCCGGAGACCAAGCTTATCCAGGATCTGCTGAAGGAATTACAGCAGTCAACCACTCAGCTCGCCATTGTGATTGACGAATACGGGAGCGTATCGGGCCTCGTCTCCATCGAAGATTTGCTGGAAGAAATTGTGGGTGATATACGGGATGAAGTGGAACCGCACGCGCACGACATCGTGCAGGAATCTCCGGATTGCTACCTGGTGGCGGGACATACCGAGCTGGCCCAGTTGTCAGATCGATTTCATGTTGACTTTGAAGCGCAAGACTATTCCACCGTAGCGGGCCTGATGCTGGCGCAACTGGGTCACGTTCCCGCCCCGGGAGAGAAGGTGGAAAAAGATGGTCTGACTTTTGAAGTGCTTGAAGCCGATCAGCGGACAGTGTTGAAAGTGCGCCTCAAAGTATTTTCCCCCGCGCCCACGGAAGTCCCAAACCATGCCGAACGCAGAACCTCATAAATCCGGATTTGTAGCCATCGTCGGACGGCCGAACGCCGGGAAAAGCACCCTGGTGAACGCCCTGGTGGGCGCCAAAGTTTCCATTGTTACGACGGTTCCACAAACGACGCGAAATCGAATTCTCGGAATCGTAAATCGTCCGGGCGCGCAAATTGTTTTTATGGACACGCCGGGGATTCACAAGCCGCTCTCCCGGCTCAACAACCAAATGATGCGATTTGTACGCGTGGCGCTTGAAGATCGCGACGCGGTGCTGTTGATTGTGGATGCGTCGACAAAATTCGGCAAGGGTGATGAGTTTGCCCTGCAGCTTCTAAAACAATACGCGCCGAAAACCATATTGCTCCTCAACAAGATTGATCGCATCGCCAAGCCGAGTCTCCTGCCCTTGATCGACCGTTACTCCAAGCTGCACGATTTCGAGGAGATTATTCCCATCTCCGCGCGCAGTGGCGATGGCTTGCCGGATGTGTTTGAGGCTGTCACCACGTTGCTGCCGGAAGGCCCCGCGTTATTTCCGCCTGATATCTATACTGATCAGCCGGAGCGATTTCTCGCCAGTGAAATCATCCGTGAAAAAGTGATCCAACAGACTCAGCAGGAAATGCCTTACGTGACCGCTGTTCTGATTGATGAGTTTCTCGAATCGGAAACCCTGACGCGTATCCATTCGACCATTGTGGTGGAGAGGGAATCGCAGAAGCCAATCATTATTGGCGCGGGAGGCCATCGCATTAAAGAAATTGGAACGGCGGCGCGTCACGAACTGGAAAAGTTATTCCCCCCAAAAGTTTTTCTCGAGCTGTTTGTTAAAGTTGAACCGAACTGGCGGGATGATCAAGCCCTCGTGGCCGAACTCGACTATCGCCAGGAAGGGTAATCGGCGAAAGAGGGATGCTGTACCCTGCCAGAAACAAAGAGGATAGAAAAACTTGTTCATCTTGTCATGCCGGCAACAAGAGAGCGGCGCGGGAAGGCATTTAGAACTAATATAGTAATACCATCTATAGGATAGTTTGGCTTGCCATGGGCAATCCTCCGTTATTCGCGCGACTCGCGCGCCGCTGATAGGCCATTCTTCCATGGGAAGGGGCGATACCTCGCTGCGCGAATGCGAATTAGGGGCCACAAAAGCCTGAATTCACAGGCACAAATTCAAAATCTGCCTTAAGACGCTTGTCATGAATCATCTTGACAATAGAGACTGATTTTTCTAGGATGTGTGATAAGTGATGGCGGGAAAAGTCTGGGCAAAGGTTTCCGAGAGAATCGGCTAATATTCTTGCCAGTGGTCAAGTGTGCAGGCAGCGAGGGCCATACGAATGTCCGGTAAGCTTGGCGAATTGCTTCTTAAAGAGAACCTAATCAGTGCGGACCAATTAAAGCAAGCCCTGGAGCATCAAAAGTCCAGCGGCGGGCGGCTGGGCAACTCCCTGGTAAAGCTTGGATTTCTAAGCGACGATGAGGTCACCGCGGTCCTCTCCCGCCAATATGGCGTCCCCAGCATCAATTTGGGTTATTTTGAAGTGGATGCGAGCGTCACCAAATTGATTCCGATGGAGACAGCGATGAAGTATCAGATCCTGCCGCTCAGCCGTGTGGGTTCCTCGTTGACGGTGGCCATGGTGGATCCCACCAATGTATTTGCCATGGACGATATCAAGTTCATGACCGGATTCAACATTGAACCAGTGGTAGCCTCCGAGTCGGCCATCATGGAGGCCATCAAGAAACATTACGGCAGCGTTGAAGACGTCGAGCGTAAGAAGGAGATTGAGGAAATTGTCAGCTTCATTGATGAAGGGCAGGCGGAAAGTGTCGAGCTGGAGGCCGAAGACGAGTCGTCTCTGAATCTGGCGGCGCTGGAAAAAGCGGCTGAAGAAGCTCCGGTGATCAAGCTGGTGAATTATATTTTGACGGATGCGGTGAAGCGCGGCGCAAGCGACATACACATGGAACCTTACGAGAAGGAATACCGCGTGCGCTACCGGATTGACGGCATGCTGCAGACGATCATGAACCCGCCCAACAAGTTGCGCGACGCCATTATCAGCCGTGTGAAAATCATGTCGAAGCTCGACATTTCAGAAAAACGCCTGCCTCAAGACGGACGCATCATGATCAAGATGATGCACAACGGCAAGAAGAAGCAGCTTGATTTCCGCGTTTCGGTGTTGCCCACCCTGCACGGTGAAAAGGTGGTCATGCGGCTGCTGGACAAAGAAAATTTGCGGCTGGATATGACCAAGCTCGGTTTCGAGCAGGAGTCGCTGGATAAATTTCAGAAGGCTATTTTCAAACCCTACGGCATGGTGCTGGTGACCGGACCCACGGGCAGCGGCAAGACGAACACCCTGTATTCTTCCATCGCGCAGTTAAACAAAGCTGATACCAACATCGTGACGGCGGAAGACCCGGTGGAATTCCAGTTGCCGGGCATCAACCAGGTCCAAATGAAGGAGCAGATCGGGCTGAATTTTGCCGCCGCTCTCCGCTCGTTCCTGCGACAGGACCCGAACATTATTCTGGTGGGCGAGATTCGAGATTTCGAAACCGCAGAAATTGCGATTAAAGCTGCGCTCACAGGACACCTGGTGCTTTCGACATTGCACACCAACGACGCGCCCGCCACCATTTCGCGTCTGATGAATATGGGGATTGAGCCCTTTCTTGTGGCGACTTCAGTGCATCTGATTTGCGCCCAACGACTGGCGCGCCGGGTTTGTGCCGACTGCAAAATAGTGGATGATGTGGGCCCCCAAGTACTCATTGACGCCGGTTTTACACCGGAAGAGGCCAAAACGGTGCACGTCTACAAGGGCTCGGGGTGCTCCACCTGTGGGGGCAAAGGCTACAAAGGGCGGGTGGGCCTCTATGAAGTGCTTGAAATTACTGACGAGTTGCGCGAATTGATTCTGGTGGGCGCGTCGGCACTCGAACTGAAACGGAAAGCCATCGACCAGGGCATGATTTCACTTCGGCGCAGTGGATTGATTAAGGCCATGAGCGGGCAAACTACTTTGGAAGAAGTGATCCGCGAGACGGTTCTATAATCTGGTTTTGCAGCGCGCAATTTCGCGAAGCGAAAGGGAGCGAAGGAATGGCGATACCGGCCTTAAGTGAATTGTTAAAGCGGATGGTGGACACTGGGGGCTCGGACCTCCACATCACGACGAATTCACCACCGCGCATCCGGGTTCACGGAGAACTGAATCCGTGTGATGACCTCCCCGTGCTCGGTCCGGCGGACACCAAGCAACTGGCGTACAGCATTCTAACCGACGCTCAGAAGCACCGTTTTGAAGAGACGTTGGAGCTTGACTTCTCATTTGGCATTAAAAACATCGCGCGTTTCCGCGGCAACCTGTTTAACCAGCGGGGTGCGACGGCGGGCGTTTTTCGCGTTATCCCTTTCGAAATTAAGACCTTTGAGCAACTTCAGCTTCCGGCCGTCCTCCGTAAATTGTGCGAAAAGCCCCGGGGATTGATCCTGGTGACGGGTCCCACAGGAAGCGGAAAATCGACAACGCTCGCGACCATGCTGGATCTCATCAATCAGACGCGTCACGAGCACATGATTACCATTGAAGATCCGATTGAATTTATCCACCCGCACAAAAAATGCCTGGTCAACCAGCGCGAGGTTCACGCTGACACGCAATCGTTTGCCGCCGCTTTGCGCGCCGCCCTTCGTGAGGACCCGGATGTGGTGCTGATCGGCGAAATGCGCGACTTGGAAACTATTGAGTCGGCTTTGCGCATCGCTGAGACCGGCCACTTGACTTTTGGCACCCTGCACACCAACTCGGCCTCATCCACCATCAACCGAATCATCGATGTTTTTCCAGCCCACCAGCAGTCACAGATCCGTGCCCAACTCTCGTTGGTGATGGAGGGAATTCTTTGCCAGGCTCTGGTTCCCAAAGTGGGCGGGAAGGGACGGGCCATGGCCATGGAGATTTTGATTCCAAACCCAGCCATTCGGAACCTGATCCGCGAAGATAAGATCCACCAGATTTATTCTTCGATGCAAACCGGGCAGGACAAATTTGGCATGCAGACTTTTAACCAGTCGCTTTACACGCTATACTCAACCAAACAGATTTCTCTGGAAACTGCGATGTTGCGGTCGAGCAACACGGACGAGCTGCAGGATATGATCAACCGGGGTTCGCCGACTGGCGGCGCCGCGCAGCGTCCACCGCAGTCTTATGTTCCCGCCGCGAAGCGGTAGGGTGGCGGGCGGAGCATTTCTGATAAAGAATAAAGTATGATGAGTGAAGGCCAATCTGATGCCGGATCAACCCGGGGAGGAAAATAAACGATGCCTCAATTTGAATTTCGAGGAACGTCCCGCACGGGCGAAGCGGTAACAGGAAGCAGGGCCGCCCCCTCGCGCGAAGCCTTGGACGCAGTTCTGCGACGTGAGCAGATTACCCCCTCTCGCATTGTCGAGAAGGGCCGTGAACTTGCCATCCCAAAGCCCAAGGTGGCCGGAAAGGTTTCGTCCAAAGAATTGGCCATCTTCACACGACAGTTTTCCGTGATGATTGATGCGGGCCTGCCGCTGGTTCAATGTTTGGAAATTCTGGCGACGGCGCAGGAGAACAAGGCTTTCCAGAAATGTCTGCAGGGTGTGCGTTCCTCAGTAGAGAGCGGCTCGACCCTGGCCAATGCGCTGCGACAGTATCCAAAGATTTTTGACGACCTTTATACCAACATGGTTGAGGCGGGCGAGACGGGCGGTATTCTTGATACGATCTTGCAACGCCTTTCGGGGTACATTGAAAAGGCAGTGAAATTGAAGCGCGCGGTCCAGTCGGCCATGATTTATCCGATTGCCGTGTTATCGATCGCCGGAGGCGTTATTTTCCTCTTGTTATGGAAAGTCGTGCCCATCTTTTCCACGTTATTTGTGGGATTGGGTGTCGCTCTGCCGCTGCCCACGCGCATCGTTATTGGAGCATCGAATGCGATTGCAACATTTGCCTTTCCCATGATTATCCTGGTGGGTCTCAGCCTCTGGGGCTTGAAGGTGTATTACGCCACACCCAATGGCCGCATGATGATTGATACTATCGTTCTAAAGCTCCCTTTGCTCGGCCCTCTGATGAGAAAGATCGGAGTAGCGCGATTCACGCGCACGCTGGGCACGCTGATCACCAGCGGCGTCCCCATGCTTGAAGCGATGGATATTACGGCGCGGACATCCGGAAATGCGGTTATCGAAAAGGCAATCCAAAGCGTCCGCAAGGCCATCGAGACAGGCCGCACCATTGTGGACCCACTGCGCGAAACCGGTGTTTTCCCCAACATGGTGGTGCAAATGATCGGCGTGGGCGAGCAGACCGGCGCTCTGGATGCCATGCTCCAGAAAGTGGCAGACTTCTATGAGGATGAAGTGGACGCGGCCGTGGGCGACCTTTTGACGGCCATGGAACCTATGATCATCCTGGTGCTGGGCGTGGTCGTCGGCGGCGTGGTTATTTCCATGTACCTCCCGCTCTTCACTTTGATCGGTAAATTGGCCGGCTAGGAAAAAATTGCGGATTCCGTGCTCCTCCCCGAGGACCTGGGTTCCGGCTTCGGGGAGGGCGGCCATCAGACCTTGGCGCCTCGCGCACTACCCGTGCCTGCCCGCCTGGAAAAACACAAAGAGGGCGGCCAGCAGGTTAATCCCGTCCTACACTGATTTATTTTGTCGTGAGTTGTCCTTCCAGATAATGCGCCCCTTATGATTCGCCAAAGGATTCCCGGGGAATTCACCGATGAACTCAATGTCTGGCTTCCCTGGGTCATCAAAATCCGTTTCGTCATTATTAGTTTTGTCTTTGCCATAGACTTTGCCATCAGCGTATTGATCCCGTTCACCTCCAATACCTCTTCCATAAAATATCTGGGAATTGCTGTGGTCCTCTGGTATATCGTCAGTCTATTCTTTCTAATCTATAACCAATTGAGCCGCGATTTTTTGCTTCAGGCATATCTGCAACTCTTTTCAGATATCGTCATTATTACCGGCATCGTGCATGTCACCGGAGATCTGGATAGCGATTACCTTTCGCTGTATCTGGTGGTCATCATTTTAGCCAGCATTCTTCTGCCTCGGACGAGCGCTTTCCTGGTGGCCGCGGTCAGCTTTGTGAGTATGGGATCGGTCTTGGAAATGGCTTATCTTCCCAGCCTTTACCCCAACTTTGCCTATCGTCATCCGACATTTGGCTTTCTGGCCACTTCCTCGCAGCTCACTCTGGATATCGGCCCCCTGCAAGTCAAAATTTTTGTCAGTCTTTTCGGATTCTTTGCGGTTGCCTATTTGTCCAGCTATCTCGGGGAGCGGCTCCGGGAGAGGGGTGCGGAACTTCGTGACAAGAGCGGGCAAGTGGCCAGCCTGCAGGCGATCAATGAGAACATCATTCGAAGTATGCGGGACGGTTTGATTACCACCGACCTTGAAGGGAAAATCATGGCCCTTAATCCCGCCGGATCAGTCATCCTTGGACAAAAGCTCAATGTCCTGGAGGGAAAGCCGATTATCACAGTTTTCCCTGACATCGGCTCCAACAGCGAATCCGGCCATATCCGCCAGGAATTAACTTACCGGCATCCTGACGGCCAGCATCGAATTCTGGGGTTCGCATTCTCGCCCCTGGTTCAGTCAGGGTCGGGAGTGGTTGGACACGTATACAACTTCCAGGACCTGACGGAGGAAAAGCGGCGCGAGGCCGAATATCGCGCCAAAGACAGAATGGCAACACTGGGGCGCCTATCCGCCGGCATCGCTCACGAAATTCGCAACCCATTGGCTTCCATTGCGGGCTCGGTGAAATTACTCCGCCATTTCGCCAATCTGGATGAAGACCAGGGCAAGTTGATTGACATTGTGAGCGGGGAATCTGAGCGGCTCAACAAGCTGGTTTCTGATTTCCTGGCCTACTCGGTTGATCAGCGATTTGAATTGAAAGAGGTTGACGTGAAGAAGCTGCTTGAGGAGACTCTCCTGCTTCTTCAGCACCATCCCCTTTTTGGTTCGAGCCATCAAGTGAAACGAAAATTGCCTTCGCACTCCGTGCTGGCCTGGGCCGATCCGGACAAGGTGCGTCAGGTGTTTTGGAATATCTGCGATAATTCCTTGAAGGCGATGCCCCAGGGCGGAACGCTAACCGCCGAAATCCAGGAAGAGGATTCTCAAACCGTCGATGTCATATTTTCCGACACGGGCATCGGGTTTTCGAAATCGCAACTCGACAAACTCTTTGAGCCCTTCCAGCCCGGCTTTACCAATGGCACTGGACTGGGCCTCGCCATTGTTTACCAGATCGTGGAGGGCCACCATGGCAGAATTCGAGTGGAGTCAACCCCAGGGAAGGGATCGCGCTTCCTCATTGAGCTGCCGCGTGACGCACGCCGACCGGAGAGTTGAAATTTGCCGCTTCCTTTCCGCCAGGTCCACTCAACTATGCATACGCCGCACGCCTGTGCCGATATCCCGCTATAAAATAACGACCACTCTAATTCATCGGGAAACTTTCCGCCCGGCGGCTCTTCAATTCGACTTAACAGGCTTCCACATTTCACACTTCATAATTCACAATTTATAATTCATAATTGGTTGCATGACACGGTTACTGATCATTGACGATGAGAAATCGATCTGCCAGATGCTCGAAATCGCATTCCGCAAAGACGGCATGCAGGTGGAAACAGTTTCGAGCGGCAAGGCTGCGCAGAAGAAAATTGAAACCCAGGCTTACGACCTGGTTATTTCCGACATCCGCATGCCCGACCTCACCGGCATCGAATTGCTGGAACACGCCCGGGCCGCGCATAGTTCGGCGGCCTTTATTCTCATGACGGCCGTGCCCACCGTATCAACCGCCATTGAAGCCTTGAATCTTGGGGCCTACCGCTATGTGATTAAAACGGACAAGTTGGTGGATGAGTTGAAAATAGTGGTCGGGCGCGCGCTGGAAGAGCTGGCTCTGCGCGAGGAAAACATCCAGTTGCGTCGCGAAATGCTTCGCGTGTTCGCCCAGAACAATATCGTGCGGCGCAGCCGTCAGATTGAAGACATTCTGGAGATGGTGCGCACCATCGCCCCTACCCTGAGCACGGTTCTGATTACCGGAGAAAGCGGGACAGGCAAGGAGTTGGTGGCCCGCGCGATTCACGAGGCCAGCCCTCGCCGGGAAAAACCTTTCGTATCCATTAACTGCAGCGCCTTTCCGGAAACGCTGCTGGAAAGCGAATTGTTCGGTTACTTCAAGGGCGCTTTCACCGGCGCCGATACCCAGAAGAAAGGTATTTTTGAGTCCGCCAATTCAGGGACCTTGTTCCTGGATGAAATTGGGGATACCAGCCTGACCATGCAGGCGAAACTTTTGCGCGTGCTTCAGGAGCGAACCGTGCGGCCATTGGGGGGCACGGTTAACGTTCCGGTGGATGTCAGGATCATCGCCTCAACCAATCGCGACCTCAAGAGCATGGTGGCCGCCGGACAATTTAGAGAGGATTTTTTCTATCGCATCAGCGTCATTCCCATTCACCTTCCTCCCTTGCGCGCGCGACCTGAGGACATTGAGCCGCTTGCCCTCCACTTCCTTCGGAAATTCGCCCTGCAAATGGGGAAAGCTTTGCAGGATTTCGACCCGGAGGCGCTGGACGCCCTGGCGCATTATGCGTGGCCGGGCAATGTGCGTGAGCTCGAAAACGCCATCGAGCGGGCTGTGGCCATGAGCGGCGAAGGCGCCAAGGTGGTGGGTGTGCAGCACCTGCCCGAGTCAGTGACGGGCGCCGGCGCCGTCTTGAGTGACAGCACCGTACAAATACCTGAGGAAGGCGTTGATTTTGAAAAACAAGTGGCTCAACTGGAGCAGCGTTACCTCCAAGAAGCTTTGCGCAGGGCTTCCGGAGTTCGCACGCGCGCCGCGGAACTTCTGCGAATGTCCTATCGTTCGTTCCGTCATTATGCCAAGAAGTATGGCCTGTGATGGAACGCAGGGTCCATCCTCTGCTGCCTGATTCAGGCTTGACGGAGCAAGTGCAAAAATAAAGTCAGATAGCTTTTAACATTGCTGGTAATCAAGAAGTGTTCACGGACGTGCTCGTGCCCTTGCTCGCCTAGCTTTGCGGCGAGCGCGGGATTGGAAAGCAGGAAGCGGATTTGGTAAGCCGCGCCTTCCACCGAATGGACGAGCAGCCCAGTGTGCTTGTGGATGACCTGATAGGGAATGCCGCCCACCGCCGAGGCCACCACCGGCTTTTTCTTCCATAAGGCTTCAGTGACCGTCAGGCCAAAACCCTCGCGCAGACTTTTCTGGATGATGATAGTGGAAGCGGATTGCAAGGCGTTGATCTCAATCGCGCTCCAGGGCGGGAGATCGAGAAGGTGGACGTCCGGGTCGCCGCCAGCGACTTGCCGAACCTCTTCCAATACCGCACCGCCCTCCGGGTCGTCCGCAGCGCCTCCACCGGCCAGGACTAACTGGCAATCGAAGTATCGCCTCACGATTCGGTAAGCCCGCACAACGCCCACCGGGTCTTTCAGCCGGTCAAAACGGGAGATCTGGGTCAAGATCGGTCGATTAGGGTCAATGCCAAATCTCGACAAAACTTTGCCCACAAACTCCGGTTCGAGCGGCTGATTCTTTTCCGAGAGTGGGTCGATGCAGGGATGGAAAAGGTATTGAGGAATAGCGAGCTGCCGGGTGAATTCAGGTGAGGAGAAAATCGCGCCGTCATACCGAAGGACGTAGGGCTCAAGGAACTGCCAAACAGTTTGATTGGGCCGCGAGAGATCGATGTGGCAGCGCCAGATCCAATATCCTGCGCCGGGGCGGCGGGCATTAATCAGCGCCACAGGCTGCGGGTCATGAATTACCGTGAATTCAGAATCCAGATCCATGCGGGCGCGGTTCTGCTCGTTGTAGGCCAAAAATGTTTCGAAAGCTCCTCTCCGGCCCTGATAGGGGGCGCCATGCAGGGCGTTGTGGAACGCTTTGGTTATTTCGAAAAAATCGTTCCCGCCCGTGATGACATCCCATCGGATGGCCACCCCCAGCTCCTGAAGCAAGGGAATCAGGCGGTTGAGAATTTCCGCCACGCCACCGCCCACCGCTGTGGAATTCACCATCTGCGCCGTACGCGCCTGGAGGGGGCCGGCCAGGGCGCGCAATTCGGCGATGGTCGCCGCACCCAGCAGGGGCCCGTATTCATCAAGATGGGGCGGGCGAGGCTGAGGTCGGGGTGGAGTTTGCAGTGACGGCGGGGCGAAGCTCATCGGGTCATCTCCTGGTGAATGAGGTCGAGCAATCTTGTGCGCACGCCATCCAGCGTATTGGTGTAAATGTCGATGGAATTCAATCGTTGCGCGAGGGCATCCATTCCCAACGCCGTCGAGAGCCAGACAGAGAAGTCATTGGTCCGCAGGTGCAAACGCAACCGGGAGGAAATGAAGTGAAAATAAAGCGATGCATGAGTGAGCTTTTCAATGCCCTGCCGAAATTCCTCAAGGGTTCCGGCCTCCACCCCCAGGGGCACTGTGACTTCAATGTCCTCGCAAAAATAAAATGGTTCAAACGCAATTTGCGCGGCATATTGCGGATGGGCGGCGCAGTAATCTGCCACAATGCGACGAAGGTCGTTGCGGAGATCCCCCAGGGAGAGATAATCCCGGATGTCCAGCCCGGCCAGCGTTTCGGCTAGATCCGCGCGATTACAAGCGGCCAGGGCCCACTGGGCAAAATCGTTTGAAAACCCTTCGCGCAGGAAGTGATGCTTGCTCAAACTCTGGAATGTATGATGGAAAATGGTTGCCTCATTGCACTTCTCCAGGCCGTCGAGCAGCCCGGACAGGTTCAGACCGGTTTGGTTGCCCACCCGTGTCAGATAGGATACGGTGAAAAATTGGAAAGGATGTTGGGCGGATTTCATTCGACTTCGGCCTCCACTCGTTGTAAGAAGCTGGACACTTCCTCCGGGTTGTGCAGCTCGAAGTGCGCCCGCGTGCGGCGCGGTCTTCCCACCCGGACAGTAATCCCATCATGGAGCGCCTGAAACGCGGATTCGTCCGAGGTGTCATCCCCGATGTAAATGGGCAGCACGGGATGGGGAAACTCCGCCAGCAGCGCCCGCACCGCTGTGCCTTTACCTTCGATCTCTCGGGGCAGCACTTCCCATACCTTGCGGCCGTGTAGAACTCGAGCTTCCTTCTTGAGAGGGCGAAGGACGGCGCGGACGATCGTGCTCGCTTTGCGAATGGTCTCGCCTGTCGCGCCGTTGTAATGAACTTCAAAACACGGTCCCTTGTCTCCCACCCAAATATGAGGAAGGTCGGAAAGTCGTTTGTTGAGCAGGCGGCGCGCCGGCGCCAGGAGCCCTCGCGCGGCGATGGCGGAACGGGCGCCCGTGTCGCGCTCCCAACCGTGCAATCCCAGATAAATGGCTCTTCGCACGTTCACGCGTTTTTGCAAGTCGGCGCGGCGGCGCCCGCTGATAATGCAGAGGGTGATGGAGGGTAAGCGCGCCAGCCGCCGCAGCAATGCGCGAGTGGATTCGTCCAGCCGGGCATCCGCCGGTCGTGAACGGAGATGAGCGAGAGTGCCGTCAAAATCCAAAAAAAGCGCGACATGCCTGGCGGCCGCCAGGCGCTGTTGCACTTCGCTCCAGTGGTCGAACAAATGCTGTGACTTGTGGTGGCTGGCAAGGCGGGGCATCGTTCTCCTATGGTTTGGATTTTGGCCGGCTTCATTTGTCCCGGGCCGTCCATTGCCGCCCTGCGCAGAAACTATCCCAGGCGAGTATAATTCCGCAGCTTGAGGCACACTTCCGCGCAGACCGTTTCCAATCCCCCCGGGGGCGCCCTTAATGGGTCCGAATTGTTTCCGGCCGCTCAATCCGGATTTCTGCAAGTTCCGCAATCAGGTTTCCTGCCCAACGAAAGATGTTGTTCTCCTTCACCACGCGCCGCATGCGCTGCATCCTTGCTCTTCTTTCATCCGGATCCATCTCCAGCGCAAAGTGGATGGCGTCCGCCAGTTGCTCGGTATCGTAAGGGTTCACCACCAGGGCATCATGCAGCTCGCGGCTGGCTCCGGCAAAATGGCTCAGGATGAGCGCGCCCTCGTCGTCATTGCGCGTGGCCACGAATTCCTTGGCCACAAGATTCATGCCATCGTGAAGCGAGGTTACCAGGCACAAATCTGCGGCGCGATAATAGGGTTCGATTTCTTTGTGACTGTGTTGTTTTTTCAGGAAAACGATAGGCTGCCATCCAATGGTCTGGAATCGCTGGTTAATTCGTTCCGCCTCCGCCCCCACTTCCGCCAATAAATCGCTGTAGCGTTTGATGTTGGTGCGGCTGGGCGCGCCCATCTGCACAAAAGTAAACTGTTTTTGATAGGTGGGATATTTTTCCAGAAAACGCTCAACCCCGTGAAACCTTTCCAGGATTCCTTTGGTGTAGTCTACCCGGTCAACGCCCACTCCCATATAAGTGGCATGCACTTCGAGGCGCTTGAACAATTCGGCTCGTTCGGTGTAAGGAGAGCGTGGCGGGCGGGGCTGGACGGGAGAGTCTGGGAAGGCCACGCTGATGGGGAACGGCCGCACGGAGGTTGCGTGGCCGGACCGATCGATGGCGGAACGGTCCCACTCAATGCGGCACTCGAGCGCGCGGTCCACTGTCTCCAGAAAGTTCATGCAATGCGCCTGGGTATGGAAGCCCACCAGATCCGCGCCCAACAGGCCTTCCAACACGTCGCGCTGCCAGGGACAGATTCCGAATGCTTCAGGATTGGGCCAGGGGATGTGCCAGAAGATGGCCACGCGAGCGTCCGGCCGCTTCTCCTTGATCAAGCGGGGCAACAAGGCAAAATGGTAATCCTGGACGAGCACGGCGGGTTGCTCCGTGTTCCTGATCTCTTCCAAGACCGCTTCTGCGAACTTCTGGTTCACTTCCTGATAACACGCCCAATCTTCGGCGCGGAAGAGTGGACGGGTGTGCGCGATGTGGCAAAGGGGCCAGAGACCTTCGTTGGAAAAGCCCAGATAGTATCCGGCTTCCTCCTTGGCGGTCAGCCAAACGCGGCGCAGAGTGTACGCGGGCTCTTCGGGTGGCACACGAAGTCGGTCTCGCTGGTCAACATTCTCGCGGTCAGCGTCACCAGCGCCGTGCGCGATCCACGTCCCGTCGCAGGCGCGCAGAATGGGCTCGAGCGCCGTTACCAGTCCGCTGGGTGGGACGATGACTCGTACGGAGTTCCCCTGGCGGACATGCTCGTAAGGCTCCCGGTTGGAGACAACAAAAAGCGGCTGGCCCTCCAGCTTGTCTCGCACATGCATGCGCAGGCGTTCAGGCGTCCATAAGGAGTGCGCCAGGTTTCGCAGACGGGCCTCTTTTTCCGCAGTAGCCCGGGCCACTTCAAGGCTTCTGGCAAAGTGCCTTACCTCCTGGGTAAGCGGTTTGAATAAGTCCTCATCCAGCAAGCCGGGGCGGGGAATACTCTTCCCCTTGCGGAGATCTTTCATCCATTGCGCGGTGCGGGCGATCGGCCCACGAAGGCTCCAGCGCACTACCAGAAAAGCAAAAAAAGGAATCAAAAGCATTTCAACCAGCAAACGCTTTAACGTTTCGCGCCAGAGCTTCGCGCTCTGGTTCTGAAGAGAAGTCGCATCGTTGAAGACAGCCAGCGTTCCGTCGACCACCTGATCGCGAAAAATTGGTATGGCATACACATACACGGCCATTTTATCGATTTGGATGAAGCTCCCACGGCCGGCCTTCTCAGTCAAAGCCGCGTCAACCGCGGCGGGGCGCGTCTTCAGTCGCGCTGCCAGAGATGGGGTAATGGCCAGCGGCTCTCCCTTCAGGTTATAGACAGCCAGTCCAACCAGCCTTTCACCCAGCCGATCCAAAGTGTGTTGGAGGGCCGTGTGAGAACCCCTATCGAGTGGCACTTCGATTGCTTCAACCAGGCTTGCAGCAAGAACCTCCGCGTTTCTCGCCATATCCTGCTTGATGTGGCGCCGCTCGCCCCGAACCTCGAAGAAGGCGAAGAGACAGGCCACCAGGATGAGTACCACGGTGAGCGCGACAGCCACTCTTAATCCCATTCGCATGGAAACACTCTACACTTATTTATTCGGTCGAGATATTTCGATAAGCGGAGTTGGAAAACCAGAGTTCATTGGCGCGCGATAAATTGCGAGCTGTTTACACATTCGAGAGCCTGAGAAGAACGCAGGGCGAATTCGACATGAGCCTCGACAAACATTTCTGAGTTTGCATTATGCCACTGCGGTTAAGGCTTGCGCCACCCTGCGATGGCGGACATTCTCCACAGCGTTTTGCAGGATTTGCCCCAGGGACGTGGCCTCGAAAGGAGGCTGGATGAAATCAAAAGCGCCATTCTCCATTGCTGATGCATGAAGCTTGGCATTCTCCGGCGCTCCAACGACGATCAGGTTTACGGGCGTGGAGGCTTTTTCAATCAGGGTGACAATATCAAGCCATGTTCCGTCGGCCAGCCGGGGATCGGTAAAAATTAATTCGGGATGAGTTTGCTCCACCAGCTTTGTGACCTCCTCGCAAGTATCAACACTCCAGGTTTCAATGGATTGTTTTTTCAGGGCTGATTTCAAAGGCTCTAAAGAGGCGCCTTCGCGACTCACTAACAAGGCAAAAGGGTTTTTTGTCATATGCCATCCTCCCCTTATCGATGCTGACCCTTATTGAATAGCAGCTTAATGAAATATCATCAATCGGGTAAACACCTGAATCTTGTGCGGAGAAGCCGCTTAAAAACTGGCCTTTTTGTAGCGCCGGCGTCTCCACCATGGATCTATGCTGCAGTCATTCCCGTGCAACAGGCGCCACAACGGGCAGTCATTTCCGCCTGCGCGGGAATGACCCGTCTACTGGCGGGTTTCAAATAGGATCCAATTCCAAATGACACCCCCAACGTTTCCTCCAGGAGGCTTCTTACATTTATTTGATGCAGTAATATTTCCAATGGATTGCATAAACCAGGCGGGCGGCGCAGACATTGAATTGGAATGTCTGCGGTGCAGGAAGCGGCGTGCGGAACCCAAACGCCGGTGAGTACGCAGGCTCTACTTTCGTGAGGCGGTGACCAATTCCCATATTCGCGCCAGATGATGATCGTCGTGTTCGGCGACAAAATACAAATGGTCCACTAATCTCATCGGCGTTTTCAGACGCGGGTGGGGAATGGCTCGAACGAAGAGTGATGCGTCCAATTCCTCCACACGGCTCAGCAGCTTTTCTCTTGCCGCACGAAATTCAGATAGAATTATTTCCAGTGGGCGCGCGTTATGGTTCGCTTCGTCAGTTTTTAAATTCTTCAGGTCCGTCACGGTGAGCTGGGCGCTGGCCGCCACGTAATCGTCCACTCGCGCCAGCCACAGCGGTTCAAGGTCAAGCAAGTGACCGGCGTGTTCCTGAGTCGACCATTTTTCCTCCGGCTTCCTGGTTAGAATTTTATGAGAGAGGCCATGAAGCGCCTCTTCAAGTCTGGCCGGAGTGCCGCGCAGACGCGCGCGCAGATTCGGAAGCAGTTCCGCCGGAAACCCAAATTCAAACTTGCGTTCAAACCAGATTGGCACCTGACTCATGGACACGCTCTTCAGGGCTGAATCAAGCCGGTTCGAATAGCATAGCGAACCAATCCGGCGGTCCCGTGCATGTCGAGTTTTTTCATGATTCTTGTCCGGTGAGAGTCGGCCGTCTTAACACTCACGCCCAGAACCGTGGCGATTTCCTTGGTGGTTTTGCCTTCCGCGATGAGCTGCAGCACTTGACGTTCCCGCGGGCTGAGAGGGTCGCCTGGCGACTCATTTTTATCGAGATAACCTTTCACCACGGCGCGGGAGACTCTGGAACTGAGATGAGTTAAACCTTTATTAACATCCTGGATGGCCTTTACCAAATCAGTGGCCGCCTCGCTTTTCAAAACATATCCGGAAACCCCGGCGCGAATGGCGTCCAGAATATATTGCTCGTCAGTATGCATGGTTAGGAGTATGACCTTGGTTCCGGGCAGGTCGTGTCGGATTTGCCTGGCGGCGTCGATGCCGTTCAGGAGCGGCATGGAGAGGTCCACCACAGCAACGTCAGGCTTTTTCTCATTGGCCACGCGCACAGCCTCATGACCATCCGAGGCCTCACCCACCACGGCAAATCCTTTCTCCTCCAGCAGCGCCTTCAGTCCCTGGCGCATGATCTGGTGATCGTCGGCAAGAAGAATTTTGAGGGGCATAATTACCTCTCGAGTGGAATTGTTATAAAAAGTTCCGAACCTTTTTCCGGCGTTGATTTAATGGAAAACGTTCCTCCAAAGGCATCGAGCCGCATCTGGATTCCCACCAGGCCGAGACCCCGCTGGCCCCGTTTGGACAGCTCGGAGCCGGCGTCAAACCCCACCCCGTCGTCCCGAACGGAATAAGAAATATTTTTCCCGTTGGCGTGCAGTTTGAGAAAAGCATTTTTGGCTTTCGCATGCCGGGTGATATTAGTCAGCGCCTCCTGCGTGATTCGGTAGAGAGCTGTCTCAACCGGCGCGGGCAGCCGTCTATCCACGCTGTTCTCAAAGTTCACTTTAACACCGGTGCGCTTGGATACGTTGCTGGCAAGAAATTCCAGGCCGGCCTGAAGGCCCAGATCATCCAGGACAGTGGGCCGCAGCTCGTGCGAAAATCGCCGCAAGTGTTCTTCAATCTCATAAAGGATGCCTCGAATCTTCTCCAGGTGTTTACGATTCCTGGGAACCATTTCCCCAAGGGCGTCCTCCAGCGCGATGTGGATGGTGGCCAGAAGCTGGCCCGCATCATCATGCAGGGCGTGGGCGATGTGCTTGGCTTGTTCCTCCAAAGCCTCGTTGGATTTGCGCAAGGCATCCTTCGCCCGCCTTCGCTCCGTGACGTCCCTGGCGATGCCCTGGATGCCGGTGGGCTCGCCTTCATGAACAATGAGCCGGGTGCTCACCTCCAGCGGAACGCGCCGGCCGTCTTTGGTCAATATTTCCAACTCGTAGGTGGTTGGAATTTTATTGGCCAGCTTCTCCTCCAGCATGCGCCGGGCGAGGCCCAGGTATTCAGCGGGAACCACGTCGGCAAAATTCTTGCCAGGAGTTTCTTCGCGCTGGTAGCCGGTTAATCGTTCACCCGCCTTATTGATGGAGGTAAAGTTTCCTTTCAAATCCGTCATGAAAACAATGTCATTGGCGTTTTCAAACAGCTCGCGATAACGCTCCTCGCTTACCTGCAGAGCCTCATTGGCTTCCCGGAAGCCCCGATGGGTCATCTCAAAAGGAGTGAGGCTTTCGACAAAAAATCTTTCAATGTTGCCGGTGTTGCGCGCGGCGCTTTCCGCTCCGGATTTGCGGGCGAACAATTGCTTCAATGCCATGTGATGGAGGGTCGCCATTTCAAGGACGCCCAGGCGATTGTCCAGCGCACGGCGGCCAATTTCATAGGCGGATTCCAACGCCTTTTCTCCACCGCCGGACAAGTAGCTCTCCAGGGCGGAAAAGTATTGGTCAGACAATTTTCCCAGACTAATCTTCATTGGGTATTTCCGATATATCGCGCCACCAGCACAAGCGCGTCATCCGTTTCCATATTGTGTTGAGCCAGGATACGGTCAGCAATCTCTTTGGGGGATGCGCGGAGGCTTAAGTTGGATTCAAAACCACTGCGAATCCCATCCGTGGCAAAAATGAGCGTGTCCCCCGGGGTGACAGGAAGAATCCCAGCGTGCAAGGGAGGCAATCGCCCGCCCACCACTCCACGGCGTGAGAGGAGGGATTCGTAGGTGGTTTTCTCGTCGGAGTCATGGCGGAAAAGCATGCCCTCAACATTGCCCACACCCAGCCAGGTCAATGTTCCGTCCACCGCATTGAACGACGCCATGCTCAACACAACGCCCCGCGTCGTGCGAAGGTTTTCATGGCAGCGATTGAGCAACGGAATAACCGACTCCAGCGGATGCGCCTTCATTATCTCGACTGCATTCCGGGCCGCCAGAGCAGCCTCAGAGCCGTGTCCCAAGCCATCCACCACGGCGACCAGGGCGCCATTCGGGAACGTCTCAACCAATTGCGTATCGCCTGATACTTTCTCTCCTGGCATCGCCAACGCGGCAACACTCCATTCCAAAATGGGAGCGCCGACCGGAGTCTTTTTTTGATTCAGCGAAGCCATTTTTTGATTGTCACCGTTGTTCCTTCCCCGTTTTTGGAAACCACCTCAAATTCATCCATCAATCGGCGCACGCCTGGCAAGCCCAATCCGAGGCCATCGGAGGTGGAATACCCATCCTGCATGGCCAGGGCAATGTTCCGGATTCCCGGTCCCTCATCAGTGGCCACGATGTGGACACCGCGTTTTTCGCCTCGTTCGACAAGCTTGATGACAATGGCGCCGTTCCCGGCGTAGCGAACGATGTTCCTTGCCAATTCGGATATAGCTGTGGCGATTAATGCCAGCTCGGAGGATGAGAAGCCCAGTTGGGAGGCCAGTTCCCGCCCCTTCTGCCGCGCGTAAACGATATCGATGTCCGAGGTGATGGGCACCCGGATGTCATCTTGTAAAAGGGTTGGGCGCACGATTGATCCGCCTGGTTTTATGATCGAGATAGTCGAGACCTTCTTCGAGGTCCAATGCCGTGGCCACGCCTTCGAGCTTCAATCCCAATTGAACCATCGAAAACGCGACCTCAGGCTGAATCCCGACGATAACAGTCTCGGCGCCGCGCAACCGGATCATGTTCGCAATATCGCTCAGGGTGCGAGCGGCGAACGAATCCATCACGTCCAAGGCTGTGACGTCTACGATAACGCCGCGCGAGCGGAACCTGCCCACTTGTTCGGCTAAAGCGTCCCGCATTTTCAGCAAGTCGGCGTCTGTAAGTGCAGCTTGAATTGAGGCAATAAGATATTGCCCTTGCTTAAGAATCGGTACGACCACGGCACACTCCCTTAATTCGCCTGGGCTTGTTCAAGCACCGGAAGGACCTTGTAGCCCAATAGACGTTCGGCTTCTTCGATTCCGCCCCGGAGGTCGCCGACGGTGTTCATCTTGCCCAATTCCACGCCCACGGTGACCAGAGTCTGGGCGATTTCCGGCGACAGTCCGGTGACGATGACGGTGGCGCCCAAAAGGCGGGCTGATTCCACGGTTTGAACCAGGTGGTTGGCCACTGTCGAGTCAATGGTGGGCACGCCGGTGATGTCCATAACCACTACTTTGGCGCGGTTGGTACGGATGCCGCGTAGTAACTGCTCAGTTAACTGGCGGGCGCGCTGAGGATCAATCACGCCGATGATGGGCAGAATCAGAAGGCGCTCGCGGACGGGCAGCACCGGGGTGGAAAGTTCCCGAATGGCTTCCTGCTGCTCGCGGATGATGCGCTCGCGCTCCTGGACAAAGCCCACGGCCACCGTGTTGGCAATACGATTGGCGGCGGGCTCATAGGCGTCCAGCACGCGATTGAGCAAGCCAAAGTCTGACTGATACTTTTTAAACAGCGAACGCGCCAGCACGTCGCGCAACAGGAGCACGATGCCCACAACTTCGTGAGTTTCCACTCCGCGTGGGATGATGCGTTCGGACAAGCTCCGCGCATACGCTTGCAGAGCTTCCACGCTGCCCGTTTCCAGGACGTCCACGTAGTTATCATAAATTGACGTGGCCTCGGCAAAGATTTCTTCCCGGGTCATCGCCGTGAGTAATTGGGCCTCCGTAATACGCCTTGCCCACTCTTCACGTAGTTGAGTTCGGTTTTGGCGCAGGTGGGCTACCAACTCGCGGAGTAACGATGCTGTCGATTCCCCGGCCAACAATTCCCGGTTTATGGTGCGCTGGTTTTTCTTCATAGATTAAGATCCCTCCCCGGAATGTTTCGGACTCAAATTAATCTCGGTCGTGCGATTTGTGGTTAACTCAATCGAATAAATTTAAGAATTATACAGCCGAACTGCGAGTTGGGCGCGGTCTGATGAGACCCTTTTCGAGTCAAGTTCCCCTCCGCCTCCGTCCGATGCAATGAGCATCTCATTTACCATAAGTGCGGGGGAATTGCCAATTCCTTTTTGAACAATGTTTATTTGAATTCAGCAGCGGGGCGACGGCAACAAAGGGAGGCAGGGGGCTGCTTTAGAAAAGGCGGAAGGTCACTTCAAGCAGAACGCGGACGGGAACAGGAATGCCATTTCGCTTGCCAGGAACGAATTTCCAAGTCCGGACTTTCTCCACGGCTTTTTCATCCAACCCCATGCCCAGCGCTCTGACCACCTGGATATCGGTTGGATTGCCCTGAGAGTCAACTACGAGTGAGAGCACCACGGCGCCTTGAAATTTCGCTTTGCGAGCTTCCTCGGAATAGTCCGGGCTGGGTGCGAAAATCTCCTTGGGGGCGCTCACTCCGCCACCCACGCTATAAGGGCCACCGCCGGTGCCGCC
>DASYXZ010000009.1:0-9434 GCA_035934315.1 Terriglobia bacterium | reverse complement strand
TGGATGGTGAAGGGCTGAAAGAAATCACTGAGGATGCGAGAATCGAAGACCGAAATCATTTTGAAGCTCTGGTTCCCCGGATTTACGAATTGGGTGGAAAGCTGCCTGACAGCATGAATAAGTTCCATGATATTTCGGCCTGCCCACCGGCCAATCTCCCCAAGGATCCCACCGATGTCAAAGCCATGCTTCAAGTGCTGGTGGGCGCGGAAAGATGCGCGGTCGCAGGTTATACTGCGATCTGCAATTACACTGCGGGGAAAGACCACCGGACTTACGATCTCTCCCTTGCCATCCTGCACGAAGAGATTGAGCACGAGGCATGGTTCTCAGAATTCCTCGGTGAGGGACCTTCCGGCCACTACCGCCGTTCCGGGGTTGGCTCGGAGCGGAACTCACCCTACCTGTCCAAGTTCCTGCCCCACTAATCGCAGCGGACGTTGCAGCTTAAGAAGGGAAGCTGAAGGTTGAGACCGCTGGGAGGGCCCCCCAACCCTCCCCCCAAAATTTATTGTGTTTGCTTTAAGGTTTTGAACGCAGGTTCTTTTCTTGCGCCGACCCGCCGTCTGCACTGGCGAGCAGCCGATGGATGGCTTTCGCCACACCGTCTTTTGCATCAAAGACAGCCGATCCCGCAACCAAAACATCAGCGCCGGCCGCGACCACTTGCGGGGCTGTAACCATATTGATACCCCCGTCTACCTCAAGCTCGCAGTGAAGGCCCTGCTGTTCAATGCTATTTCTCACCTGGCGTATTTTGGTCAGTGTTTCGGGAATAAAATCCTGACCACCGAATCCTGGATTCACAGTCATCACCAGCACCAGTTGCAGGCTCGCCATGACTTCGGAGATCAATGAGGCCGGTGTGGACGGATTCAGCGCCACGCCGGCCTTCTTCCCCAGGGCGTGGATGTGTTGAATCACGCGGTGCAGGTGCGGGGTCGCCTCCTGATGGACAATAATCGTGTCGGCGCCGGCGCGGGCAAATTCTTCTATGAAATCTTCCGGCGGTTCGACCATCAAGTGAAGTTCGAGCGTCAGTCGAGTCAGCGGGCGCAGGGATGCCACGGCCTGCGATCCAAATGTAATGTTGGGAACAAAGCGGCCGTCCATCACATCAATCTGGACGCGGTCAACCCCCGATGCTTCCGCGGCGTGAACCGCCTCGCCCAAACGCGTGAAATCGGCAGACAGAATGGATGGCGCAATCTTAACCAAATTGCCCTCCGGAATGTGTTCGCAGCGTCCAGTTTATAGTCAAAAGCAGAAAGTCGATAACCCAGGCGCAAGCCTTAACCGCAACCGTCAAGTGGGAACGGCCTCATCGGCTTTTGCGTGTTGAAGGCAGAAATAATTCGGCCACCCTCATTGGGCCAACAGGCGCGCCGCGGCTTGGTCCAAATACCAGGTCAATCGCCCCTCAACAGGCCGCACACCCTGGGCTGGAAGCTGCGAGACTCGCGACGGACCTTCCATGACGTCACGAAGAGTCTCAGCCTTATCGGCTCCTGTAATAAGGAATATCACGTCCGAGGCCGCATTCAGCACAGGCAGCGTGAGCGTCAGCCGGAAATTCCCCAACCGCGCGCTGAAATTCGGGCGAACCCAGAGCACTTGTTCGTCGAGAGCCTCTGAACAGGGAAATAGAGATGCGGTGTGCCCGTCAGGCCCCATCCCGAGAAAAATAAGGTCCAGGCGGGGCCAATCATCTTTACCTGGCTTCAAAACCTGCGCCATTTCCTGGGCATACTTTCCAGCTGCTTCGTCGCGGTTCGGATTTTCCGCGGTCATGCGGTGGAAATTCGATGCAGGGATATGGATGTGATCGAGCAGCGCCCCACGGATCATTTTGTAATTACTTTCGGGATTGTCGGGAGGAACGCACCGCTCATCCACCTGGAAAAGTTCGACGCGCTCCCAGGGAATGTGATGGCCCGGCCTTGCCAGAAGTTCGTAAAGCCGCTTGGGTGTTGATCCGCCTGAGAGAGCAGCTGAAAAGGTTTTTCCCCGCGCCACAAGCGAACTCGCAAGTTCTTCGAATTGACTCGCAGCCGCGAGGCTCAACTCCTCCAAATTCGGAAAGATCCTGACTTCTGGTTTGGGCATGGGGAGCATGGATAGGTCGCCGGCTAGCGGGCCAAATGACAATGAGAGATATACATCAGGCAGTCATCGTGGCGACCATGGCCAGCGCCTCCGCATAAATCTGGTCGTGGCTGGAAAACTTGAGCTCTTCATTCAACAGTCCAACCTCATCGAAAACTTCCAGATTAACTGTGCGGTCAATGGGCGCGTGGGCAGGAATTTCAGCATGAGTGATGACGCATTTCCCGCCTGGGCCACAGGTTAAAGAAAAGGCAGCCCGGGATTTGCCCGCGGCTTTCAATTGGACAGATAAGAATCCCGAAGGACATTCTGCACCGCCCGGCCGCGGCACAAGTTGGACCTGGATATCCCCCGATTGACCCCTGAAGAGAAATGACCGGTTTCCATTTGCATCTTTTCCCGTGCCCGAAGCATTTTTATCGGTTCCCCGCCCCACCCACTTCCAGCCAAGCCGGTCTGCCAACCATGCCGAAAACAGCAGGCCTTGCCCAAGGGAGGAATGGCCGCCCGTGCCACGGTCGCTATATTCGATTTGAATACCACTGATCTGGTTCAAATAAGATCGCGTGTCCGGCGAATCGAAACACTGGGCCGTCAGCTCGCGCCAGGGAGTGACGCGCGCCCAGTTCAAATCGTGGACCACAACCTGGCCGGCATATTTCTGGATTTTTCTTGCCAAAGCCGGCAATTCAACTTCAGGATTCGAGAACCACTCGGAATCAACGTACACGCGATCGATGTAACGCAAAATTTTCCCAAACGCCTCGGGCTCAGTGGTGTTACCCGCCCGCCACCAGAGATAAACGGGAAGACCCGAAACCATCAGAGGCACCACAACCTTGTCCAGGTCTCGCACCGCATCGCCACAAGCTTCAATCGTGACGTGCTCGCAGCAAACTTGTTTCTCTCCTGGGGCCGGGAGTTGGCAAACTGCGGAAATCCGGGCTGACAATCCGGCTGGGGATTCCGCCGGTCGAACCACCATGATGAGAGCGCGGCAGGGATTCTGCAGGGTCAAGGCGCCAAGTAAATTGCTCACCTCGCGGGCGGCTTCGTCACTCTCCGTATACACCAGGAGAGTCAGCGCGCAAGCCCGCGTGACAGGGTGCCGGCCTTCAGCGTCTTTATCCGCCGATCGCCACAAGGAATCAAGTTCCGCCGCCAGGGCGGACACATTGGCCGGTCGTGACTCACCAATAATATTGGTTTGAAATGTGTCGGTCAATCTTTGCTTCCTTCCCTTAGGTTTGAAATACGCTCAATCAGGGATCCTTCTGCCTTCCTACAGCCGTTGCCATCGACGCCCATCGCGCTCGATGAACGCATCAGCCTCAGCCGGGCCCCAACTCCCAGACTCGTAAAAAGCAAGACCTTTGGAACCGTCTTGCTTCCATCGATTGAGAATCGGATCAACAAACTCCCAGGATATTTCCACAGCGTCGTTGCGGGTAAACAGGGAGTTGTCACCCATCATGCAATCGTGCAAAAGGGTTTCATAGGCTGATGGTGACTCGCCGCCGAATGACTCGCCATACTGGAATTGCATTTTTACCGGCCGAATCTGCATGGTGGTGCCGGGAAATTTGGCGCTGAACTTCAAAGAAATGCCTTCGTCAGGCTGGATCTGAACGGAAAGAAGATTGGGCTGAATGGATTCCGTGACCTTGCCGCTAAAGAGCAGGTGAGGAACGCGGCGAAATTGAATGGAGATTTCGGAGACTCGCTTGGCAAGCCGCTTCCCGGAACGAATGTAGAAAGGAACGTCAGCCCAGCGCCAATTATCAACAAACACTTTGAGCGCGGCATAAGTCTCCGTGGACGAGGCGGGGTTCACATTGGGTTCGGCCCGATAAGCCGGAACTTTCTTGCCCGAAACCAATCCCGCCGAATATTGGGCGCGCAGGGCAAACTTATCCACCTCATCCAGGCTAATGGGGCGAAACGAGCGCATCACTTTTGCTTTTTCATCGCGCAACGCCCTGGCCTCAAACCGCGCGGGAGCCTCCATGGTCACAAGGCTCAGCACTTGCAGCACATGGCTCTGAATCATGTCGCGAAACAATCCGGCTTCTTCAAAATAGGAAGCCCTGTTCTCAACTCCCAGTTCTTCAGCCACGGTTATTTGAACGTGGTCGATGTACCGGCGGTTCCAGATGGGCTCAAAAATCCCGTTGGCAAAGCGGAAAACCAAAAGATTTTGAACCGTTTCCTTGCCCAGATAATGGTCAATCCTATAAACATTCTGCTCGCCAAATACGCCCGTAACCACGCGGTTAAGGTCTTGGGCGCTCTTCAAGTCCCGTCCAAAAGGTTTTTCGAGAACGATTCGCGTCCAGTTCTTCTCAGGGTCCTTGGGCTTGGCAAGGCCGGCGCCGCCAACATGCTTCACGATAACCGGAAAAAAACTGGGCGGCGTAGCCAGATAAAAAAGCCGGTTGCCCGCTGTACCCTTGTCGCGGTCAAGCTGATTGAGGAACTCGGTTAATTGCGCGTAGGCCGCCGGATCGCCAAAATCGTCTGAGATATAATGGAGGTTGCTGGTAAAACTATTCAAAACAGGATCATCTCCCGCGGGAAGATTCAAATCTTCGCGCACCGCTTTGCGCATCTTGTCGCGGAACTGCTCGTGAGTAAACGGAGTTTTCGAGCAGCCTATCACATTGAATCCGGCAGGCAGCATATGATGGCGGGCCAGATTGTAAAGCGCGGGAATTAATTTCCTCGCAGTCAAATCGCCCGACGCGCCGAAGATCACCATGGCGCACCCGTCAGGGGTTTGGCCCAGTCGAATTCCTTCGCGCAATGGGTTGGGTAAAACAGCAGTATTAGCCATGGTTGGTCCTGATAGCAGTGGAATCTTTAACTCCCGCTCGCGGCCTGCGGCGATGCGGGCTTGCCAATTTGCTTTACCGCACTGGAAATCAATTCAGACAAAGCCGCCAGCCCATCGTCGGCGTTTTTTGTCAGGTGCAATCGAATGACACGCAGCTTTCTACTTTGTAAAGATTGCAGATCGCCCAGCGCCTGGGCGCGCTTTAAAACGGAAAAGGTATACGGCTCGCCCGGAATCGGCACATCGACGGCATCCTCACAAGTAATCTGGATGAACAGGCCGTCATGCGGCCCGCCTTTGTGCAGTTGTCCCGTCGAGTGCAGGAACCTGGGGCCGTAGCCGAAAGTAGTCGCGACACCCAGGCCGTCACGGATCGCCATTCGAATCGCTTCCAGGGCAGCATCATGTTCAGATGTCGGTTCAATATAAGCCATGATGGCAACGTAATCCTGATTCAATCTTCGCTGCCCGAGGAAATCCGAAAGACAATCCTCCATCAAACCGCCACTCTTCCCCGGTGTCTGGCCAAAAAGATTTACTTCGTCCGTGCTTACAAGCGGAGCATCTTCCGGCAGTTTACCCTCCGCCATAAATTGAGCCAGCAACCGGTTGGTATTGTCTTTGCTCTCCTGGACGTTGGGTTGGTCAAACGCATCGATGCCGAGGAGCGAACCCGCCGTTGCCGTTGCCACTTCCCAGCGGAAAAATTCTCCACCCAAATCGAGTTTATCTTTTAGCTCAATCCTGATAATAGGATGTCCGGCCGCCCCCAGTGCTTTAAGCTGTTTATCGACGGCCTCGTCCGACTCCGAACGCAGTTGCACGCGAACGAATATTCTATCTTTCCCGTAAACTGAAGCTCCGGCCAACGTTTCGCCCGCCACCGGGACCACGCCCTTCCCTTCTTTGCCGGTACTCTCAGCAATCAGTTGTTCCAGCCAATCGCCGATGGTCCGAATTCCGGGCGAGACGACAAAAGTCAATTTGTTGCGGCCGTCGCGCGCGGCGTCTCCCATGATCGCTCCCAGCGACACGCCGGGATTCTCTTCGGCCGACACGGAGGCATCGCAAGCGCGGGCGACCTGCTGCGCCCGCTTAAGCAAGGCACGAACATCCACTCCTTCCAGCGCGGCGGGAACTATACCGAAATTTGACAAAGCCGAATATCGCCCCCCGATGTCGGGTTGGCCGTGGAAGACGCGGCGGAACTTTTTCTCCAGCGCGAGTTTTTCCAGGGAGGTCCCCGGATCGGTGATGGCGACAAAATTTTCCGCCGCAGCGTCACCCTTCACGCTATGGACACGGTCATAAAAATATTTGTAAAAGCACAGCGGCTCAACCGTCCCGCCGGATTTGCTCGACACCAGAAAAATCGTTCGCGCCACGTCCAAAGATTTTTCAATTCGCAGAATTCGCGCCGGCACGGTGGAATCAAGGATGTGCAGGCCGAGGTATCCCCGCGCAGTACCAAAAGTGGCGCGGCAAACGTCCGGGCACAGGCTGCTGCCGCCCATCCCCAAAACCACGGCATGCTGATAACCCTCCCGTTTCACGTCCTCCACAAAGCTCAACACCTCATCGATGTTTTCGAGCATGGTGTCTGCAACGCTCAGCCAGCCCAGCGAATTCTTTATAATCTTCTGGTGCTCGGGCTCATTTTTCCAAAGCGAGGCGTCATGCTCCCAGAGTCGCCGGGAAAAATTTTCCTTGTCGAAATTGTCCAGAGTGGCTGAAAATCCGGCGGGCAGCGAGCCGAAAACGGACGTGGTCATATTTTCTGGGCCTCCAGAACTTGTTTCCTTTTCTCATCCACCACGCTAAGCAGCTTGGCGAAATCGTTGGCGAAGGACTTCACCCCGTCGTCCTCAAGCTTCTGCGTTGCGGCGCGAAGATCTACGCCCGCTTGTGCGAGCCCGGCAAGGTCGCGGCCCGCTCCCTCAAAATCTTCTTCGAGCGTCAGGCGCACCTGGCCATGGTCCCGGAAGGCCACGATGGTGGCGGGCGGCATGGTGTTCACAGTATCGGGGCCAATCAAAGCTTCAATGTAAATCACATCGCGGTATTTGGGATTCTTCGTGCTCGTCGATGCCCACAGCACGCGCTGCACTCCCGCGCCTTTCGCCGCAAGCGCCTTGAACCGGGCGCCGCCGAAAATCTCTTTGAATTTCCGGTAGGCTACTTTGGCGTTGGCGATTGCCGTCTTACCTTTTAATTGCTCAAATTTCTCGCGCTCAGCGGGGGATTGGGCGGCGCTCAGTTTGGCGTCAAGTTGCGAGTCAACCAAAGTATCGATGCGACTCACAAAAAAGCTCGCCACGGAGGCGACACGGTTTATAGCTTTCCTATCTTGGGCCCGCTTCTCAAGCGCCGCCACATAAGCGTTCGCCACCTTCTCATACATCTCCACCGCAAAGAGCAAGGTGATATTAATATTCAGACCTTCGGCCAGCGTTTGCTCGATGGCTGGTAAACCTTCCTTGGTTCCGGGGATTTTTATCATCACATTCGGGCGGTTCACGGCCTTCCACAGGCGGCGGGCTTCCGCAATCGTCCCTGCGGTATCGTGGGCCAGCGTGGGAGAAACTTCGATGCTCACAAAGCCGTCACGACCCTCGGTGGAATCATAAGTGGGGCGAAAGAGGTCGCAGGCGTGCTGGATGTCCTCAATGGCAAGGCTATCAAATATTTCCGCCGCACTTTTGCCCGCCGCCCCCAGTTTGCTGATCACCTCGTCATAATCTTTGCTTCCTTCTATAGCTTTTTCAAAGATGGTGGGATTGGAAGTGACGCCGGACAAACCGTCCTGATCAATCAATTTCTTCAGCGCGCCGTTCAGAAGTTCGCTTCGGCGGATATTGTCCTGCCAAACGCTCTGGCCTAATTTATTCAGTTCACGTAAAGGATTGGTTGACATACTGACCTCCATTTCTATAGCTGCAGAATTACGAGTGCTGAGTTATGAGTTTTGAATTGCGATGATCGATCAAAGTCCGCACAATCATCATCGTCTCTCCTCCCGCTTAACTCATGATTCATAACTCATCACTTTCTTTCGAGCAGTTCGCGCGCCCGCTTCACAACATTCGCGGAAGTAAACCCCAGCTTTTCCGCAATCACCTGATAGGGCGCAGACGCGCCGTAGCGGTCCACACCCATAACCGCGCCCTTTAATCCTACGTAGCGCTCCCACCCAAAGGGCGAGGCCGCTTCGATCGCCAGGCGCGCCGTGATGGCCGGCGGCAGCACTTCATCTCGATAAGATTGCGGTTGTTTTTCGAAAAGCTCCCAACTGGGCATGCTCACCACTCGAACCGCAATGCCCTCGGGGGAAAGCTTCTCAGAACTTTCAAGCGCCAGCGCCACTTCCGAGCCGGTGGCGATAAGAATAATATCCGGGGTCTTGCCCTTCGCATCGGCAAGGATATAGGCCCCCCGCGCCACTCCTTCCGCCGAGCCGTATTTCGCGCGGTCGAAAATGGGAAGGTTCTGGCGGGTCAACGCCAAGACCACCGGGCCGCCGCGATGCTCGATGGCCACGCGCCAGGCCACCGCAGTCTCGTTGGCGTCGGCGGGCCGAATCAAGCAGATGTTGTGAATGGCGCGCAGGGATGGGATTTGTTCAATGGGTTCATGCGTGGGCCCATCTTCACCCACAAAGATGCTGTCGTGGGTGAATACGAAGATGGAGTGAATCTCCATCAACGCCGCCAGGCGGATGGTGGGGCGGCAATAATCGGAAAAAATCAGAAACGTGGACCCGTATGGAATTAATCCGCTCACCGCCATGCCGTTCAGGATGCTGCCCATGGCGTGCTCGCGAATTCCAAAGTGAAAATTTTTGGCGCCATAATTATTTTTGCCGAAGTCCCCCAGGCCCTTCACATAAGTCTTGGTGGAAGGCGAGAGGTCCGCCGAGCCGCCAAGGAATGTGGGCAGCAAAGGAGCGATCGCCTGCAAAACTTTTTCCGAGGCATTACGCGTGGCGATGGGTTTGTCCGTGGAGGCGAAGGTTGGGATTTTTTTCTGCCAACCCTCGGGCAATTCGCCGCGCACGTACCGATCCCATTCCTTGGCGAGGTCCGGGTAGACCCCGCGCCAGGCCGCCAGTCGAGTCTCCCATTCCTTTTCAGCCCTCGCGCCTTTCGCAACTGCCTCGCGGAAGCGCGCCAGCGATTCTTCCGGAATCAAGAAGGGAGGATCCACCGGCCACCCCAGGTTTTCTTTGGTCAGCTTCACTTCCTCAACGCCCAATGGCTCCCCATGCGCCTCTTTGGTGTCGTGCTTGTTGGGACTGCCAAAAGCGATGTGCGTCCTGCATATAATCAGCGACGGCCGGCCGGTTTCCGCCTGCGCCGCACGGAGCGCGCGGTCTACAGCTTCCAGGTCGTTGCCGTCAGGAAGGCTCTGGACAAACCATCCGTAGGCTTCAAAACGTTTGCCAACATCTTCCTGGCTGAAGGCGATATCGGTGGAGCCTTCAATGGTAATATGATTG
>DASYXZ010000004.1:0-51003 GCA_035934315.1 Terriglobia bacterium | reverse complement strand
CCAGCAGGGGCGCATTAAATATGGGTTCGGAGCAAACTTTGAGCAGCCCATCACCGACACTGCGCGGGTCTATGGACGGTGGGGGTGGAACGAGGGCCGCAATGAATCGTTCGCTTACACGGAGGTGGACCAGACAGCAAGCTTCGGCGGCGATTTGAGAGGGGATGGTTGGGGGCGAAAACTGGACAAGATCGGAGTCGCTTATGTGGCCAACGCCCTCTCCGGAGACCATCGCGAATATCTTGCTCTCGGCGGGCAGGGTTTCTTGCTCGGTGACGGCAGACTGACCTACGGGCGCGAACGCATTCTCGAGGGCTACTACACTCTTCACTTGTGGCGGGGCGTGTTCGCTTCAGTGGATGTACAACACATCAACAATCCGGGCTACAATCGGGACCGTGGTCCGGTTCTTGTGCCGGGTCTTCGGGCACATATTGATTTTTAGGGCCGAAGCGGGGGTGCGGCCTGAAAAAGAGAAATTAAAAACCAGGATGGAACTCAGTGGGAGCGATGCTCTAATAATCCCGGCCTTGGAGGTTAACTTACTTTACATACCGCCGTATTATGCTCCATAATGATTCTAATAGCGCGGATGAGGCGTTCTATAATCGCGCAAAGAAATACCCCTTAGGAGAACCGAAGTGCCAGGGCGTCAATCCGGCGTGGATGCCATCTCACCGGCGATGGAAAGGACCAAGCGACAGCTCTTTATGCCATTTCGTTTCCGGCATTGGGCGCGCCTTGCGGTGGTGGCCATGTCCACCGGCGAACTCACGGGCGGCGGGGGCGGAGGCTGGAGCAGTTTGGGGAACCTTCACCTGCCGGCCCACGGCTCAAGCGGAAAAACCCTTGGCGGGTATACTCTACTGCCGGACTCACTGAACCTCCACTGGATGGATTTTCTGCCGTGGATCGTGGTGGGAATGATTCTCTTGTTCGCGCTTGCCTTGGCTTTTGTTTACGTCGCCTCGGTCTTCCGATTCATCCTCTTTGATTCAGTGCTCAATGACCGCTGCGAGTTGGGCGCAGGCTGGCGGCGTTGGCAGAAGCAAGGAGCAAGTTATTTCCTCTGGACCATCGGTTTCGCACTGGCGGGTTTTGCAGCGATGGTCATCCTGATTGGTGGCCCTGTTTACATTGCCTGGCTTACTGGAATATTTGCCGAACCCAGGAATCATATTGGACTTCTGATTGTTGGAGGTGTACTGCTGTTTTTCCTCGCTCTATGCCTTATCTTGACCAGCGCCATTGCAGCATTGTTTGCCAAGGACTTTGTAATACCCGTGATGGCCCTGGAAAATCGGGGCGTCCTGGACGGCTGGCGGCGAGTGCTTCCAATGCTAAGCGTGGAGAAAGGAGCGTACGCAGTTTACGTGCTGATGAAAATCGTTTTGGCCCTTGCGAGCGCGATGCTTTTTGGGATCATTGATGTCTTCGTCCTCTTCGCGTTTATTATTCCGCTGGGTATCGCCGCTGTGGTGGTTGTACTGGTGGGAAGCGCCGCCGGACTTGCCTGGAACACGCTGACCCTAAGCGCGGCTGTCGTGGCTGGAGGGGGCGTCTTGATGCTGCTTATCTTTGTCATGTCATTTGTATCAGCTCCGGCCATGGTTTTCTTTCAAGCGTATGCATTGCAATTCTTTGGTTCGCGCTATCCGTTGCTGGGCGCCCAAATCGATCTTACCTCGCCTCCTCCCAAGTTGCCGCCGCCCATCACGGGCTTTGTCGCTCCTCTTCCCGCATCGTAAACAACACTTCTTGGTTGATTATGTTCGGATCCGTTTTGCATGTAGCGCCGCCCTTCAGGGCGGCATGTGCCGGGCTAAAGCCCGGCGCTACAGCGGAAACCAAGGACACGGCCGCTCTGAATAAGATCGTATTCGATTGACGGAATAAACCATGTAAGCCCGCCCGTGTTACGGATTCATCGCGAAATGGGTGGCCGGGTTGCAAGCGTGATAAAATGTCTTGATCACATCGCGCGAGAGCACTTAAGGGTAGGTTCGTGAATCGCGAACATGCTCGAACTGAAAACGAGCCCGCCCGATGCGGAATTAATGTTTTAGCGAGCATGGACATTGCACACACGGAGGAAATAGTCGATGAAGTATCGCGTATTAGGAAATAGCGGAGTTCGCGTTTCAGCGCTGGGCTTGGGATGTATGGGAATGTCCGAGTTCTACGGCCCGGGCGATGATCAGGAATCCATCTTGACAATTCATCGAGCGCTTGATTTAGGTATCAATTTTCTGGACACGGCAGATGTTTACGGTGTCGGCCGCAATGAGGAATTGGTGGGGCGCGCGATTCATGACCGGCGGAGCAAAGTATTCCTGGCGACGAAATTCGGCAACATGAGAGACGCGGAAGGCCGTTTTGTGGGAATCAACGGCCGCCCGGATTATATTCGCCAGGCATGCGAAGCAAGCCTGAAACGGCTGGGTGTTGATCATATCGATCTTTATTACCAGCACAGGGTAGACCGGAACACGCCGATCGAAGAGACAGTGGGAGCGATGGCCATGCTTATTGAGGAGGGCAAGGTCCGCCATCTTGGGCTGTCAGAAGCCGGACCCGCTACCTTGCGCCGTGCGTGCGCGGTTCATCCCATCGCGGCGTTGCAAACCGAGTATTCGTTGTGGAGCCGCGATCCCGAAGATGACATTCTGGGTGTGTGCAGGAAGCTTGGGATTTCCTTTGTCGCTTACAGCCCGCTGGGCCGTGGTTTCCTGACCGGACAATTTAAAACCATTGAAGATTTTGCTCCCGACGATTGGCGCCGCAACAACCCGCGTTTCCAGGGAGAGAATTTTGCCCGAAACCTTGAATTGGTTCGCAGGGCGGGGCAGATTGCGGCAGAGAAGAATGTGAAGGCGTCGCAATTGGCGCTGGCCTGGGTTCTTGCCCAGGGTGAGGATATCGTGCCGATTCCTGGAACGCGAAAGAGGAGGCATCTTGAGGAAAATTTGGCGGCACTGGACATTACTCTTTCCACCGAAGACCTGCGCCGCCTAAACGAAGCTGCGCCGATAGGGGCAACGGCCGGAGACCGATATCCGGAAGGCGGAATGAAGGTTGTGGGGCTCTAAGTGGCGCGGGAGGTTTTTTCGAAGTTGGGCGGCCTCGGGCGCGCTTCGCTTGACGGTCTCACCCTTTTCTCATAGAGTAAACATTTCAACAGCGATCCCGTCTGCATAAACCAGGCCGGGCAGGCTGCGGAATATTTGCCGCCTTCATCAATCAGGGAATCGCGCGCGGCCCGCACGTTAAGAGGCTTTCTATCCGCATGGGTTTCGCCACATTCATTGCAAACAAATCGAAAATGGCGCCGGGCATTAAATCGATCACAAAGAGAATTCTGCTTGCTGCGCTTACACTCTTTGCGTTCGCGTGGCCGGCTTGGCCGCTAAAACCCGTCGCCGCTCAGCACGGCATGGTGGTGACAGCGGAGCCGCTCGCTTCGGATGTGGGTGTTGAAATATTAAAATCCGGCGGCAACGCTGTGGACGCGGCCGTCGCGGTGGGATTCGCTTTGGCGGTGACTTATCCCTTCGCGGGCAACATCGGCGGCGGCGGATTCATGCTCATCCGCATGGCCAGCGGAGAGGCCGTGATGGTCGATTATCGGGAAGAAGCGCCGGTGGCCGCGAGTCACAATATGTACCTGGACGGGAAGGGTGAATTGATTCCCAATGCGAGCATCCTGGGGCCGTTGGCCGTGGGCGTGCCCGGAACGGTTGCCGGGCTGGCGTTGGCCGAGCAGAAATATGGCAGGCTGGGACTGACGCGCGTTCTTGAACCTGCCATCCGCCTTGCGGAAGATGGTTTTCCGGTCGGCTATGATTTCAGACAGTCGCTCCTTAATGACAAGGAGCATCTTTCAAAATTTGCCGAAACTCGCCGCATCTTTCTGCGTGACGGGCGACCCTATGAAGCTGGTGAAATCTTTCGCCAGCCCGATTTGGCCAATACTCTCCGGCAAATTGCCCGGGGCGGACCTGACGTTTTCTATCGCGGCGCGGTGGCCAGGGCCATTGCGGCGACGATGGAAAAACACCACGGCTTGATCGGATTGAAAGACCTGGAAAGTTATCAGGCGAAAATTCGTCAGCCCCTCGTGGGGCATTTTCACGGATATGAAATCCTGACCGTCCCGCCGCCCAGTTCCGGCGGGGTGGCGCTGATTGAAATGCTCAACGTGCTGGGATCGCTCGATCTGGGTCCGCCCAACTCTTTCCAATCGATTCATCTGATGGCAGAAACCATGCGCCGCGCCTATGCCGACCGGGCCGCCTACATGGGGGACTCGGACTTTATCAGCGTTCCGGTTGCCGGGCTGCTCAGCCCACGATATGCCGCGCAACTTTCGCGGGAGATTTTACAAGCCAGGCCTGAAGCGCCCGTGCGCGCGGGAAATCCCGCGCCCTATGAATCAACCGAGACCACGCACTTTTCTGTGATGGATGCTGATGGAAACGCGGTGTCCAATACCTACACCTTGAATGGCGGCTACGGAAGCGGCGTGACCGTGGAAGGCGCCGGCTTTCTTTTGAATAATGAGATGGATGACTTTGCTTCCAAGCCCGGCTCCCCCAATATGTTTGGCCTGATCCAGGGTGAAGCCAATGCCATCGCGCCTGGCAAGCGGCCGCTCTCTTCAATGACGCCGACCATTGTTTTGGAAACGGGCACGACGGGCGCTAAAAATGTCCGCCTCATCCTCGGCTCGCCGGGCGGGGGAACCATTATCAACACGGTTCTCGAGGTTCTTCTGAATGTTTTGCAATATAAAATGGATGTCCTCCAGGCGGTGACCGCTCCGCGGTTCCATCATCAGTGGATGCCCGATCGCCTGTTTCTCGAGCGCGTAGGTTTTTCCGCCGACACTCTCCAAAAACTTCGGGAAGCAGGCTACACGCTTAAATTTCTGGATAACCTTGGCAATTGTGAAGCGATTGAAGTGAAGCCTGACCATGGCGGGTGGCGGTTTGGGGCAGCCGACCCGCGCGGTGAAGGAAAGGCGGCCGGATACTAATGGAATTTGCGTTCTCAACATATTTGTTCGCTGACCAGAGACTGTCGTCTCATATCCTGGACCAGGTTTTGGCGGTGGGCATTCGCCAATTTGAGGTTTTCGCGGCGCGCCAACACCTTGATTATCACGATGCGAACCAGGTGCGCGACGTGGCTCAATGGTTTAACGATCATGACGTTAAGCTTCACTCCGTGCACGCTCCGCTCTTCGCCGATTTTGATTGGGGGCGCTCGGGAGGCCAGCCTGTTTCCGTGACCCACATCGACCGCGGACGGCGGATTGACTCGATGGATGAAATCAAGCGGGCCATCGAAATGGCGGAGCGATTTCCTTTTCGCTATCTTGTGCTGCACTTGGGACTCCCCGATGAGGTATACGATTTGCGAAGATTTGACGCGGCCTTTACTTCGCTCGAGCACTTGAAAATATTTGCCAAAGAACGAGGAGTGCAGATTCTCCTGGAGAATATCCCGAACGAATTGAGTACGCCCGAGCGGTTGCTTTCATTTATCCATTACACGCGGATGGAAGACTTGAAGGTGTGCTTTGACGTGGGCCATGCCCATATGTCAGGTGGCGTGGCGCCGGCATTCGCGGCGCTTAAAGAGCGGATTGTTTCCACCCATATTCACGATAATCGAATGGAAAAGGACGACCATTTGATGCCTTTTGACGGTGACATCAACTGGGAGCAAACTATCAGAGATTTCCGTACCGTGGAGAGCCAGTTTCCAGTTTTATTTGAGGTGCGCAACTTTGGACCGGAGGTCACCAGCCTCGCCCGCCTGCGCGAAGTGATGGATAAGATGGAAGCCATCAAGTGAATGCTCGAGCGAGTGCTTGCACGAATAAGGAGAAACATTGCCCCCTGTCGTCGAGATTCGCAACGTTGCCGGTTTTGTGGGCCAGGAAGTGGTCATCCAGGGTTGGGTGTATAACATTCGGGCGAGTGGGAAAATCTTGTTTCCGCTTTTTCGTGATGGCAGTGGAATTCTCCAGGGCGTCGTTGTAAAGACTGCCGTGGCTCCTGAAGTTTTCGAACGCGCCCGCGGCTTGACCCAGGAATCCTCTGTGCGCGTTACGGGCAAGTTGCGGGCAGACCATCGCGCACCGGGCGGCTTTGAGCTGGACGTTACGGAACTGGAAATCGTTCAGCTCGTTACCGCAGCCAGCCCTTATCCCATCACTCCCAAAGATCATGGCGTCGAATTCTTGATGGATCACCGGCATCTCTGGCTGCGTTCAGCCCGCCAGCGATCTATTCTGGGGGTGCGTCACGAAATCATCAAAGCCTGCCGGGATTTTTTCGACGAGCGTGGTTTTACTCTGGTGGACACGCCCATATTCACTCCGGCCGCCTGCGAAGGCACCACCACTTTGTTTGAGGTGAATTACTTCGAGGAGAAAGCCTACCTCACGCAGTCCGGCCAGCTTTACAATGAGGCGGCTGCGGCGGCGGTGGGGAAGACTTATTGCTTTGGCCCGACATTTCGCGCGGAAAAATCAAAAACCCGGCGCCATCTCACCGAATTCTGGATGATTGAGCCCGAAGTTGCGTTCGCCCAACTGGATGATGTATTCAAGCTAGCGGAAGAACTGGTGGCGTTCGTCGTCCAACGGGTTTTGGCCCGGCGGCGGGGCGAACTCGAAGCGCTTGAGCGCAACGTCGCCAATCTTGAAAAATGCACGCTGCCATTTCCCCGCTTGAGTTACGACGACGCGGTGAAGCTACTTCAAAAAAAGGGAAGTGAGATTCAGTGGGGCGGGGATTTTGGCGCTGCGGACGAGACGATGTTGTCCGAGGATTTTGACCGGCCAGTGCTTGTCCACCGATATCCGAGCCAGGTGAAGGCGTTTTACATGGCGCCTGATCCGGTCCGCCCTGAGGTTGCCCTGTGCGTGGACATGCTGGCGCCGGAGGGTTACGGTGAAATCATCGGCGGCGGCGAACGCCTGGCCGATTTTGAGTTGCTTTTGAAACGGATCGACGAACATCATTTGCCGCGGGAAGCTTTTGAATGGTACATGGACTTGCGTCGCTATGGCAGCGTGCCGCACGCGGGCTTTGGCATGGGCATCGAACGCGTCGTCGCCTGGATTTGCGGCCTCGAACACGTCCGCGAGACGATTCCGTTCCCGCGAATGCTGAACCGCCTTAAGCCGTAGACAACTTACTTTGTGCAAGGTGTCTTGGGTGCGATATGCAGAAAATTCGAATCCTCGGCGTCCCGTTGGATCTCGGACAGGAACGCCGCGGTGTGGACATGGGACCGTCGGCCATGCGGGCCGCAGGGCTGAACGCTGCGCTGAAAGGTTTGGGACTCAAAGTCGAGGATACCGGGAATATCTATGTGAAAATTCCCGAGGAGCAGCACTTTGGCGACAAGCGCGCAAAATATTTAAAGGAAATCGCCGAGACCAGCAAAGAGGTGGCGGACCGAATCTATCAAACTTTGGAGGCCGGGCTCTTTCCAATTTCATTGGGTGGCGATCATTCGATTGCCGTGGGCACTCAGGCGGGCGTCTCCAGATATTATCGCGACCGCAAGCGGGCTATCGGGTGCGTCTGGATTGACGCGCACGCCGACATGAACACGCCGGAAAGCACACCGAGCGGCAACGTTCACGGTATGCCCTTTGCCGCCACGCTCGGTTTCGGACCGGAGCCTCTGGCTAACATTTTTGGCTTCGCCCCGAAAATTAAGCCTGAAAATTGTGTGCTGATTGGCGCGCGGAATCTCGACGAGCGAGAGCGGGGTCTGGTTAAAAATTCCGGGATCAATGTCTTCACCATGCGGACGATTGACGAACATGGGATGGGCGAAGTGATGCAAAAAAGCCTGGCCTTCGCCACTCGCGGGACTGCCGGATTTGTGGTTTCATTTGACATGGATGTGGTTGACCCCAGCGAAGCGCCCGGCGTGGGCACTCCGGTGCCGGGCGGAATTACTTTTCGCGAAGCGCACCTGGCCATGGAAATGATCGCGGACAGTAAAAAAATGCTGGCTCTCGAAATGGTGGAAATAAATCCCATCATCGATATTGCAAATAAGACGGCGATTCTGGCCGTGGGTCTGGTGACCTCCGCCTTGGGGAAGAAAATACTGTAACGACGATCCCGCCAGGCAGGACCGGCACTCTCCAACGCGCGGCGCACCGTCCGGCTGCCACGCGAACTTGCCCGGATTCACAACGTGGTACAATCCAGTTCGACGGCAGTGACAAGGTGACCACGCATGGTGGATGAAAAGCGCATTGCAGATCTAAGTGAAAAGATTATCCGGGAGTTTCAGCCGGAGAGAATTATCCTTTTCGGCTCGTATGCCTACGGGCAACCCGGGCCGGACTCGGATGTGGACTTACTGGTCGTTCTTCCTTTTGAAGGTAAAGGATTCCGTAAATCGCTCGAGATATTGGATCGAATCTCGCCGGACTTTCCTGTTGACCTCCTGGCGCGGCAGCCCCAAGATACTGCCCGCCGGTACGCTGACGGGGATCCCCTGATTCGCGAAGCCTTTGACCGCGGAAGGGTCCTCTATGAACGCAACAGTTAGTGAGTGGATTTCCAAAGCAGAAGGGGATTACCGAACTGCGGAGCGAGAGCTACGCCCCACCGAAACACCCAATTTTGATGCCGTCTGTTTCCACGCCGAACAGTGTGTTGAGAAGCTGATGAAGGCTCTGCTGATTCATCTGAACGTGATACCTCCTCGCACCCACGATTTGGTTGCTTTGGATCGCTTGCTAACACCAGCATGCCAGGCTTGGTCGTGGCCTGTGAAAGAGCTCCGCCTTCTCAGCGTCGCGGCGGTGGACGTTCGCTACCCCGGCGACTCCGCAGACCGGGAAGAAGCCTCCGAGGCATTCGACATCTCTACCCGAATGCGCACTCAGCTTCTCTTCCTTTTGGGCGTGTCCCTTTGACTTCGTAGGTAAGGAAAACCGTAATGCCGAACCATCTCCCAATGCCCAACAATCCTTCAAGCAAGAAGCTTCGCATAGGCTTGCTGTTCGGTGGCCGTTCGGGCGAGCACGAAGTTTCGCTCACCTCCGCGGCGTCAGTGCTGAAAGCCCTGGACCCGGCAAAATATGAAGTGGTGCCCATCGGCATCACGCGCGAGGGGAGTTGGCGAGTGGGAAGGGCGGCGGAAAAATTATTGCCGGGGAGTGGGCAACAATCTTCCGGTTTGGAAAAAGTTTTACCCGACGTGCTTAAAAGCGGCAAGCCGGTGATGGCCTCGGCAGATCCCACCATTCCTCAACTCGTTCCGATGAACTCCACTTCATTGGCCAAATCCCAGCCGCAGATCGACGTTATTTTTCCCGTCTTGCACGGCACCTTCGGCGAGGACGGCACGGTACAAGGACTGCTTGAGCTGGCGGGAATCCCGTATGTTGGCGCCGGCGTAGTGGCCTCTGCGACCGGCATGGACAAAGATGTGATGAAGAGATTGTTTCGCGACGCGGGCCTGCCCGTAGTCCGATGGGTACTCGTGCTTCGAAGCGAATGGGAAGGTGGACCGGCGGGCGTGCGCAATGTGATTGAAAATGAAATTGGCTATCCTCTTTTCGTCAAGCCGGCCAACCTGGGCTCGTCCGTGGGAATCTCAAAAGTCCGCAGCGCGCGGCAGCTTTCGGCGGCATTGGACCTCGCGGCCCTATACGACCGGAAGATCCTGGTGGAATGCGCGGTGGACGCGCGTGAAATTGAGTGTGCCGTCCTGGGTAATGACCATCCGCAGGCTTCGGTGCCAGGAGAGATTATTCCAGTAAATGAGTTTTACGATTACGAGGCGAAATACGTGAAGGAAGGTTCCAACATCATTATTCCGGCCCGGCTGACGCACCGCCAGACAAAACGCGTGAAGGAATACAGCGTACGCGCTTTTCAGGCCATAGATTGCGCCGGAATGGCGCGTGTGGATTTTCTGCTCGACCGGAAGAACAGTAAAGTTTTTGTCAACGAGATCAACACCATTCCCGGCTTCACGCCCATCAGCATGTATCCTAAAATGTGGGAAGCGACGGGGGTACCGTATGCGCAACTCCTTGACCGCCTGATTGAACTTGCTTTGGAGCGTCACGAGGAAAAGCTGCGCACCAAATTCACTTTTCAACTGCCCAAGTAGCCTGTGACGCGCCAGCCACAATTTCAGGATTCAGCGTCCATTTGTGTATTAGTGTGCGGCGATGTCCGCATGATGGTGCTGGGGTTTCCGCATGATGAAGACCAGGGGAACGATGGCCAGAAAAATAACGCCCATCAGCCAGAAGACCTCAATAAAGGATTGCATGGCGGCTTGTCGCTGAACCATGCCGAAGAGAGCCGCGTAGGCCTGATGAGTTGCGGAGGCGGAATCCGCACCGCGCGACATGAAAAACGCGCGAAGGCCGGCGATCCTCATTCTTGTCGCCATATCGTAGGGATTAATGTGTTGCCCCAGAATGTTCGTATGAACCTGCTCGCGGCGGGCGATCATCGTGGTGGCGGAGGCAATGCCGATGCTTCCACCGATATTTCTCATCAGGTTAAAAATGCTGGTGGCGTTGCCCATCCGCTCCTGCGATATCGGGGCCATGGTCGCGGTGGTCAGAGGCACAAATAAGAAAGCGAGCGCCATGCCCTGAATGATCTGCGGCCAGAAGATCTGCCAATATCCGGCATCCAGATTTAACCAGGAAAGTTGGAAGAGCGTGAAAGATGCCGTCGCCATGCCAATCACCAGGAGCTTCCTTGGGTCGAATCTCGCCATGATCATGCCCACGATCGGCATGGTGATGAAGGAGCCTAAGCCGCGGGGCGCCATTGCGATGCCGGCCTGGACAGCCGGATAACCCAAAAGTGTTTGGAGGAAAATAGGGAGCAGGACCAGGCTGCCGTAGAGTACAAAGCCCACCATGGTCATGAGGAACACACCGGTGGCGTACGTCTGTATTTTGAATACACGCAGATCCACGACAGGGTGGGGGACCCTGAGTTCACGAATAATGAAAATCAAAAGCGTCACAGCGGAAACGATCGCGAGACCTGTAATCCAGTGTGAACCAAACCAATCTTCTTCCTGTCCTTTGTCCAGGAGAATCTGGAGCGCGCCAATTCCGACGGCCAACATCCCGATGCCCCAATAGTCCACGCTGCTTGAAGTTCTGCGAATGTACGGAGGATCGAAGATAAACAGCTTGGTCATAATAATGGCAATAACACCTATGGGTATGTTGATATAGAATACCCATCGCCAACTGTAGTCATCGGTCAGCCAGCCGCCCAGCACCGGGCCCAGCATGGGCGCCACCACGATGCCCAGAGCCCAAAACGCCATGGCCTTGCCCCGCTCTTTGGGGGGGAAGGCTTCCAGGAGGACGGCTTGAGAAAGGGGCTGGAGCCCTCCTCCGCACGCGCCTTGGATCACGCGAAAAATAATCAGCAAGGGCAAATTGGGAGCGAGCCCGCAGAGAAATGACGCGGTGGTGAAGCCCGTTACGGCTGCAATCAACAACCGTTTGCGGCCAAAATGATTGGCCAGCCAGCCGGTAATGGGCAGCACGATGGCGTTGGCCACCAGATAGGACGTCAGAACCCAGGTGGATTCATCAATGGTGGCGTTAAGATCTCCGGCGATATGGGGCAGGGACACATTCACCACAGTCGTATCCAGCACTTCCATAAATGTGCTGGACATGACTGCGATGGCGATGATCCAGGGATTTATCGGGGCGCGAGCGGGCTGACTCTCCGTTGTCATAAAATAAGTTTTAATTCAGATTTGCCGTGAAGCGTGATTTTCGGGCGGTCCTTGTCCGTTTAATTTCGAATCTTCTACTTTACGTATACAGTCGGATTCACAGACATGCCAGGCCGCAGGAGATGCTGCGGGTCCTCTCCTTTCTCAAAGACAATTTTTACCGGGACCCGCTGAACAACTTTCACGTAATTGCCCGAGGCATTTTCCGGGGGCAGGAGACTGAACTTTGCGCCCGTGGCGGCGGCGATGCTATCCACGTGACCCTTAAACTTGCGCCCGCCGAAGGCATCCACGGAAATGGTGGCGGGTTGTCCCACGCGCATATGCCTCAATTGAGTTTCCTTGAAATTTGCCGTCACCCAGATGTCTTGCAGAGGAACAATAGCCAGTATCGGCTCTCCGGCTTGGATGACTTGTCCGGCTTCTACAGATTTCTTGCTCACCACGCCGCTCACCGGCGCTGTCATGGTCGCGTATTGAAGATTGAGTTGTGCCTGGTCCACCGCTGCCTTTGCTTGTTGCGCCCTGGCTTCCGCAGCCGCGGCCCTGTCTTTGATCACCGCCACTTGTTGCGGAGCCGTCTGTGCGGAGCGGGCACTTGCCTGCGCCTCCGCCGTCATGCTGCGGGCTTGCGTCAGGCGGCTCTCCGCCACCTGAACGCCTTGCTCCGCCTCGGTTACAGCCGCACGAGAGGACTCCACGGCGGCGTGTGTGGATGCTTCCGCTGCAATGGCTGCATCGTACTGCTGCTCAGAGATTTCATCTTTGGCCACCAGTTGTTTCATTCGGTCCAAATCTTTGGCGGCCTTCGTTTCGTTCGCCAGCGCCTCGCGCAGCCTGGCTTGGGCCGAATTAAGTTTTGCTTTCGACACTTCGATTTCTTTTCCGGCAACGGCTACTCCGGCTGCCGCGTTTTGCACATTGGCTTGCGCGGTTGAAAGTTGGCTTCCGGTAGTGGTTGATTCGATGGGCACGCTCGCGCCGGCGGCGCGCGCCATGGCTTGTGCGTCCGCCCAATCTGCCTGCGCGCGTTCCAGCGCGATGCGATAGTCTGCAGGATCAATCTGCACCAGAAGAGTGCCGGCCTCGACGTACTGATTGTCTTTTACGTTGACCGCAAGAACAGTGCCGCCCACCTTGGGGCTGATGGGAATAATGTGGCCGTCGATTTCTGCATCGTCGGTGGATTCGCGAGCCGAATAATAATGCCAGAGCCCTGCAACAATCGCCAAAACGACAATGACGGCTATAACCAAGAACCACTTGGTTTGCGGATTCCTTTGAAAGTGAGAGCCGCTCCCAATATTGTCGGGCGCTCTTTCTTCGAGTTCGCTTTGCGATTCAACGAGTGTCGGATCCGGCATTACTGTTTTCCTCCCAGAAACTGTTTGGCGGTTTCCTCTACCTTGCCCATGGCCCGGACCAGTGACGCTTTGGCCACGTTGAAGCCATAAAGGCTGGAGATATAATTTTCATTGGCGGTCGCGAGAGCTTCCTGCGCCTGCACAACTTCAAGGCTGTTGGCGACGCCGGCAGCGAACCGGTCCTGGGCCTGGCTTAATTGCTTCTTCGCAAGGTCCGCAGCGCTCATCGCCACTTGCACCTGGTCTCCGGTCGATTTCAAATCCATATAAGCTGTGCGCACTTCATAGTCAATCCGGCTCCGCAAGTCCTCCAGTTCCGCTTTACGCTGTTGCAGTAGTGCGTCGGCTTCAAGAACCTTTCCCCGCACCAGTCCGCCCTGAAAAATCGGAACACGCAGATTGGCCGCCACCGTGAAGGTGCCGTGCGAATTGCCGGGCGTCAGTCCAATATCGCCGTAATCCGCATTGAAGCGCAGGGACGGGAGGCCTTCACCCTGGGCGGCTTTTTTATTGGATTCCGCTGCCCTCACCAACGCTTCAGCGCTTTGAAAATCGGCGCGCGAATTCCGGGCTTGTTCGAGTGCATCCTCGAGTGTTATGGCTTGAGCCGGCGCATAGGGAATCTGGTCAGCCAGCATATACTGCTGCCCGATGGGTAGCCCGATGGCGCGCGCCAAATTCAGCTTCTGTTTTTCAAACGCATTTTGGAAAAACATCAGCCGCTGCTGCTGTCCCTGCAATTCCACCTGGGCGCGTAACACATCAATGCCGGGTATCACTCCGGCTTTCTTAAGGTCCAGAGCCTGGTCATAGATGGCCTGGGCAGATTTAAGTTCGGCGCCTGCGGCGTCAACACGGCTTGCTCCCGCAATCGCTCCAAAGTAGAGGTCGGCGCAAACGAGGACCACCAGATCGCGCGAGTCACGATATGAGTATTGGGCTGCCCTAACATTTTCAGCCTCAGCCCGAGCGCCGCGAAGAGCCTTGAAATCGATAACCGGCTGTGACAAAAAGGCCCGGCTGTCAAAAACATTGAAAGGGCCCACGATGGAAGGGATGCCCGGAAAACCGGAAAATCCAAAAGCTGCAAGGTTCAGTTGCTCCCGCGTCTCTGACGTCTGCCATGTCAAATGGGGAAGAAGTTCCGAAAGCGCGCGCATGCGGGCGCCGCGTGCCTCCCGTGTTCCTTCCCCGGAGAGCAACAGCCCCAGATTGTATTTCAGTCCCCGGTCGATGGCATCCTTCAGCGACAGCGGCATGACTCCGGGCGAAGGCTGGCCCGAAGGCACTCCGCCGAGATATGGACTTTGGCCGGCCGTGCGGGATTGCCCCGAGGATGGGGGCGCGCTGGCTGACATTGATTCGACCTGCGCCTTCGCCTGGGTGCAAAGACTTAATGCGAGAAGTACTGCGCCCATCTCTAATGATTTCATCACTGCCCAATTCCTTTCCCCGCCAGGTTTGAAGATAATCGTGCGGGCCGGCTTGACGGTTCCCGACTTTAATATTGATGCCGCAGAGCACGGTTTCGGCTCCGGGCGCCCCACGGGGCTCTTGACACATCATCGCCCACTCTGTATATTTAACTATCTGGTTAGTTAAATGTCAAGAAAAACACGATCCCGGCCGGACGGATTTGCGGCGCGGAAGGAGCGCGGCGCTCGCACTCGCACCGCAATCATGCAGGCGGCGGAGCGCATTTTTGCCGAAGCGGGTTTTGGCGGGGCGCGCACGGAGGCCATCGCCGCCCAGGCCGGCGTAAACAAGGCCCTCCTCTATTATTATTTCCCGAGCAAGGACGGCCTTTATCGTGCCATTCTTGAGGATCACCTGAAGGAATTTCAGCGGCAGGTTGTGGATGCCCTGTCCACCGAAGGTCCGGCGCGGGCGAAGTTACTCAGCTACGTGAGCACCCATTTTGATTTCATCAGCGCCCGGCCTTATTATCCCCGCCTGGTGCAGCGGTTGATGATGACGGGCGGAAAACCACTGGAAAGGCTGGCGCGCGAATTTTATGTGCCCGTGCATCGCAAACTTGTTTCCGTCATCGACCGCGGGATCAGTGACGGTGAATTCCGGCGGGTGGACAGTCACCACACGGTCCTGTCCTTGGTGGCATTGATCAGCTTTTATTTTTCCTCGGCGCCCATTTTGAACGCCATCAGCCGCACCGATCCTTATGCCACGGTTCACCTGGCGCGGCGCAAAGCGGAAGTCTTGAAATTTATACGGTACGCCCTTTTTAAAAAGAGGAAGGAACGCCTGGCATGAAAAGCAAAGTTCCCATCGTGTTACTGATTCTGGCCGTTATCGCCGGAGCGCTCTACCTGAAATTGCGGACGTCCGCTGGTGACCTGGTATTAACCGGTATCGTCACCACGGATGAAGTGATTGTCAGTTCGCAGATTGCAGGGCGCATGGGTGAACTGTTGGTGAAGGAAGGGGACACGGTCAAAAGCAATCAACTGCTCGCCGTAATCGATCCCGCGGAATTAAAAACGACCCAGGAGTTTTACGCCCAAAGCGAAGCGGGTTCCAATTCCCAAGTGAAGGAGGCGGAGGCGGGCGTTCGATTCCAGGAGTTACAGACTCGGGATCAGATTCGCCAGGCACAGGAGACGCTGGCCTCCATCGTAGCCCAGGAGGCCGAGGCCGCAGCCGATCTCGAGCGAACGCGCCTTGATGATCAGCGATCTCAGGGTCTTTTCAAACAGGGCATTGTCTCCGCGCAAGTAAACGACCAGGCTCGGACGGCTCACGAGGCCGCGGCAGCCCATTTGCAAGCCCTCCACAAGCAAGCGGACGCGCAGCGCGCCGCGGTGGCGCTTGCTCAATCCAACGCAGAACAGGTGGCGATGCGGCAAAGTCAATTGGCGGCAAACACGCATCAATTGGCGGCGGCCGGCGCTCAGACGCAGACCGCGCAAGTCCGATTGGGTTACACAGAGATTCGCGCTCCCATTAACGGTCTGGTCGCGGAGCGGGTGGCCCTCCAGGGGGAAGTGGTCAACGCCAGCCAGCCAATTTTAACGCTCATCAACCCTGACAACCTCTGGGTCCGCGCCGACGTTGAGGAGACTTATATCGATCGCATACGGTTGGGTGACACCTTGATGGTGCGTTTTCCTTCGGGTTTGGAACGGCAGGGGACCGTTTTCTTTCGCGGGGTGGACGCGGGGTTTGCCACGCAAAGGGATGTGAGCCGGACGAAGCGCGACATCAAGACCTTTGAAATTCGTCTTCGAGTTGATAACAGCGACCGGCGGCTCTCTCCGGGCTTGACTGCATTTGTGACGGTACCTCTAAAATAAAATGATGACTGACGACTGACAACCTCCCATGGCTGACATAGAAGTTGAGAAAATCTCGAAGCGGTTCGACACTTTTACCGCGGTCGATGAAATCAGTTTTTCTGTCGAGCACGGGGAAATTTTTGGTTTACTGGGTCCCAACGGCGCGGGCAAGTCAACTTTGATCCGCATGTTGACCACGCTCATCGAGCCCACCAGTGGCACGGCCCGTGTCAATGGGTTTGACGTTCGGACCTCGGCCAACGACGTGCGCAAAAGTATTGGTGTGATACCCCAGGCCACCACCACCGACCTTGACCTGAGCGCCATTGAGAACTTGCTGATCTTCACCAAGCTGTACGGCGTGCCGAGAGAGCGACGAATGCCCGTGATTCACGAGCTGTTGGACGCCGTCGAGCTCGGACAGTGGGGAGACAGCCAGGTGAAACAGCTTTCCGGAGGCATGCGGCGCCGTCTTGAAATCGCCCGCGGGCTTGTCCATCAGCCCAAAGTTTTTTTCCTCGATGAGCCAACGACAGGACTCGACCCTGTCTCGCGCGTCGGCGTGTGGGAAATGCTGGAGAAGTTAAAAAAAGAGCGCGACCTCACCATACTCCTCACCACCCACTATATGGACGAAGCAGATAAACTCTGCGACCGGATCGCCATTGTCGATCACGGCAAACTTGTGGTTCTTGACTCCCCGCTCAAGCTTAAGGCGTCAATTCCGGGATCAAATATTCTGGAGGTGAGTCTCTCCGCTGTGCCCGAAGGGTGGCTGCAAACATTAGAGAGTCTGCCGGATGTGGAGAAGGTGACGGCGCAAGACCACGCTTTTCGCATCCTGTCGAATAACGGGCCGCGAACGACGGTGGAACTGGTGGAGGCGGCGCGCCGCGCTGGAATTACATTCAATTCGCTTTCTGTCCAAAGCACTACCCTGGACGACGTTTTTATGCACTATACCGGGCGCCAATTGCGCGACGCCTTGCAAGACGCGAAATATGACAGCAGTTTTATGTACCAGCGGCAGTGAGATAGAAATGATAAATGCGGAATAATGAAGGTTGAAATTTGAATCTTGAACTTTGAGGACCCGAGACTGACCGCTGTTTACTAACGGCTGACAACTTCAATGCATCGCATTCTGGCCATTATCGAACGTGATTTGCGGCGCTTCCGGCGCAGCCCGCTGCTGGTTTTCGCTTCGCTGGTGCTGCCGCTAACGCAACTCCTGGTGCTGGGTTACGCCTTCGGCGGAAAAATTAAGAACTTGAAGGTGGGGGTTGTAGACCAGGACCACGGCATTCCCGGAGTGAAACTGCGCGAGCTTTTCGGGGCCGTGGCGGCCAACGCGCGAACGTTCGAGACCATCGAGTATGCTGATCCGAAGCAGGCCATGGTTGACCTTCGCGAAGGCCGCATCAACGCGGTACTGAACATCCCGCCCCTTTTCTCACGCAACTTTATTGGCCACACGGCGCCCAAGATAGCCCTGATTGAAGATAATACCGACCAGTTTTCAGGGTCCACCCTGGAAGGCGCAATGACCGCGCTGCTGGGTGCGTATAACGGGGGCGGCCAGGCTCCGCGAGTCGCGTCACAGGCCACGCTTTCCATCGTTGAGGTCTATCCGTATATTCCCTACATCCAGTTCCTTCTTTCAGGGACGATTGCCCTAGCCATATTTATTACTGCTATGATTGGTGGAGGTATTATCTATATTGATGATAAAGCCCGGGGGCTGCATGAAGGTTATCTCGTGACACCCATCACCAAATTCGAACTAATCCTCGGTTTTAATCTTGCGGGCACGGTGAAGGGCATCATGGCGGGATTGGTGCTCACGATTCTCGGTTCGCTCATCGCCGGCATTCCTGATCCGTTGAACTTGCTCCGGCTGGCAAAACTATTACTGGTCATCATTGCGGCGTCGCTCGCTTTTATCAGCATGATGTTTCTGATGATGGTCAGAATCAGCGACCCACTGGTTCCCCGCGCCATTTTTGGCGTTTTAAATACACTGTTGTTTTTTCCAAGCGGCGCCATCTATCCCATTAATGCTTTCCCGCCGTGGATGAGAGTGATCACCGCCATTGATCCTTTTACCTATGCGGTGCACGCCTTCAAAAGCCTCCTCTTGAAGAACACCGGAATTCTGGCGATCTCCGGCGACCTGAGTTACCTTTTGATTTTCACCCTGGTCATGATGACGTCAGCCACGCTGCTCTTTCGACGAACACTTTAGGTATGTTATGCCGCGCCTCCATCATGAGGCCTGGTTCCGGGCGCCCTCCCCGCCGGGCACGATGTGGTGTAAAATGATTTTGGAGATGAACCCGTGGCGCTGGGATTGACCGCCAGACAGCCGTTTGATCTCGGGATCTTGTTATGACTTTACTGGATGCAAAGCCGCCCAAACCTGTTACCGGATTTCGCAAGCACGTTCCTCTGCGCATTCTGATTCCCTTCGTCCTTCTGGTTGCCATCCTTTGTGGCCTTGTCGCGTTTCGGTTTTGGAACTTTCGGCAGGAGCAGGTTGTGACGCGTTTTCTGGTCACTTTGGAACAGGGAAATTACCAGAAAGCCTATCAGCTTTGGCAGCCTGTTTCCTCTTACACCTACGATGATTTCATCCACGACTGGGGGGAGAAAGGGGACTATGGAAAAATTCGCGAGTTTGAGATTCTTGGGTCGTCATCGAAAGGAGCAATCGTGATTGTTTCGGTGCGAATTAACAACGTGAATCCTCCGCTCGACCTGGTGGTGGATCGAAAAACTCAGGGGCTGGCATATTCGAGTTTTTGAAGTATCACTCACCGGCGTCTAACGGCGCGCCCCGGCAGGCCCGCCGGCGATGGCGTCCAGCAATTCACCCGGCGTAATTTCCGCAGTGCCAAATTTCAAAACCACGCGGCCGCCAGCCAGGTTGGCCAAATCGGCAGCCTCTTCCAGGGTCGCGCCTGCTGAAGCCGCCAGCGCCAGCACGGCGAGAACGGTGTCCCCGGCTCCGGTAACGTCGTACACTGGCCTTGGGCGGCCCGGAATTTCATGGGGTTTTTCGCCCTCCCTGAACAGCATCATTCCGTCGCTGCCGCGCGTGATCAATAGATTGGAACACCCGAGGTCGGCCAGTAATCGTTGCCCGCTTGCAACAAGTTCTTCCCGGGTTCGAAGCCGCAGGCCCGCCATCAATTCCGCCTCGCGCAAATTGGGCGTTACTACGGTAGCGTGCCGGCAGATCTCCGGATGCTCCGGTTTAGGGTCCACCAAAATAGGCAGGCGTCTCTGGCGTGCCAGGCTGATGGCCTGTTTACATAATTCCGTAGTGGCGCTGCCTTTCTGATAGTCCGAAATAATCAGAGCGTCCAGGCGGCTCATCCAGCGGGAAATTTGTCGGGCGAGGAGTGAAGCTGTGTGGGATGAAATATTGGCCGGCTGCTCGAAATCAAGCCGGAGAAGTTGATGCTGGTGCGCGACGATTCGAACTTTGCGCGGCGTCACGCGACCGCGCTCTCTCACCAGCGAGTCACAGGGGATGCGGCGATTTTTAAGAAGCGCCAACAAACGTCTGCCGCTTTCATCCGCTCCGATGGCGCCGAAGGGAATGGGCCGGCCACCCAAGCCTGCGATATTCGCAGCCACGTTTCCCGCCCCGCCGGGAAATCCCTTGCCCTCGTGCGGATGGCCCATCAGAACCACCGGCACCGGGGCTTCAGGAGAAATACGAGTGGCTTCGCCACGCAATAACTCGTCGTACATGAAGTCGCCCAGCACGCCAATCGTCCGGCCGCGGAATTGATTAACGATGCCCGCCAGGCGCGTTTCAGTTTTATTCATCGGTCTCCCTGGTAACAGACGGCAGGTTTAATGGAGCACAAAACCTTGGACCTCTCGTTCTAATACAAACGCGAGAATGAAAGTTGCATTAAAGAAATTTTGTCAATCACCCCTCACCCGTCCCGCGAACGCGGGACACCCTCTCTCCTTATGGGGCGAGAGCTATAATTAATAAATTTATCTCCCCCCTCTCCCGCCCAGGCGGGAGAGGGGTCTCAGGTGTGAGGGATCGATAACTTCATCAAGTGCGTCTGTATTAGGTTCCATTTAAAGCCTGCCCCTTGCTGCTCTCCAGTATTTCATCAACTGCTGATTGTACCTGCTCGAATGAAACTGAAAGGATACACTCCGGGCGCTCGAAACGATAGCACCGATCGCCCGGGCATGGATTACAATCGTAAAAGTTCTGGACAACTCGAGCCACGCTCGCTTTCCCGTCGTCCAGAATCGCGGCAGGTGATTCCCCGCGCGGCCACGGTCCCCAGATCACAGAACTCGATGAGCCAAAGATCACCACGGATGGCCGCAGTAGCGCTTGTGCCATGTGCGCCGGGCCGCTGTCATTCCCGACGAAAAGCCGCGCGCCCGCCAGGGCAGCGGCAAATTCCCCCAGGCTCACGCCGTCAAGGCGTCGAATGGCAGCTCCGGAGGCTTGCTCCACAGCGTCCAGCACAGCGGACTCTCCCGGACCACAGGAATAAAGTGGCAGGAGTCCCTTCTCGCGCTGGAGGTAATTGCCCAGGCGAGCGAAATTCTGAGGCGCCCACTGCTTGGTCGCATAAAGCGCCGTGGGATGTACCAACGCATATTCCTGATTTTGGGGCACTCCAAGAGCTGCGCGTTTCTCCTCCCACCGGGCCTGGTGATGCGGAGTAACAACCAAGCGAGCGCCGGGAACTTTGCGATGCGGCAAGCCCAGGTGGAAAAAAGCCGCAGCCTGGAGTTCAGCGGTGTGAACATTTGTTTGACCCAAAATCAATTTCGCGTCGGGGACAAGAATATGATACGTCCTGCGGGCGCGGTAGTGGTGAAAGCCAACTTTGCAGCGCGCCCTGCTCCACCGGGTAAGGAAAACGCTGGCCGGGCCGCCGTGGAGGTTTACGCAAAGCGAAAAATTCCGCTTTCGGATTTCTCCCACGGCCCTCAGCCGCGATTTGATTTTCGTCCACCCATGACCTTTTCCGGGACTCAAAATTTCTTCGACGTCAGGGTTGCTTTCAAGTAGTTCGCGAAAGCGTGATTCGACCACTGCGGAAATTCTGAGGTCGGGCCTCCATTCCTTCAGAAGCCGGAGCGCTGGAGTGAGGAGCACCAGGTCGCCAATCGAGCGCAGGCGAACCACCAGGATTCGAGCTCCAGTCGGTAAAGCAGGAAGGATGGAACTGGGGTCCATTGGGTTGTGATAAACAGCGGCTGGGGTGAGCGTGCTACTCCGCCGCGACCTTGGCTTCGTCCACCAGCATGACGGGAATATCGTCTTTAATGGGATAGACGCGCCGACATTGGCCGCATTTCAACCCTTGCCCGTCAGCCTCCAGCTTCACAGGGACTTTGCAAACAGGGCATACCAGAATATCCAGCAGTTCCTTGCTAATGGGCATAAGAGAGATCCTGTAAAACTTATTTGAATGAAATAGCGAAAGAAATTTAACAGACCGCCCAACCAAATACAAGTGATGCGTGGGCGCGGGTTGGTTCGGCCGGCCATTTCCGTGGTTGCTACTTCGCGCTGGTGTGTTCAACAGTCACTTCAAGTTTGCAACTTATGTTTTGCCACGACGCCGGCTGAAAGTTCCACACTGCCAAAATCGCCGAACCCTGATAGACTCGCTCGAAGCCTGACTCGGATTGGGAAATGGTTTCGACGGGGACAATCCACCAGCGCGGTTGAGGTTTCGCGTCGATAGAAATTTTCACGTGCTGCCATTCATCCACCATTACCAACTGCGGGGCGGTAATCTCTCCCCTGAATTCCAAGGGCCGCCGGACATCATTCGCCAGGAAGTATCGATCCGGCGCATCCGGAGCGAGAAGGTTGAAGATGAGTTCCACTCCCATGGCCAGGGGGGCTGGGATGGGCCGCTCCGTCAAAAGAGTCGAGTCCAAATCGAGCTTTAACGCCCCTCGCCCCATGCGAGCCTGGAGAGACTTAACCACGCGCAAATGCGCTTCCTCGCCGTTCAGTCGAATGGTCGCTTGCCGTTCCAGAATGAAAATTCCCGCACTTCGATCTTTGGCGGCCAATGACCACGCCCCACCAGCGAGGTCCTGGCTCTCGTGCAGCCGCAAATAATCGAAGTCTTCACATTGTTTTTCCGCGGGAAAGATGTAGGTGCGGAAAGCGTGCCGGGCGTAGCGGTCATACCGCAAAAGGGCGGAGAGGTTTGCCTCCTTGCTCAAAACGTGGTCGTGGATGGACGCAGGACCTTCGAGCGGCGCCTGTTTCTGCGCGCCCACCTGGCGAAGCACCAGGTCGTGGTAGGCTTCTTCGCGGCGCATCAGTGAATTGATCAGTTCGACGCCGGCCGGTTTGTAACGAAGGCTCGAAACCGTTCCGCCATCGGCAGGGCGCATTACCATCGCGAAAGATGGATGGTCGGCCAGGATTTCGGGCTTGCCGTCCACGTCAAAATCTTTCGTCTGGATGCGCAGGGAGGTTTTTTCCGACGTGCCCTCCAGCTTGTCGAGCAGGACCTCAGCCTGGATCAAATTGCGCAGCACAGCGCTACGCAGGTGAGGCGCGTACAAGCCGCCAAAAACGCCATGCCAATACGCGTCATTGCACTGGCCGGCCAACAGATGCGATTGCGCATCATTGAGCAGGTGTGCCGCGTTCGTCCCGTGCTTTACACCTGTGGCAACCGCGTGCCAGCGCCGGCTGACTTCCAGCATTATTTTATGGATTTGATTGGACTCCGGATATTTCGTGAAAAAGTTGCGCCAGATTCCGCCTCGCATAAAACGTCGAATCCGCGCGCCCGAATGCATACGGGCGAGTTCTTCCATGGACGCTTTAAACTCGCGAGCTGCCGGGACGGGGAGGGCCCACTCCATCATTTCCTCGTAAGAGGCAGAGGGAAGATAGATTCGTCCGAGGGGTGGATGCTTGTGGAGATAGTTTGAAAGTGTTGTGGTCTCCAGCCAATCGCTGGCTGCTTCGATGGCTTGCAGGAACCGCTCCAGCCATTTGTTGGTGTAACAATGCTCAAACGTGCCGGGCCACACTCCAAATTTTTCCCAGTCATCGCCCATGGCGAAGAGCGGCGGGTTCGTATCTGTCGCGTTGTAACCAACGCGTAAAATCCGCAGAGTCTCTTCCGGCTCGCTAAAAGGAATCGTATAGCGAAGGCTCTTCAGACTGGGAACAAGCTGAAGGGGCAGCCCACCTTCTTCAGTGATGAAACTGCCGCGCAGCTCAGCGGGCTCCATTCCGGTGGCCAAAAAATGGGTGTCGTCCAGGATAACGTGTTCCACGTCCGCCTCAGCCAGTGAACGGGTCAGGCCTGGTTCCCAGACGCGTTCCGCCACCCACGCACCCCGGGGCTTTGTGCCAAAGTGTTTGTGAAGATAATCCGCCAGCTTGTGAATCTGGGCAATTTTGTCCGCGTCGGGAATGGAGAGCAGGATGGGTTCGTAGTAGCCCCCGCCCACAAATTCCACCTGTCCACGCTCCACCAGTTGCCCGAGGAGACTGAAGAATTCGCGATGGTGCGCCTCCAGCCATTGCAACAGAATGCCTGAAGCGTGCAGACTCAGGGAAATCTGCGGGTGGAGAAGCAGAGCTTCCGCAAATGGGCGGTAAGATTTCTGGTAGGCTTCTTCAATGACGTGGTCGAAGTTTCCCACCGGCTGGTGCGCGTGGATCACTAAAGCGAAATTGACTTTATTCAACACGGCACCTCAGCCCTTGCTTAGGACTCTTGATCTGTGCTCTACAGACTTTATTGAAAGAGTTAATAATAGAATAAACGTGGCTTGGTGTCAGTAGAAATCAGGCCCAGCGCCGTCACCATTGACTTGCACAGCAACGGCACGTAGTATGGGCTGCGACTAGTTCCTTCGAATGATTGATAAAACTTTCTCTCACTATCACGTGTTGGAGAAACTCGGCGGCGGCGGAATGGGAGTGATGTACAAGGCCGAGGACACCAAGCTGCACCGAATCGTCGCGCTCAAGTTTTTGCCCGAAGAAATGTCCGAGGATCATCATGCCCTGGAGCGTTTCCAGCGAGAAGCGCAATTTTAAGCCCCTTGTCATTTGTAATATTCCCTTCCTCGGAATCCCCAACGCCAATACTGGGTGCTTTTACGATTGTCATGGAAATATTGTTCCGCGGCGGTTTGTTTCGTGTATTTTCCTGGTCCTGAAACCCCGGCTCATAGGGGTCAGGCCCGAATTCGAGGCGGCGCGATATAGCTATCAGATAAGTTACAATAATGGATGGGGCTCCACGCTGAACCTGGTGAGCGATACGCCGGCGCCGCTCGACTTCACGCTCTCGATTCATGCTCGGTCCGGGCAGACGATCGTGGCGCCCAAAATGACCATCCAGCCGCAGGCGAAGTTGCCGATTGACATGGCGGCGCTGCTCAAGAGACTGGGCGCGGACGTAACAGGAGATTTTTCTGAGGGCAGCGTTTCATTGAACTTCGTTGGCACGATTATGCCGTTGGTGGGGCAGATGACTATTACCAACCCGGCGCTGCGATTGGTGCATGAATCCGAAATGGTGGAAAACGATCCGGGGCGCACGGACATACCGGCTGTGCTCGAGGGTTTGTGGTGGAACATTTCCGGTGGGCGAGACGCGCAAATCATGGTCACCAACATGTCGTCCCTACGCGCCTCGGCTGACGTCTTCCTGGACTTCGCGGGCACCCGGCATCCGAGCGTCGTACTCAACTTCCAGCCTCACGAATTGAAAACAATTTCCATTATCCAGCTTTTGGCGGACCTAAACGCCATGCCGTCACAGGTTCCCGAAGGTGGCATTATGATTATTCAGCGCGATTTGCAGCCCACGTTAATTGCCCTGGGCAAAGTGCTCGACCCAGCCACCGGATTTTCCACCACGTTGAGCTTTCCTGACCCGGCGCGCGAGCGATCGAATTCGCTACACGCCAGCGGTGTGCCCGTCGGGACGCCAACCCAAGACTCGCCCTTTGCCGGCGCCGGATATTTTATTCCCCACGTCATAGTGCACAACCTGATCGGCGCGGCGCAGACGGTCTCGATCACCGTGGAGTATCCCAAAGGCTCTGCTTGGAATTCAGCCGAAGCGCCGGGTGGCTCGCCGGTTCCGACAGTGCACTCTTTAGCGGCGATCTCTGGTCGCCGAACTCCGGGCTCGACGAGCGGCGCATCGAACCCAAACGCCGGTGGGGACACCGGCGCTACAATTTCCCCCGACGACCTCACTGGACAATTCACACTCGCGCCTGTTACGGTCGCGCCTTACAGCACGCTGGATTATTCGCTTGACTCGATCATGGGCCAGCTTCCGCTGCCTATACCTTATTGTTCCATTCGCATCCAATATAGCGGAGCAGCCGGGTCAATGGTGGCGCAGGTTTCGAGCGTGGAGATGCATAGCGACATGGTGATCGACGCAGCCGTGGCCAATGAAGGCGACGGCTGGCGCGGTTCGGGCGCCAATCCCTGGCATCTCGACAGCGAAACCGAGTCGATTGTGTTTCTCACCGATTCAAGCGACAAACCGGCGCGCATCGGATTCTCTGTCACGGCGGGCGGCGTGCATTATTACCTCACCACGCTAAAGCTCGCCCCGCATGAAACACGGGCCATCGATCTGCGCAAACTCCGTGATGCTCAGCAGGCGGACTTTCAGAAGAACAAGATTCCCATGGACGCCACTGACGGCAGCGTCACTTGGATACGTCTGGACAATGTGGCGGTCTCCGGGCGGCTGATGGTCGTGCAGCGGCACAACAGAATCGCCAGCAGCTATGACTGCTGCATTGGAAGTTGCCCGCCTAGCTATACGGCGCTCGGCGTTAGCCCTGGTACCAATTACATGGTTATAGGAACGTCGGCGGGCTTCGTGGCAACAGCCACGTACCAGGACGCTAACGGGACTAATACTTATGCTACCGTGACCCCCAGCAGCACTTGGAGCAGCAATAACACCCCCGTCGCCACGGTGGACGGTTCAGGGACCGCCACCGGAGTGAGCGGCGGGACAGCCACGATCGACGCGCTGTACACCGACAACGTATGGTACTTCAACACCTACTACAATCAGTGCTTCTCTAACTCGGTGCAGCACGGCAGCAGCGGTACGGGCAACGTGCAGGTGCCGACTTTCTTGAAGGTCATTTCGAATACTACCCAGCAGCAAACTTGCTCTCCGGATGGTGTAAGGTGTGCAAGATTGCTGGATTACCAAGTGCTCGATCAAAATCAGAATGCCATTCAAATAGCGGGAATGACCATTAGGGAGCATTACTCAGTCAGCAGCCAAACGTGTGGTTTTATAATTAACGACAGTAGTACTTGGGTTACAAGCGTGGCGGGAGATATGACCCCATACGCGGACGGGATCGGGATTTGTTGTCCCAGCGGGAGCAACTGTTTCGAGGATGTGTATCAAACGTTCGACGTCAACTATTATCCGGTCACAATAATTAATGGCACTTCCACTGGGGCGAGGAATTACATAGTTCTAACCTGCACAGGTGGCGCCGGCAGCCCATGCCCGACTGTCACACCAACGCTGTAGAGGAGCAGGCCGACTTGCAGCGGCTCTCACGAGCGTTGGCGGGGTCGACTGCGCGCCACAAGGACACATGGGATAGCCAAAGGTGACCCATGATAAACCAACCTCACACTGATGTGAAGGCAGATGCCCCCACCCGTTGGCTCCGATTCGACATAATCGTTGTCTTGCTCGCAACGAGTACTTCGTTGGCCGCCCCGCAAAGGGCAACGCCGGATGTGTCGAACAACAATCTTGGCTTCGAAAGCAAGCTGGACGCACAGTTGAAGTCGTTCGATAGCGGTGGGAGGACGCTCGTGCAAGCGGTTATCGATTTGGCGTATGAATATCGATTACCCCTTGGGCTCGAATATGTAGATCAAGAGGCAGTTCGACGCCCACTGAATATAAAGCTGCGCGGGTCATCCGTCCGCAAAACAATCCTAACACTCACGAACGAAGTGCCGGAGTACAGTGCGAGCTTCTCTGGAGGCGTCGTGCATATTTATTCACCGCGAGCTCGCAGCAACCCGGCGAATATCCTTAATATTATTATACATCACTTCGTGGTGACTGATGCTGACCCACAGGAGGCTAGCACCAAGCTCCTGGAAGCCCTAGTGCATGCCGCAGGAGTGAGGAAAGGCATTGTGGAAAGCACGGCTATTGGGTCGCCAATTAAGGTAAGTGTTCACATGGAGAACGCAAAAGTGTACGAAATCCTCGATGCTATTGTGGGACAGCAGCCGACCCTGATGTGGACAGTAACCGCCCCTCCGGGAAAACTTTCCGTAGTCCAGGGCGATTTGTGGTACGTCTACCCCTTGGATCCGCCCGTTTGGAAATCCATTGTCATCGACCGTTTGCGAAGACTTTTCCCAGGCCCGATGAAATAATGCGCCCCTCAAGATTTTGGATGGAGCGCCACGATACGGTTTGTGAGTCGGAGTTTTTTCGTGAGTTGCAGCAGAGTTGCAGAGGGTGCCCTCTCAACAAGCGGTTAGCGAAGCGTCCGACCCTTTCGAACTCTACGGCTTTTCCCCAATGGCTCACAATTTTCCCGAAAAATAAATATCCAAAAGTGTGCAATATTGAACAGACAAACCGAATCCGCCGTGTTAGCCTTTGGAGGTTGAATGTAGCAAGCATCAGATGGACAGGCTTACCAGCGCGGAAGTAGCAAATCAGGTCAACAGGCGGCGCTGAAGTTGTGCAAAGTACGCTTCTCGAGGAACGAAGCTGGAATGTCCTTTAGAATCAGCAAAACTGTCGTGACCAAAGAATCAAACCTGGAATGTTATTGATAATAAATGATTTATCAAAATCAAGGCGGGTAAGTAATTGACAACAAAAGCGGATTTCGAACTCAGATTGGTGATCGCAAGCCGGAAGAAGTCCTGAGCATGAATGGAGTGCGGCTGACAGGTTCCTGCTGCGGATGGCACGGAGTGGGGCCCGATGGTTCCCCCCCCTGACGATACGCGACGCCGCCACCCAGGAAATATACGCTCTCGATTGGGAAGCGCCTTGACCGACAAAACGAAGCATCAATTGCGCATTCGAGAGGCGAGCGCCCGGCCGGAAATCGAAAGAGGACTCCAGCCCCACTGCCACAATCTTCTTTCCAACTTCCCCAAAAACTTTTAGATTAAAGTGGGAACCGGGCTGCTGAAATTCAGGAGGGCACTCTGAATCCTCGATATTATCTTGACTACTGCCAATCGGAATTGGATGCGATGCTCCGCTGTCTCAGGCGGGCGGTGGAAATTGAATCTCCCACTTCTTCGAAACCGCACGTTGATCGGATGGCGGATTATTTTGCCCGGGAGTTTACGCGCTGTGATGGAAAAGTTCGATTGCTTAACCATCAGACCGCGGGTTCGAGCGTTGTCGCGGAGTTCTGGGGCAATTCAAAAGTGGCGCGCGCCGAGAGGCTCAAGCCTATCCTGCTTCTCGGCCACATTGACACCGTTTGGGACGCCGGGACTCTGTCACGCATGCCGTTTCGCATTTCAAAAGGCAAGGCATATGGGCCGGGAATTCTCGACATGAAATCGGGAATCGTTTGCGGGCTGTGGGCCATCCGTGCGCTGCAGGCGCTCAATGTTACGCCATCGAGTCCGGTGCGATTTTTCTTGAACTCCGACGAAGAGGTTTCAAGCCTCGCGTTTCGCAAAGAAATCCTGGCTGAAGCTCGCCGCGCGCGGGCTGTCCTGGTGCTGGAGCCGGCGGCGGGACGCGGCGCGTTGAAGACTGCTCGCAAGGGCGTGGGGGAATTTCGAATTACCGTCCACGGGCGCTCAGCGCACGCGGGTATCAACCCGACGGCGGGAGTGAACGCCATAGCGGAGCTGGCGCGGCAACTTCTGCGCATTGAAAAGCTGGCGCGTCCAGAGCGCGGGCTTACGCTGAACGTGGGTATGATGCAGGGCGGGACGCGCTCGAACGTCATTCCGGAACTTGCATGGGCGGCGGTGGACGTTCGCATTCCGCGCGCCGGCGACCAGAGGATGATCGAGCGGAAAGTTTACGCCCTGAAGCCGATCAATCCCGAAGCGCGTCTCGATATTCGCGGCGGAATCAATCGTCCGCCCATGGAACACACCCGGGCCGCCGGACTTTTCCGCAAGGCCAGGGACCTGGGCCGCCAAATGGGTATGAAAATTGAAGAGGCGTCCACCGGTGGCGGGTCTGACGGAAACCTCACCGCCGCGCTGGGCGTCCCCACGCTCGACGGCCTGGGAGGGGTCGGGGATGGCGCACACGCTCTACACGAACATGTAATCGTCAGCGAGCTTCCCCGCCGCGCCGCCCTCCTCGCGGCTTTGTTGGCTGCGCTCTAGGTTTGCGGCTGGACCGTGTACAATTGTCCCGGGCATGAAACAGGATCGCATCTCAACTCACCTCGCCGGCCTCTGCATCTCTTGCAAACACGTTCGCATTGTCCGCTCCGATCGGGATTCGGTTTTCTATCAGTGTAAACTGGCTGCCACTGACCCGCGCTTTCCGCAATATCCCTCGTTGCCCGTACTGACCTGCGAGGGCTACGAGGAAGAGGTCATTCGCTCTTCGGCGAACGTCTCAAAAGAAGATTAATTTAATTTTCTAAAAAGATAAGGACGATGGTAATTTGCGCCTATCACGATCCGTACTTTTTCTCGACATAGGAAGAAACTTCTGTTTCAAAGGAAGCGTAATTCAGACGCAAGTCCTGTTCGATGAGGGAATTGAAATCCGGATTCGATGCCATCGCTTTGAGCAGTTGGCGGATTTCCGCCATGCCGTAGGTTTCGCGCAGGTATTCCAGCGCGGCGAGCGATTTCGCATAGGCCAGGGGCACTTGATTTTCGGGGAGCTTCATGAATGAAGGCTCCAGCGCCTTGAAGGATGGCGCGCGGCCGCTCGTCATCTCACGGGTAAGCTGCGTGCCCATCGTTGCAGTTGTCGCGCCTTCTTCAAGTTGGGCCAGGCCCTCATTGAACCAAACGGGGCAGCGGTCCAGGGTGATCAGGTGGACAAACGAGTGGGTCAATTCGTGTTTCAGCAAGCGGGCTAATTCCGGCGTGACATCAGTCAATCCCGAAACGGGGACGCGAATTTTTCCGTCGTTCAACGCGCCCACCCAGGTTGGGGAACGCGTGACATCGCGAAACGCATCTTTTGAATAAACCAAAACAACAATGGTCTCGCGGGGATAATAATCCAGGTCAAGCTGCAGGTCGCGAAAGGACGCTTCAAGCGTGCCCAGAATCTCTTTGCCGAGTCCTTTGGCTTCGGTTCCGTCGTAGCGTAGAAGGAAGTGCGTGCTTTCGATTTCCTCGTAAGAGCTCGCCGTTTCTTTTTCCTTCTCCGCCTTTGTCAGCGCTTCGCGCAGGGGTTGGCTGTCCTGAAGGGCCAAAGCCTTTTTCCATTGCTCAATGGCGCGGTCAAGATTTTCAGAGGAGTAGTAGGCTGACCCGAGCAGCATGGGAATGTCGGCGGACTTCGGATATTCAACGGCCGCAGGAAGCAATAACTCAATCGCTCCATTGTAATGGGTTTGCTTCACCAGCAGATAAGAAAGGCCAAGCGTGAGAGCCAGGTCGTCAGAGACGAATTTAAGGGCATGTCGATACAAATCGATTGCCGCTTCGGGATTACCCTGCTGTGTCAGATAAATCGCGGCGTTGTGATAGCCATGCACCAGACGGCTCCGGGTTTCAAAGTTGGGGCTTCGGAGCATCTCATCGTCGAGATGCTGGAGCCGGGCCGGGTCAATGGCGCTGTCCGTGATAACTTCGGAAGGGTCTGCCAAAGCCGGCTGGGCGGCGTCCGCGGCGGGCAACGGCAAGTCAATGGCCGGAATGGCATGACGGGGAGCCTCCGCCGGAGGCGCGGTGTCTAAATCAACAGAACCTTTGACAATGTGATCCACGAGCGAGCGGGGAATTGAAATCTCGCCTCCCCCACTTTCGTAGACCACCTGCTTGGCACCCTCGCTTAACACCTTGGCGATTATTTGATGGCCGTTCTTCAGGTAGATGACGTCTGCCAGGGCGGGAGAAAGATTGGACGCGACGGCCAGCAGAATCCATGCGAGGTGGAACCCCGCTCTTCGCGCTTTTCGCACGCAAACTTTCGACGCGACACGGAAACGCGAATGAATCAGCATCTTGATTGAAATGATACACCAGCTTGTGACGGCGGGTCGAGCGCCTGCAAGACGCCATTGGGTTGACAATCCTTCGCAGACGGGTAAAGTGAAACTCATGTGGCTTCGCAGCCGAATGACACTCGCGTGTTTTTGGGCCGTGCTCCTCTTGTGCGGCCGGCCGGGTATGGCGCAACAGTCCCAGGCATCGAAGAAGCTGAGCCCGCGCGAAATTTTCGATCAACTCAACAACCTGTCCATTAATCCTGCGCAGATTTATGTTTTACGTGGCGCCCAAATCAGGCGTGACTGCGTGAACATTTATTTTAATCAGGGTTTCATCGGTTTTTTGGGCAAGGTGGGCGGCGAGACCACCGGAGCTTTCTTCTCCGGCGAAGGCGAAGTCTTGTTGATTCCACCCAACGCCACTGAAAAAGAAAGTCTGGCTCAATTTACTCAATCTCCGGTGCTGGAAGAAAACTTTACCTTTGCCTATCTTCGTTTTACTGACGCAACCGCAAAGGAATTATTGGCCCTGGCGCGCCCTCCGGACCCTCGAGATCTCGAGCAGCCCACGGGCTTTGCCGAGCTGTGGAACCCGCTTGTGCATCGCCTGAATCCTGACTTTTCTGTGCGAATCCTCCAGGACCTGCTGGGCGACCGAGAGCGCCCGTATTTTCACGCCCAGGTGCAGGGCGTTAACCTGGGCGTCTTTTCCGTGGATGTGGATGAGCGCGCCCCGGAATCTGTGAGCGTTGGCGCTTCTCGAATAAGCCACGCGACTTTATTCCCGGACGTCTGGTGTTCGTTCCCAAGCCGGCGGTCCGAGGCTCGCAGCGCATCATGGGAGATGGAGCCCGTCCGGGTGAGTTTATATAAAATCGATACTCGCATCAATGTCGATAATACTGTGGAAGGTCATGCTGAGTTGCGAATGGAATCCCGGTCAAGTGTGGACCGCATCTTAATTTTCCAGCTTTCGAGCCGACTCAGAGTCTCCGAGGTTCGCGACGAACTGGGGCAAAAGCTTGAGATTTTCCAAGGGCCGCCGCCCGATAATCCGGCCATGTTGGAGGGCGGTGGTAACTGGTTCGCTGTAGCGCTTCCTTCGCCTCAGCGTTCAGGTTCGCGGTTTACGCTGAATTTTACCTATCAAGGCAAAGTGATAACGGATGTGGGTAACGGAGTCCTTTATGTGGGGTCGCGCAGCAGTTGGTACCCTAATCTTGGAGCCCTCACACGCGCCCCTTACGATTTGACTTTTCATTATCCCGACCGCCTGACGCTGGTGGCCACGGGAAAGCGCGTGGAGGAGAGTTCATCCCAAGGATGGAAACACAGCCGGTGGATTTCCGACGGCGCATTCCCCATTGCCGGATTCAATCTGGGCGCTTACGATTCCCGTCAACTGCGGGCGGGAAAAATCGCTATTGAGGTTTATGCCACGCCGGAAGCGGAAGCTGCGCTGGAGAGGCGTCATATTGCAGCCCAATCCCCTGTTGATCCGCTGTTTTTACCGCGGACCGATCGAGTCTCCATCGCCCCTGTTGAAAAACAGGTAATTCCCCTCGATCCCTCCGCGCTGCTCGATCGTGTGGCGGAAAGCGCTTCGAGCGCCATCAAGTACTTTGAGACCCTCTTCGGTCCCTTTCCTTACACGCGCCTGGCCATCGCGCAGATTCCCGGGAGTTTTGGCCAGGGCTGGCCGGAACTGGTTTATCTGCCCACCCTGTCCTTCCTCCCAATGTCTGAGCGCGTGGAAATGGGGCTGGGTGGGAAACCGGGGGAACTCGGAGAGCAGGTCCTGGTCGCGCATGAAATCGCTCACCAGTGGTGGGGCAATGAGGTGGGCTGGAAAACTGAGCATGACCAGTGGCTCTCCGAAGGGTTTGCAAGTTACGCCGCCTTGCTTTACCTGACCCAGGAAAAAGATGGCGGGCGGAAGGCGCACGAACTTCTCCGCAGCTACAAGCACGATCTGATGGCAAAGACACCTGAGGGGAGAAGTATTGAGTCGGGTGGGCCGATATGGCTGGGCCGGCGCCTGTCGAATTCTATGAACCCCGATGGTTATAACAACATTGTGTACAAGAAATCATGCTGGGTCATCCACATGTTGCACGTTTTGATGACGGATCCCAAAACGGGTTCCGATGAGCGATTCTTCAAAATGCTTCGTGAATTTGTCGCGGCGTATCAAGGCGCCAACCCGTCCACGGAGGATTTTATCCGCCATGCGGGGAAATATATGACGCCGGCGATGGACCTTGACCATAACCATCGCCTCGATTGGTTTTTTGCTGACTGGGTTTATGGAACCGGAATCCCCGAGTATAACTTGCACTCGACCACCCGGCGTTTGAGGGCGGATAGATTTATGACCACGGGCGCCATAGAACAGAGTGCGGTGGGGGCGGATTTCGAAATGCTTGTGCCCGTGGTCGCAATCTATAGGCGGGAAAAGAGAGTGACGCTTGGGTTGGTGGCCGTGACCAGCGCGGGCGGCCATTTCAAGTTCAGCACAACGGGCAAGCCCACGCGCGTGGTGATCGATGACGAAAACGTACTCGCCGTTGTTCGGTAAGCAGAAAGCCGAACAATCTTTCCTTTCCCGAAAAAACTTAATTCAATTAAACTGCGTTCTGCCTCCTGCCTTCTACTTTACCCCGGCGGCCAATGGAACACTCGTCCGCCCAAAACGTGAACGTGCAAATGGAAAACAGTTTGGCCCGCCCACATTCCATTATTGACAACCAACCGGTAACCGTTCGCGTTAATTTGACGCTCGCGAGCCAATTGGGCGGCGACAATAAAAAGGTTTCCTACGAGAGGGCCATCTTCAGCCCGGGCTTCTTTGAGCGAGGGCAAATGCTTGCGCGGAACAACCAGAAGATGAACCGGAGCCTGGGGGTTCAGATCTTCAAAGGCCAGTATGGAGTCGTTTTCGAAAACGATTTTTGCCGGCGTCTGATGGCTGATGATGCGACAAAAAACACAATCTTCCAAGTGCACCTCCCGAATTCTTGCAGGTCTTAATTCATCCGGATCACGAAAGTTTGATCCGCAAATTTATCTTCGCGGAGCCGGCGCGCCAGTTCCTGTGCTGCGGCCTCAGTGCTTTCATGTCCCACGCGGACGCGATGGAACATGCCGTCGCCGCGGTCAAAACTCTGGATGATGACCGGGTTATATTGGGTCTCGATACGCGCTTTCAATCTTTCCGCGTTTTTCGGGTCTCTGAATGCGCCCACCTGGACGGCAAAAATCCCCGGGGGCGGGACAGCACTCTCCGCGTATCCGTAACCGAGAATCTGCAATCTCACGTGAGCCACTCCGGCAACATCCAAATGGATAACTTTGGCCGCGCCATAAGAAAGATCGATGATGCGTCCTTCGACAAATGGACCGCGGTCGTTGATGGGCACCTCCACATCCAGCCCGTTATCCAGATCATGCACCAGCACCCTGGTCCCGAAGGGAAGCGTGCGATGTGCCGCCGAGATGCCATACATATTATAGGTTTCGCCGCTCGCCGTTTTCCTGCCGTGATAAGGACGGCCGTACCAGGAAGCGATTCCTTCCTCACCCTGAATAATGGGAGCGGGGGCAACAGCGGGTTTGGCGCGCGCCCGGGCGGGTTGTGATGGCCGGCTCGCGGCAGGGGAAGCGGAAGGCGGGGGCGGCTGGATGGAAGTTATGGCGCGTCGATGATGGTGGAAAAGACAGCCGGAGGAAAAGAGCACGAGAGAGAATGCCAGGCCGGAGACGGCGGCCTTCGCGCGATCGAGGCGATGGAATTTCACAAGAAACAATTTGATCACAGTTTCAACGCGATGCCTTTTCCAGGTTTTCCGCCAGTTTCGACAGCCGTTGCGAAGCCTTCTTTAACAGTTGCGCCATTTCCTGTTTGGTCGAGGGTTTCACTTTCTTGTCGAGAAATTCCACCAGCTTTGCAATTTCCGCGTCGATGGTCTTGCCCGCCTCTTCGAACTTCATGGTGCTCGCTCCTTTCACTTCGCAGCTATTCTATTCAACTGAGTGCCTCGGACACAAATGAAATCACTGGGGCTCAACGCCGGTCTGGGCTATAATTGGGATTCTACTTTTTCCCGCTCCACGGTTCGAAACACTATGGGACTGTCTCCACGACTCAGATTTAAATTGGAAAAACTGAAATCGGCTGTCCGCTCCACTTTTATGTCGAAGGAGCCTTCTTTCGATACCTCGCTCCGCATGTGCCCGGCGTGCCGTGCCCTGATTGAGCGGAACGCCGCCCGTTGTCCCCATTGCGGGGTTTCGCTCAAGGCGCCGCGGGCGCGCGAAGGCACGGCCCCCGGCCGTGTGATGGGTGGCTTGATTCCGGTTCCGAGCACGGCCACCTCAGCACTGGTGGCTGCCAATATCGCGTTCTATGGGGTGGCTTGGTATCTAACGCAGGAGGCGGCTTCCGCCCAACTCACAGCGGCGCCGGCATGGGGGGGCGTTGATTATCCCGTTTTAATTCGCCTGGGGGGGAAGTTTGGTCCGCTGATATTTGCGGGCGAGTGGTGGCGGCTGGTCACAGCGGTTTTTCTTCACGCCAGTCTGATTCACATTGGTTTTAATCTCTGGTGTCTTTTTGATTTGGGTCCGGCGGTGGAATCGCTTTTCACAACCCAAAAATTCATTTTCATTTACCTGGTAACAGGTGTTTTGGGATTCATCGTGAGTCTTTGGTGGAGTCCCGGGCTTTCCATCGGAGCATCGGGAGCGATTCTTGGCTTGATTGGGGTCCTGATTGGAGTAAGTTTCCACCACGGCAGTATGGGGAAAGAGTATCGTGGACAGCTTTGGCGCTGGGTAATTTACATCGCCATTTTTGGTCTCCTGGGGATGGGCGTGGACAACGCCGCGCACATCGGGGGCCTGATTTCTGGACTCGCGCTCGGCTATCTCATCCCCGAAGGCGAGCCGGACACGCGCGCCGGAGAAAATTTGTGGAATGCGTTGGCAATACTTTCCGTCGTCATCATTGCTGGTTCTTTTGCCCTGATGGCCCTGCAATTCAACGCACCGATTTATTAATGGTCTAAATGCGAAGAGTTCTTGGCTCGTTGGTGTACCCCGAGTACAAAGCACCCTCGGGTAAAACAAATCCTCTGGAGGTTTTACATGGCTCAGCAAGCATCTGCAGCATCGCAACCTACACCAGCACTCTTTTTTGAAACCGTGAACGCCTACCAGCGCACCGCCGCTTTAAAGGGCGCCCTTGACCTTGATTTATTTACCGCCATCGGGGAAGGAGCAAACACAGCTCAGGCTGCGGCCAAGCGCTGCGCCGCCTCCGAGCGAGGCACGCGCATCCTCTGTGACTATCTGGTGATCATCGGATTTCTAACCAAGGAGGGAAATCGCTATGGCCTCACGCCTGATACCGCGGTGTTCCTCGACCGGCGGTCTCCCGCTTACATCGGCGCAGCGACAAAGTTTCTTGGGTCGCCCATGATGACCGACGGGTTCAAAGATATTGCCGCATCGGTCCGAAAAGGCGGCACAATCCTGGAGGGAGATGGGCACATGGCTCCCCATAACCCCATCTGGGTTGAATTTGCTCACTCCATGGCCCCCTTGATGACTCTTCCGGCGGAGTGCATCGCCAAGCTGTTGGCCGTCGATGACGGACGGAAAATGAAAGTGTTGGATATCGCTGCCGGTCATGGTATTTTTGGCATCACGCTGGCCAGGCACAATCCGAACGTGGAAGTTGTGGCAGTGGATTGGCCCAACGTTTTGGAAGTGGCCAAGGAAAACGCGAAGAAAGCTGGAGTGGAGAGCCGGTACAGGACGATTCCCGGCAGCGCGTTTGATGTGGATTATGGAACCGGTTATAACCTCGTACTGCTCACCAATATCCTCCATCACTTTGACCCGCCGACCTGCGAAAAACTGCTGAAGAAAGTTCACACCGCGCTGGCCGCCGGAGGGGAAGCGGTGGCACTCGATTTTATACCCAATGAAGATCGCGTCTCACCGCCCAATGCCGCGGCATTTAGTTTGATGATGCTGGGTGGAACGCCCAGCGGAGACGCCTACACTTTTTCCGAGTACCAGCGGATATTTGCGAGCGCCGGCTTCTCCCACAGTGAGCTTCACCAGCTTCCGCCTACATACGAGCAGGTGATTATCGCTGACAAATAATTGGCGGGAGCGGTTTCACGAATTTCCCGGGTAGTGATGTCATTTGCGAGACACGGGAGTTCCGATGTGCGGTCATTCCCACCCCCTGGTCATTCCCGTCCCGAAGGCGCGGAAGGAATCCAGTGGGCTGGCTCCAGCGGGAATGAACGGTGCTTCGAATGGGATTTGATTCCAAATGATACCACCACCAATTCCCGGAGTGGCTATGCAGATTACGCGTTCCGGGTTATAATCGATTTTTGGGTATCCAACGTTTTTGACGCCACCCGCCGGACGTCCTGGATCATCTCCTTAGACAACCTGCACGGAGAATTCGGCGCAGAGAGGTTTATTTTGAACGAATCGATTCGCAACGTGGCGATTATCGCCCACGTTGATCATGGAAAAACGACGCTGGTTGACGGCATGCTCTGGCAGAGCGGAATTTTCAAAGCCAATGAGGCTCACGTGGAGCGCGTGATGGACTCCAATGAGCTGGAGCGCGAGCGCGGCATCACCATCCTGGCCAAGAACACCGCCATTTTTTATCAGGGCGTGAAGATCAATATTGTGGACACGCCCGGCCACAGCGATTTCGGCGGTGAAGTCGAACGCGCGCTGAAACTTGTGGACGGCGTTCTGCTGCTGGTGGACGCCAGCGAAGGCCCTCTGCCCCAGACGCGCTATGTGTTGCGCAAAGCGCTCGAAGCCAAGCTGCCGCCCATCGTGGTGGTGAACAAGATCGATCGCGCGGACGCTCGCGTGCAGGAAGTGGTTAACGAAATCTACGACCTCTTTATTGAGCTGGGCGCCGAGGAAGAACAAATCGATTTCCCCATTCTTTTTACCAACGCCCGGCAGGGCATCGCCAAAAAATCAATGGAGGATTCTTCCGAAAATCTGCAACCACTCTTTGAAGCGATTGTGGAGAGTATTCCGGCCGCGCCCGGCGATCCCGCTGCCACGCTGCAATTGCTGGTGGCGAATCTTGATTACAGCGAATATCACGGGCGGTTGGCGATAGGACGCATTTTTTCAGGAACCCTGAAACGCGGCGACGAGGTGGCCATCGCGAAATTGGATGGCACGCTGCAGAAGACGCGCATCACCAAACTTTATGGCTTCGAAGGTCTCGAACGGATCGACCTGGCAAGCGCAAGCGCCGGGGAAATTGTGGCCATTGCCGGCGTGGAGGGCATCACCATCGGTGAAACGGTGACCAGCGCGGAAGCGCCGCTGGCTCTGGGAAACATTCCCATTGATGAGCCCACCATTTCCATGATTTTCACCATCAACACCTCGCCTTTTTCCGGCAAAGAGGGAAACTTTGTCACCTCGCGCCACCTGCGAGAGCGGCTGGACAAAGAGCTGCTGACCAACGTTTCCATTCGCGTTGAGCCGATGGAAAGCACGGAGTCGTTTAAGGTGATGGGGCGGGGCGAGCTTCAACTCGCCATCCTGATTGAGATGATGCGCCGCGAAGGTTATGAGCTGATGGTGGGGAAGCCCGAGATCGTGACCCGCCGCGTGAATGGCGGCAAGCTGGAAGAACCGCTGGAGCAATTGATCATTGATTGTCCGGCGGATTTTGTGGGCGTGCTGATGCAAAAAATCGGCAGCCGCCGCGGCATCAACACCAAACTGGTGAACCAGGGCAGCGCCAAGGGCAGCGGGCGCGTGCGCCTGGAATTTTCCATTCCATCGCGCGGACTCATCGGGCTGCGCAGCGAAATCATGCAGGATACGCGCGGCACCGCGATCGTCAACACGTTGTTCGACGGTTACATCGACTGGCAGGGAGAAATTCCCGCGCGCTTGACAGGCGCTCTGGTGGCGGACCGCGCGGGCAAGGCGACGGCCTTCGCGCTTTGGAATCTGCAGGAACGCGGCGAGCTTTTCGTTGGCCCCGGGACGGAAGTTTACGAAGGGATGGTGGTGGGCGAGAGCGCGCGCTGGGACGATATGGATGTGAATGCGGTGAAGGAAAAAAAGCAGACCAACATGCGCGCTTCGGTCGCCGATGAAGCGATTCGCCTGGTGCCTTTCCGCCCGTTGAGTCTCGAACAGGCCATCGAGTTCATCTCTGACGATGAGTTTGTGGAAGTGACGCCCGCTTCCATTCGCCTGCGCAAAAAAATCCTTCAGGCCAACAAGCGGCCCAAGCGGCATCGCAACCAGCAAGTTGAAAAGGCGGCCGAGGTTTTAAAGTAGCTGTCGCACGCGCCGCGAGTCGTGAACCTTTGGGCAATGTTCAACGCCCGTACGCTTCCTCATAACCCTGCAGGAACGCCCGACGGTACTCTGCTTTGTAGTAGTTCTTGTTGCCGAATTCCCTGCGATATCCGTGGTCAGCGTGTTCGTAGCTCTCATTTTTCTCAGGACGAAAATCTTTCCCATTTCGCCGGTCTTTCTCACCCATTATCGTACCATCGCGATAGCCAAAGTCCCGGGCGCCCACGTTGAAGCCATATCGGCCATTGCCATAGCCGTTCTCATAGCCGTTGCCATTGTCGCGATAAGGGCCGTTGCGCGGATCGCGGGAATTAGGGTCGTAGCCATAATTCCCTGGCCCTTGGCCGTATCCGTAGTACTGGGAATTACGCCGCCCGTTAAAGCCGTCGTTGTAGCCTGTCTTGTAGCCGTTGCGATAACTTTTCTGGAAATCATCATGCTCGCCCATGGAAGGAACGTAGCCGCGATCCGCGCGACGATAATCCTCGCTTCGGTAATCATATCGATAGCCCTGAGCGCGGGCGTCTTCGCCATAACGGACTCCGTCCTGGTAACCCGCCTGATACGCGTACTGCCTGGCGTTGTACGAGGAATTACGCTCGCGCGCCATGGCCGCCGCGCTTAATGACAGAATAATTGCGATACTTAGTCCCATGTACCTTGATAGTTTAAACATGGCTCCCTCCTTCAACCCAACAATCGCCGGCATATCGGCTTGCGTTGAGCGGCTGGATTTATAGCTATGCATCCCCACCCAGCGGCCTTTACGAGTGGTTAGATGCGGTCGCGGTAAAAGGGGTGCCTGGAGAACGGCATCTTCGGAAGTTTGTGTGAAAATTGGGTTTATGACGCCTGTCGGCTCATCGAGGTACGGTCGGGTTTATCCCGCCAAGTCGCGATGATTGCGCGGCGGCGATTTCAAATCCTTGTTGCGAAGAACTGGAAAAGCCGATTTTCGAGGTTCGCACACGCGATAAAATGAGGAAGAAATTACATCGTCTCCTGCAAAAACAGGCCTGTCGGCCCTGGTTTCAAAGGCACAACAGTTATATTTTCAATGATTTACATCGCGAGTCTTTTGGCCCAAGATTTGCATCAAAAAAAATGAAATGCTGATTTGGAATTCAGGAAGTTTTGAGCGGCGCCGGGCCGCCAGGGACTGCCGCAAAAGCGGTAGTCTTTAGAAACTTTACAAGGCGGGAATTTTTATAGGTAGGAAACCTAAAAATAAGGAGGCACACATTGTTAAAACGAAACATCATCTGGTCATTTTTAGCATTGATATTAATACTTGCCACGGTCCCATTCGGCTTCGGCCGGGGAAAACGGTCGTCCTCGAATGACGCAGGCAGCGTTCGAGCGGGGACGAAGCTTTCCGCCCAACTTGAATCCGCCGTGGACGCAAAGACGGCGAAGCCCGGTGACGAAGTGGTGGCTCGCGTGACCCAGAACATAAAACAGAACGGCAAAGTGGTGGTTCGCAAAGGAGACCGTTTGATGGGTCACGTTACCAACGTGCGATCTGCTGCGAATGCCCACGAAGGATCGCAGATGACGGTTAACTTCGATCGCCTGGTTAGCGGGGAATCGACCACCCAATTAAATGCTGTGGTCAGCGCCGTGCTTTCAACACCCGGGATGGGGAGTGCGTCCAATGACGCTATGCCCATGATGGAGCCGGATTCGGGGCCGATGGTGGGTGGGGGTGGACGCCGCAGCGGTGGCGGTGGAGGATTACTGGGTGGGGCGACCGCCGGCGTTGGGTCAACCGTGGGCGCGGTGGGCTCAACGGCAGGGAACTTAGGTGGCACTGTCGGCGGCGCCGCGCAGACCACGGTGAGCAGCGCCACTCGGGCCGGGCTATCGACTCCGGCAAAGATGATTCATATCAACTCCGGAGCGCAAGCGGATAGTTCGGCGGGACTGGCTTCTGCGCTCAGCACGCGTCAGGGTAATTTGCGGCTTGATTCGGGAACGCGCCTGGAATTCCGTGTAGCCGCCCAGGGGAACGCTCAGGTAAAATAAGTTGAAATGGAAAAAGTAAGCAGGCCGGCCCGCTGATGGGCCGGCCAGTTTTTATTCAGACTTTTGAAGGGCGGGAGTTCAAGCCTGCCTCTATTGCTTTTTTAAATAATCCCGTGACTCGTATAATCTAATAGGCAGGCAAAGCGCCATCGCGCAATTTTCAAGCTCCTGCACGCCCCCGGTCTAACCTTCATACAATCAATAGCTTAAGATTGGGTTTGGAACTGCAGGCTATTTTTAGGCAGTTAAAGGCATCTAATATTATGAATGAACGCTGGCCGCGAAGAAATGTTTGGAATCAGGCCAGCCTGAAGTGCAGGAGGAGGAGCCATGAGGAACATTTTTAAGCGCGGAATGGCATCGATGCTGGTCCTTTTGGGCCTCATTGGTGCGATTACTCAGATGGCATGGGGGAAAGAAGGCAAGGAAAATCAAGTGGGACGGGGTACTACTCGGGTATGGGTCCCAGGCGAGGATCGAATTCAACGCGAAGTGCTGCACCAATTACGAATGCTTCCTTACTACACGGTGTTTGACAACCTGTCGTACAAGGTGCAGGGAAACCAGGTGGAATTAATGGGCCAGGTCGTGCAACCCACGCTGAAGTCGGATGCCGAAGCCGCGGTGAAACATATCGAAGGAGTGCAGCGCGTGGTGAACAACATTGAAGTGCTGCCCGTATCGGGTTTCGACGATCGGACTCGTTTGGCCGAGTATCGAGCCATCTACTGGCATCAGGGGTTGGACCGATATGCGCTTCAGGCCGTGCCGTCCATTCACATCATCGTGAAGAACGGGAACGTAACCCTGGTGGGCGCGGTGGCGAACAAGATGGACAAGACCCTGGCCGGCATTCAGGCCAACGGAGTGCCCGGAGTGTTTTCGGTGACCAATAATTTGCAAGTGGACAAATAAATTGACGGTCGGGTGTTTGGGTCAATTGCCGGGCAGTGGACGAAGGTTAAGGAAATCGTCCCCTGCCCGGTTTTTCATTTTCCGGGGCGGCGGGCGTGGCCAGCGGAATCGCAATCACCTTGGGAGTGCGCGAGTGCAAACCGTAAATTCTCGAGGATTCCGGACAAGGCCTCAAAGACTCATTTATGCGTCATGGTGAAGACGCCGTCCCACACGCCTGCAGGCGGCTGGCCCATCAGGTGACGGCAACGGTCCAGAAAAACGCGGCTGGGCTTGTCGTCTGGATAATCCTGAGCCAATTTTTCAAAAATCTCCGTAGCCGTTTCCCACTGGCCGCCACGATAATTTTCCAGACCCTGGTGGAAGCGATCCACTAAATCGCGAAACTTTTCACGCTCTTCACTCAGGGCAAGAAGCTCATAAATTCTCACCGGCTTCATTTTTCCCTTCACCCTGATCAAATCAAGCTCCCGGACCACCAGAATGTGGCCGGCCGCGTGGCACGTACTCTCGCTGATAATCAGCCGGGTTCCGAATTCTTTATTGATGCCTTCCAGGCGCGAAGCAAGATTGACGTTGTCGCCCATGATGGTGATGTTCTTGCGATTTTTCGAACCCATATTGCCGAAGATCATTGGACCCGTGTTGATGCCGACGCCAATATTGATTTGCGCCCGTCCCTGAGCCTCCCAACGCTGTTGAAGTTTTTTCAAGGCGGTGACCATTTCGAGCGCCGCCCGGCAAGCCCGCTCGGGATGGTCAGTTTGGGGATAAGGCGCTCCCCAAAACGCCATGATGGCATCACCGATATACTTGTCGAGAGTTCCCCAGTTTCGGAAAATTATTTCGGTCATCTCGGAAAGGTATTCATTCAGGAGTTCGACGAGCGCGCCCGGGCTGAGGCCCTCGGAAATAGCGGTAAAGCCGCGGATATCGCTGAACATTGCGGTGAGTTCCTTTTCCTCTCCCCCCAAACGCAGCAGTTCGGGGTGCTCGAGCAAACGGTCCACGACGCCGGGCGCCAAGTATTGTATAAAGGTGGCGCGCACCTTCTTCTTTTCCCGCTCCTCAAAGAAGAAACGATAGCTGACGATCCCCACGTAATCCAGAGCGAGCGTGGCGGTGGGGAGGAAGGCGGCGATCCAGATGCGTCGCGACGCAAAAAGGTAATACGCCAGCCACAGAAAAAATCCCAGGAGGATCACGACGATCGCGGTGGCGCGCGTGGCACGCGCCACACTCAGCAGCACGCCCGCCCCCAGGCTGAAAAGCAGGATAAAACCGATATCGATCAGGTTCTCGCGCAGACCCCGCTGGATAAAGTGACCGGTGAGCAAATTATCGATGAAGTTGGCGTGCACCTCCACGCCGGGAAAAACCGAATCAAAAGGAGTGGGCCGGGTGTCTCCAATACCTGTCGCCGTGGGACCGATCAGAACAATTTTGTCGCGAAAGGCCGCCTTCAAGTCTTCACCATCCGGCAGCTTGCCCCCTACAACATCGGACAATGAATACCACGGATATGTATTGGACGGACCGTGAAAGTCGATTTGTACGTTCCCATCCGGGTCGGTGGGGATCGCGATGGAACCAAAATCGATTCGCTCCAGGCCGTTCGGGTTGAAGATGACCGCCACTTGATCGAGAGGATGGTTGGTGTAGGCGAAGACAGTGGCAACGTCCAGCGAAGGATAGTAACTATTTTGGAAACGGATGATCACCGGTTCGCGGCGAACCACGCCGTCGGAATCGGGAACCACATTGAAAAAGCCGAAGTTCTTTGCGAACTGGGCGAGTTTGGGCAGATTGGGCTCCACTCCCAGAGCCTCGCAGTATCCGCAATCAAAAAATTTTCCGTATTCAGCGTGGATGATCTGGGGATAGGCCTGGAACGAGAGGTAATTCACAAAGTCGTTCACCCGTTTCTGATTCTCTGTTTTTATTTCTTCTTTGGTGAACAGCAGATAATAACCGAGGACTGCGTTATCGTAGCGGGAAAGCGCGTCGGCAAATATCTGGTCATTGTCGGCGCCTGCCTCCAGGGTTTTCAATTCTGTCGCGAAAGCGGAACTTTCCCGCGGGCTGGAACGGTAATCCTTTCGAACCTGACGGAGGGTCTGCAAGGCGGAGTTCTCATCCGGTTGAGGAAAAGTGACGTCAAAGGCCACCACTTTTGCACCGGCGCTTTTGAGAACATCAACGGCCTCAGCGAAACGGCTCCTGGGGAATGGCCAATGCCCAAGCACATCCTGACTCTTCTGGTCAATGGTCACAATCACAATGGGAGAAGTGGGCGCGCGCTTGCCGCGGAGACGAAAGCGCATATCGAGCGTCTTCAGCTCAATGTCATAAAGGAAGCGAAGCAAGGGATTGGGATGCGGAACAAAATAGAGGGGGAAATACAAGCCGAGGCTGAGCAAACACACGCCCGAACTGATGATTAAACCGGCTCGATAACGCCAGACAAATCGCCACAGCCACGATGCGGCTTGTGCGATCAGACGCTTCATCACTCACCCCGAGCTGGCGGAGGTTCACGCCTCCGCGTCCGCCCAACAATCGAATTGGAGCCAAGGATATCACAAACCCGGGGGTGAATCCCCCAAGGCGGGAATGAATGGATGATTCCACAGGAAGGTTTTGATTGGTTTGCTACAGCCCGCCACCATGCCTCAAGCAAGTATAACCGGCATGCAATCGCCATCATGCACTAAGGGACGGTAGGGGAAACGCAGCCGCAGCCTTGTATAACGTTATTCACTGTCGTCGCCGTGGTTTGGGAAATGCTCGCGGCCTGCTGAGTAGCAGACTGCGCGGAGTTGGCCGCGGTCAACGCGCTGTTGGTTGACGCGGCGGCCTGACTGTCTGCTGCTGCCGCGGCTGAAAGCGATCTGTCGGTGGCTTGATTGTTACTGCTGGCGGTCGTCACCTGCTGAACGGCGACTCCTCCCAGCGCCGCAGATGTGCCTGCCACCGCCACATTAACCACACCGGGCGCCCCGCTGTTGGCAATGTTAGCCAGCGTCCCAGCCTGGTTGCTGGTTCCTCCCTGGCCTGCACTCGCCGCCCCCGTAGTTCCCGCCGGCCCGCCGGGCCCGGCATTCGTGTTCTTTACTTCGTCCTGCATCTGGTCCACGGAAACCTGGGTGGGAGCGCCGGGCGGCAGCCCAAATCGCACCGTCGTGAATTGACCAGTGTGCAAGGTGACCGTTCCCGCGACGTTCGGATTGATGTTGCGCACCGTCACATCATCCTTCACGCTCCAGACGCGCGTCAACGTCGGTGTGGCTTGGACCATGAAGATAGTTCCCACCACCCCGATGACGGCGGTAGGCGTTCGAGTCTCAAATTTAGCTCCGCTCCTGGTTAATTTCACCACCTCGCCGCGCATGTGCCCCAGGGTTAATTCAACCTCGGTTTGCTGGGAGGCAGCGTCATGCTGGAGGATACGCATAGTGGAGCGCGCGCCTATATTCAGGAAGGAGCCATCGAGGAGCGCAATGCGGGTGCGGCCATTACCTATCGTCTGTACAACGTCCATCCAGTTGACAGTGTCGGACAAGCTCAGGGGGATATTAGTTCCTTTGCCGCCGCGTTGCACCACTTCCCTTGGGATGGCCACTGCCACTTTGCCCGCCACCTGTGCGCCGCCGCCCGCCTGCGGCATTCCTGCCTCCATATGGATGGATTTGCCAGGCGCGAGAATGGTGGGCGCTCCGGCGCCGTGAATTTCCACATGACCACGATCCGCGATGACGAAGGCGGACCTGCCCGCGGAAGCTATTCTGCAAATGCTGGGGAAGTCGCCATCGTTTTTCACGATCACCGAACCTCCCGGGACGTAGACGAGGGCGGGTTGCAACTTGCCGCTCCGAATCTCAAGAGCGCCCTTCATAAGAGTCAGGGCGGGTGACTCTCCCGAGCCCGAGATAGACATTTCACTGTTGGCCACCAGGATGGCGACCGTTCCGCGAAGGTTCAGGAAAGCTCCGGAGGTGTCACCCGTCGAGACGATGTCGCCGGTAAAGATGGCCTGGCTGGGAAGGACGGGAAGATGGTTTACCCGGACAGTTCCCTTGATTCCTGAGATGGAACCGGCCACTTCAGGGCGCGTTAATTTGCCCGCCCCAAAACCATTGGCTGCGAGGATAAAAATCATCCCAACCAGGATTCCCAAGTATCGTCGCTTACTCATATTCAACCTCCGCCCTTCGGATCGGATCTCCGGGTGTTTTGTCACGCGGAGATTGTTCTTTCAATGCCAATTCAATTTTCAGTGCACCGTCAACGTCACGGTCGTGTTGTGGACAATCTGCGTGCTGGTACCTGCTGCACTATATGTTCCCGTCACGGTCAGGTTGTAAGTGCCCGCCGGCGTTGCCAGGGCATTCTGCGACATGGGCGCCATTGAACCACCGCCTCCGCAAGCCGCCCACGTGAGCACGACCGCGAGCATCACTCCCAGGCCCATCGTCGCCAGACGCAAGCGGTTTGAAGCGCCCGTTGTAGCGCGGCTCTCTGAGCCGCGATCCGCCGGTGAGACACCGGCGCTACAAAATGCCAGGCCTGCCAGAAGCGCGAGCAACGCCAGGAGTGTCAGACCGATCTGACGGCTTCCGGGCGGCAACACTCGCCACGTGTTTCGCGGTGCCGCGAACGAGCGCGCGGTGGTGGTAACGCTCACCGTCACATTCTGCGTGCCCGTCCCGCTCAGTGTGACAGCGGCAGGCGTTACGGCGCAGGTGGCGCCCGTGGGTGCTCCCGTGCAATTGAAGGATACGGTTCCCTGCAATCCGTTCTGCGGTTCTATGGCCATGGTGTAGCTGGCCGTCTGCCCGGCCGTGATGGTTCCCGTGATGGGCGCGGAGGCGATCAGGAAATCCGAGAACAGCACGGACAGGCCGGTGGTGTGATGATCCAGCGTGGCATCACCGTGGGTTTGGAATAGCAAAGTATCGGCGGTGATTGCCTTCAAGTTGCTCAGGGTCAAAGTGGTGACCCCCATGGCTCCAATGGCGTCCGGGTTAAAAGCGCAAGTCGCCGGAGCCTGATTGGTGCAGGTCAATTGAATGGGAGTTTCGGCATCGCCACCTTGCGTCTGGTGGGTGAGGCTGAAAGTGGTGGAGTCCGTGCCGCGCAAGAGCGTGACCGTCTGCACGGCAGGAAGCAACAAGCATGCCGGCGTGGCATTGCCCGTTAACGCCACGGAGTTCGGGCTGCTGGAGACGTTGCTGGTGATGGTGAGCGTGCCAGCCTCCGCGTTGCCGACAACCGTGGGCGTGAAAGTCACGCTGACGGCGCAACTGGCGCCCGCCGCCAGGGATGCCGGACAAGTGTTGGTCTGGGTGTACGGGCCGCTGATGGAAATGTTTGAAATGGTCAGTGTGCCGGTGCCGCTGTTGGTGAGCGTTACAGTCCCAGGAGTACACGTCTGGTTCACGTGCGTGTCCGGCAGCGCCAGCGAAGTTGCTGAAAGAGTGAGCTGGGCAGTTGACCCACCTGTGCCGCTCAGCGAGACCGTTTGCGGGCTGCCCGGAGCGCCGTCCGTGAAGGTGAGTGTGCCCGTTTGAGCGCCTGTGGCCGTGGGCGTGAAGACTACGTTGACCGTGCACGTGCCTCCGGGTCCGAGCGTCGCCGGACAATTATTGGTTTGGGAGAAACCGGCGGAGGTTGCAATGTTAGTAATCGCAAAACTTGATCCCCCGGTATTGCTCACGGTCACCGGCATGGAGCTGGAAGACTGATTAACGGGTGTGGTGGGGAATGTCAAGCTGGTTGTCGAGAGCGCAAACCCGGGCGGTACTACGGCCCCAGCATGGACGTTAAATATGTAAACGCCTGGGATGGGGGAGTTCAGGCTGTTGTGGATGAGACCGGTTTGGGTGTTGGTGTCGAGAAGCCCTCCGTTGATGGCCGAGCCAGGAAGCTCAAAGAACGTGTTCGGCTGGCCCGTACCATTTGAAAATCCGGCGCGCGCCGAGCTACCGCCCAGCCCGTCAGTGCCACCGCTCGCGCTCCCGGTTTCCCATGCGATGTTACCGTAGTTAAACTCGACGTCGAAATCGCCGGGTGCCCTGTCTGAGCGATTGATCAGGATGAGCTGGAAAGTGTTCATTTTGTCGGAAGCAGCGTAGTAGTTCACCCTGAAGTAGTTGATCCCGAATGCCGCATGGCCGTTCACCGTGTCCGCCCCAAAGGTAACGAGTCCTGAGATTGGCCAAGTGGCTGTATACACGTCTGCAAAGAAAGGCGCGATGATCACCTGGCCGGTGCTGGTCAGGTCAAAGGGTGTGAATGTCCCCAATGTCTGATCGAAAGTCACGTTGCCGTTATTATTCACGAACAGTCCGTTGTACTGATTTCCGAAGAAATTTACCGGGAAGGGCAGAGGGACCATGGGCGTCGAAGCGTCATCATTCGGCCCGAAAACATTGGTCATGAAACCCGGCAGATTCAAGATGTTGGTATTACCGAACAAGGCAACAAGCTGCGGCGCGCCGGAAGCGCTGGTGGTGATGCTCAGGTTGCTGCTTCGCGCTCCGCTGGCTGAGGGTGTAAAGGTGACGCTGACCGTGCAATTAGCGCTGGGGGCGATGCTCGCTCCGCAGGTATTGGTTTGGGCGAAATCGCCGGTGGCCGCAATGGTCGTGACGGTGACCGCGCTGGCCCCGGTATTGGTGAGCGTAACCGTTTGAGCCGCGCTGGTTGATCCGACCGCCACGGGTCCGAAGAATAAAATGCGAGTTGACTGTTGCAGGCCATCGCCCACGCCGTATAGCGGGAAATTCAAAGTGCCTTCGGGCGCGCCTGACGCGATGGACACGCTCCCCGACTGTCCGCCGGCGGAAATTGGCGAGAACATCGCGCTGATGGTGCAGCTTGCGCCCGCAGCCAGACTCGTGCCGCAGGTGTTGGTCTCGGCAAAAGGAGCGCTGGTGGTAATGCCCGTGATGCTTACCGCCGTCGCAGCCGTATTGGTCATCGTGGTGGTTTGAGCGGCGCTGGTGGTTCCCACGCCCTGATTATCAAATAACATGCCCACCAGAGGCCCCAAGGACTGCGGGGAGAAAGTCAGGGTTACGCCAGTACCCTGCAGGTTCATGCTGAGCGGGCCGTCAGGGGCGCTGGACACGACCGTTAAAAATCCGCCGCTGATTCCGACCGCCGTGGGGGTAAAAGTAATGTTGATAATGCAGCTTGCGCCCCCAGCCAACGAAGTTCCACACGTGTTGCCGGCCAGGGCAAAGGCTGTGCCACTAATGGTGATGCTGGTGATGCTTAGTGCCATAGCTCCGGTATTAAGAAAAACCGCGGTCTGAATGGCGCTGGTGGTGCCCAGAGGTTGCGCGACAAAGGATAGGGTTCGTGGGACGAGGCGGGCCACAAAGCCGGTGCCCGAAAGATTGATGACGGTCGCGGGAGACTGGAAGGCGTCTGAATTGATGGTTACGGTTCCGGTATTTGACCCTACCGCCGCGGGCGTAAACGTAATACTGATGGTGCAAGTGGCGTTTGGCGCGAGCGTGGCTGCCGGCGAAATGGGGCAGGCGCTCGTCTCGGCGGCGTCACTCGACGCAACGATGCTGGTGATATGCATCGGCGCCTGGCCGAAGTTGGTAACAGTGACTGTCTGCGGCGTGCTAGCGGTGCCCACGGCCCGAGGATCGAAATTGAGGAAACTCGTTGAAAGGCTGATTTGGGGCGCGATGCTGGTGCCGAAGAGTGAAACCTGATGCGGGCTCCCGGCGGCATCATCGGTCACGATCAAGCTTCCGGAGATTCCGCCCACTGAAGTCGTGGGAGTGAACGTGACAGTAATCGTGCAAGTGGCGCTCACCGCCAGGCTTGGGGGGCAATTATTAGTTTGGGTAAAATCAGCGCTGGACGTTGCGATGCTGGTGATCACCAGTGGCCCAGCGCCCGTATTGGTGAGAGTCACCGTTTGTGACGCACTCGAAGTTCCGACCACTTGATTGCCGGCGAAAGTCAGACTGGTTGGCGAGAAGGTCACGATGGCTGCGGACACGCCTCTCCCTGTAAGAGTGACCAATTGCGGG